>NZ_JBSSCH010000016.1:0-47770 GCF_054059615.1 Thermostichus sp. OS-CIW-33
GCGGCCATCCACATCAAGCACAGGGCGGTGGGGCATCCCGTTCTTTTCGCGTCAGCGGGACGTAGTCCTCAAGCGCAGGAAACGTCCTTTTCGCGCTAGCGGCGCGGAGCGCTTTGCGTCAGCATGAGTGCGGGAGTATGTCACGCTGAAGAAATCTACAGGGATCCAGTTGGGGACATGTCGAATCCTGCTGCTGTCCAGGACTTGTCTGCCAGCCTGAAGATCGGCCAGGTGGCTCTAGCAGCCGGCTTGCCTGTACGCACGGTGCGCTACTACGAATCGATAGGCCTGCTGAAGCCAACGGTGGAACGGGCGGAGTCCAGCTATCGATTGTTCGACCCTTCGGTTTTGGTTCGCCTGGCTTTTATCCGCCGCTGCCAGAGCCTGGGCCTGAGCTTAGAAGAAATCCGCCAAATCCTGGATGTCCACGACCGAGGGGAGCAGCCTTGTCCAGAAATTCGCCAGCATCTGCAAGGCAAGCTGCAGGAGATTGAACAGCGAATTGCCGATCTGCAAGCGCTGAAAAGCCAAATTCAAGGTCTCCTCTCCGATTGGCAAATCACCCCTGCGGCTGCTGATGAAAAAGAGGTGATCTGCCCGATTTTGCAAAAACCAGAGGCCAGGGGCGGCAAGGGCAACAGCCGTTACTCCACCGTTACCGACTTGGCCAAGTTGCGCGGCTGATCCACATCGGCTCCGCGGCGCAAAGCCATGGCGTAGGCGAACAACTGCAGGGGGATCACGTTCAGAACCGCCGACAACAGGGGTGTCGTGCTGGGCACCTCGATGATGTGGTCGGCTTTCTCCCGCACCTGGGTGTCTTCGGGGTTGATGAGGGCGATCACCCGTCCCCCCCGCGCCCGCACCTGTTCGATGTTGGAGAGCATTTTTTCGTAGACGGGATCCCGGGTGGCAATGCACACCACCGGCACCCGCTCGTCGATGAGGGCGATAGGGCCATGCTTCATCTCCCCTGCCGGGTAGCCTTCGGCGTGGATGTAGCTCACCTCTTTCATCTTCAAAGCTCCTTCCAGGGCAATCGGGGCGTTAACCCAGCGGCCCAGATAGAGCATGTTGGCAACATGATGGTACTGCTCCGCCAGTTGGTCGTAGAGGGCGGCGTCCTTCAGCATCAGGCTGATCTTGCCCGGCAGCTCAATCAAGGCTTGCAGGTGGGCTTGGATCTGGGCCGGGCTGAGGATCCCTTTGGCTTGGGCCAGTTGCAGGGCCAGCAAATACCCCGCCACCAACATGCCAGTAAACACTTTGGTGGAAGCCACGGCAATCTCCGGCCCGGCATGGATGTAGAGAACCCCGGCATCCGCCAGACGGCTGGCCTGGGATCCGATGGCGTTGACAATCGCCAGAGTCGGGATCCCTTGGGTGCGGGCCTCGCTCATGGCTGCCAGCGTATCGACGGTTTCTCCCGACTGGGTTAGAGCCAGCAACAGGTGGTTGGGGCGCAACACCGGCTGGCGGTAGCGAAACTCAGAGGCATAGTCCACCTCCACGGGGGTACGGGCCAAGCTCTCGATGAAGTACTTGAGCACCCAGCAGGCGTGCCAGGCAGTACCACAGGCTACAGCGTGGATGTGCTCGATGTGGGCCAGTTGTGCTTCAGAAAGCGTTAGCCCCTCCAGTGTCACCCGGCCCTGTTCCAGATCCACCCGCCCCCGTAGCGTATCGGTGGTGGTGCGGGGCTGCTCAAAGATCTCCTTTTGCATGAAGTGCTTGTAGCCTCCCTTGGCGGCTGAGACGGGATCCCAGGCCACGGTGATGCTGGATTTGCGCAGCTCCTCGCCGGTAATGCGCAAGTAGCGCACTTGAGACTCCGTGAGAACCGCCATTTCCCCATCCTCCAAGAACACCACCTTGCGGGTATGGCGGACAATGGCAGGCAGATCGGAGGCGACGAAGTTTTCTCCTTCTCCCTCTCCCACCACCACGGCTCCGGCATTGCCCAAACGGGCTGCGATCAGCCGATCCGGCGCCTCCCGATCCAGAGCCACTACGGCGTTTCCTCCCCGCAGTTGCCCCATGACCTGGCCAAAGGCCGCCTCAAAGGAGCCCAGCTCTTCGGTGTAGAGACCCAGCAGTTGGGCGATCACTTCCGTATCGGTTTGGGAGCGGAATGGGATCCCCCGCTCCAGGAGACGCTCCTTCAGCTCCAGGTAGTTTTCCACAATGCCGTTTTGGATCACCACAATGCGCCCGCGCTCGTCGCACTGGGGGTGGGCATTTTCTTCGGTCACGCCGCCGTGGGTGGCCCAGCGGGTATGTCCGATCCCTACCTTGGCCGTGGGCATGTTGGCCGTCAGCTTCACCAGCAGGTTGTGCAGCTTGCCGGTAGCGCGGACAACTCTCAATCCCTCTTCGGGATCCACCGTGGCAATGCCGGCAGAATCATAGCCCCGATACTCCAAGGTGCGCAGGCCCTCCAACAGGATGGGGGCAGCCCACTGAAAACCCACGTAGCCGACAATGCCACACATTCCTCACACCTCAACCTCAGTCGCGCCAGCGTTGCGTAGCAATACAGGCAACACCTTATCCGCAAAGCCTACCCCAGGTTGGGGATCCCTTCAACGGCTTTGGCCGACGTTGTTCACCTCAGCGGGTTGCCAATTTATGGGGAAGTCTGCGGCTGCCATCCTTGGGATCCAGAGACAATCCCCTGGGCAAAAGAGACGGGCGCAAAACGAAAGTGATACCCTTCGGCCACCGCGGGCTGGATCCCATCTTCCCCAGGGACGCTGGAGACCAAGTTGCTCAGCCCCAATACCAACTCTCGAATGCCGCGGCGAAACTGGGGATCCCCGGTCAGCTCGTCGATGTCGGCGGTAATTTTTTGCATATTCTGAAAGGTGATGCGGGCGGAATCGAGGGTTTGGCGCAGAGTAGCTAAAGTGCCCGGATCGTTGAGGCTGGCGGCAATCTGCTGCAGATCTTCGGTAGCTTGGGCCACGTTCTCCGCAGCCGCTCGCACCTCGGCCAGGATCTGGCGCACATCGGCCTGGAGTTGTGGATCGGTAACCAGCGGGCGCACCGCGCTCGACATGGCCTGTAGATCGGCGCTCACCTGCTGGATGTTCTCCAGGACGGCGTTAAGGGAAGTGCGGTTTTGATCCACCAGGGCGGTGAATTGATCGGCAGCCGCTTGAAAACTGCGGGCAGTTCCCCTCACAGCCCCAGCCGCGTCTTGGATGGCCGTGGCAGCCGTGGTGAATTGCAACAAGTCCAGATCTTCGGTGCGAATAGCCGCTACCTGCTCTTCTACGGTTTCTGAAAGACTGGCTACGCTATTGGCGACGCGGGTGATCCCCTCCAGAGTGGTGTTAAGGGTATCGAAGAGCTCGTCCTCGTTGACCCGTGTGAGCAATCGATCCAGCCTAATCAATAGCTGGCCAAAATCCACTCCAGGGGTTCCCTCCACCACATCTCCATTGCAAACCATTTGGCTGCTGTCGCAGTCTGGCGCCAGGGGGGATCCTGTCAACTGGACGTTCAGTCGGGGCAGGATGTCCATCACCGTTTCCCCCACCAACCCCGTCTGTTTGGTTACAAACAGGGCGTTGCGGGGAATAGCCAAAGGCTGGTCAATGGCCACCTGCACCTCCACTTGATTGGGTTGAGGCGTGATACGCTCCACCCGACCTACGGTTACCCCCCGCAGCCGCACGCTGGATCCCTCTGTCAGGCCGACCACGTTGGTATAGGTGACGGTAAATTGAAAGCCGCGACTGCCAAAGCGCAGGTTGTAGATCCACAAAAACAGGCCGGCAAAGCCCAGCGCCCCCGCCAGGATCAACAGGCCCACTGCCCCTTCTCGCACTGCTCGCGAACGCATCACACCTGCCCCGCCACTTGAATTGGCCCTTCTACGCTACCGCTGAAAAACTGCCGCACAAAGGGGTTATCGCACGTTTCAATCTGCTGCACGGATCCCTCCCACTGCACCCGCCCCTGAGCCAACAGGACAATGCGGTCGGTGGCGCGGTAAATGGTGCTGTGCTGGTGGGTCACCACAATGTAGCTCTCACAGGCTTTTTTCACCTGCTGCAGCTCCCGAATGAGATCTTCAATCACCGTCGAAGCAATGGGATCTAAACCCGCAGTGGGCTCGTCGTACAGCAGCAATTGGGGCTCATCCTGGGGCAGAGAAGGATCCTCCATAATGGCGCGGGCGAAGCTGGCCCGTTTGCGCATCCCCCCCGAGAGTTCTTCTGGCAGGTTGTGCTCTTTGCCCGCCAGCCCCACCGCCTCCAGCTTGGCGGCCACCAATTCCCGAATACGGGAGCGGGGCAACTGCGAGTGCTCGTAGAGCAAAAACCCCACGTTTTCTTCCACCGTCAGGGAGTCGAAGAGGGCGGCCTGCTGAAACACCATCCCTACTCGCAAAGGGGGAGTTGCATGATGGGCTTGAATCTCCGAGAGCGGGATCCCGCACCAGAGCACTTCTCCAGCGTCTGGCTCCGTTAGGCCGGCGATGATGCGCAGCAGCGTCGATTTCCCGGTGCCCGAAGGCCCCACCAGGCCCAGGGCCTCACCCCGGTACACCTTCAGATCCACGTGGTCAAGCACCACCGTCGAGCCGAAGCGCTTGGAAACTTGGCGCAGCTCCACCAAGGGGGCAGTGCTCTGCACTGCTGGCATGCTCAGAACCTCCGCCCTCGCCAAAGGCTGGAGCCTATTTTCCGCGGCCTGCTGCTCCTTTGGGCTGTCTATGCTGCTTCTGAAGCACTTGACCAATGATTTCAAGCAAAACTGGGGGCTCAGGATGCTTCCCTCCTTGAGTCGGCTTCACTGCTAGTTTAGGAGTCGGCAGGGGCCAAGGCAATGAAGCAGCCCACAGCCCTATCAAGGCAGATCAGGGATCCCTGGCGATAGGCCCAAGCCGTACCTCTCCTCTCCATTCTCTCTGCTCTGGGGCTCAGGGGCGAGGTCTTCCTCAAGGGCAGTCACCCAACCGGAGGGGACGATTTCCATCTCGTCTGTAACCCCTGCTCTTTTCTCTTCCCTCTTCTCTCCGTCAGCCAGCTCCGGCTGTTCATCCTGCTCCGAATTGAGTTTCACGCGCCGCGAGAAACCCCAGACAAATAGGGGGATCACAGCCACCACCATCCCCCACTCCGGGATCTCGATTTGGGGGAAAAACACCTCCAACAACATGGTGCTCCCCACCAAGGCGATGATGGCAAAAGCGGCGTCTTCCAGGTGAGAGAACTCGTCCAACCAACGCAAAAACAGAGAAGCCATGTAGCGCATCAGGGTAATGCCGAGAATGCCGCCGAGGATGATTACCCAAGCCTTGCGGGAGACGCCCACCGAAGCGGCGATGCTGTCGAAAGAAAAGACCAGATCCGTCAGTTCCACCATCACCAGGGTCTGCCAAAAATTGGCGTGGCGGGTGATGTCCTGTTCTTGGCCTTCTTCCTCGCCCCGAAAGTGCTGCCAGGCTAGCCAGAGCAGATAACAGGCCCCCAAGAATTGGGCGGGCGGATACTCCACCAACCAAACTGCCGCGAAGACAATGGCAATGCGAAAGCTGTAAGCGCCGATGATGCCCCAGCGCAAGGCCCGATTCTGCTGCTGGGGGGTGGGCAGATGCTTCACCAGAGCTGCTAGGGCAACGGCGTTGTCCGCAGAGAGGGCGGCCTCCAAAAACACCAAAGCCACCACCAAGAAAATATCTGTCCAGGTGAAGGACTGAGTCATCCCTTGCGCCAGGATCAAGGTCGCTCCCATCGCATCTGTTGCATTTTTGACAAGTGTTGCATCAATTAGCATATTCGCGCGTTTTGTCCGCCCCAGTCAGTCCAACACAGCAGTTAACCAGCGTAGGAACCCTCCCCATCTTCGGATAAAGGTACCCCAGAAAAAGGCATGAACCCAGTTAGGTGACCAGAGGCAACACCCTCAAACTCCCGAAGGATGGGAAAGAGAAAGCCCAAGCCTAAACTATGGCCTGAGTATAGCCTGTTTGGCTCAGGATCTATTTACAATTCTTAACCTTCCGAAATCTGTCGATTCCCTGTTGGATCTCCAGTGGGGCCGCATGAACTCAATCGAGCTGCCAGCCGTTGTCCGCAACGCAGGATCTGGCCTGCCAGAATCGCCGCCCCAAAACCGTTATCAATGTTCAGCACTCCCACCCCCGCTGCGCAGGAGTTGAGCATAGTGAGCAGGGCAGCCAAGCCCTGGAAGCTGGCCCCGTAGCCAATGCTGGTGGGCACAGCGATCACCGGACAATCCGCCAGACCCGCCACCACGCTGGCCAAGGCCCCCTCCATGCCCGCCACCACGATCAGCACGTCCGCTTGCAGGGCCGCCCGGTTGTGCAGCAGCCGATGGATCCCGGCCACCCCCACATCCCAGAGGCGCTTCACCTGAAATCCGGAAAGCTCCAGCGTGAGGGCGGCTTCTTCTGCCACCGGTAAGTCGGCAGTGCCGGCGGAGATCACGCTGACCTGTCCAGGATGGCTGACCACCTGCCGGGGCGGGATCCAACACAAGCGGGCCACCTGGGAATACTGCACCTGGGGTAAGCGGCTGCGGATCTCGGCATACACCTGGGCTTCGATGCGGGTGGCCAAGGCCAGGGATCCCCGCTGGTGGAGTTGCTCCAGGATCTGGGCAATCTGATCTGGGGTCTTGCCCGGCCCCCACACGGCTTCGGGAAAGCCCGTGCGCAAGGGACGGTGGTGATCCACATGGGCGAAATCTCCCACCGGCTCGAAGGGCAGAAAGCGATAGGCTTGCAGGGCTTGCTCTGGGGTGAGCTCCCCTTGGGCCACCGCCCGAAACAGATCCTGCAGCGCTGTCGTGGAAGGGGGGTTCATGGAAGGTGAGTTAATCTGCAACACTCGGCTTGGATCTTGCCTGGATCTACTGGGCCAAAGACCCGCGCGGGAAAAACAACACCGGATGCCAACTTTGCCGCAAAATCTCGCCGGTGAGGCTGCGAACCGACCACTCCCAGAAGCTGCCCACGTGGGGGGAGGCAGTGGCGATGGCCGTCATGTCTTCATCGGCAGCAGTAGCCAGGATCTCTTTGAGAGGGGATCCCACCCGCACCAGGGTGCGCAGCTGTACGGGCTTCACCTGCTCGCTCAGGGGTTCAAGCACCTGGGCCAGGTCAGCCTCGGCTTTGCGTTGGAGCACCTCCACCGGAGTTCCTTGGTTGCGGCGGGCGCTGGGATCCACCACGTAGAGCAGGGTAACCGTCTGGCACTGGGAAGTACCGGGCAGCAGGTGGCCGAGATGGTTGAGCAACTGCTGACGCGGCTGCTCAAAGTCAAAGGGCACCAAGAGGCAGCGAAACAGGTGGCGGCTGCGCAAGCGCAATTCTTCCAGGGTAAAGGTAGCCAGCAGCTGGGGGCGCATCACCAGTAGGGGGATTTTCAGCTTCGGCAACAGCGTCATGGTGGTGCTGCCGAACAATTTTTCGGCGAGCAGGTTGTGGGTACCCATGCCTGTAATCAGCAGATCGGAGCCATAGGTTTGGATGCCTTTTAGGATTAGATCGGCTGGCCTGCCCACCTGCACCAGAGCCTTGACTTCCAACCCTGCTGGGATCGGGTTCAGCAGCTTCTGCAACTGGGCCTGCTCCGCCTGGACTTCGGGGGTAATGTCGTCGGGAATGCCGATGTCGTCCTCTTGCCAATCTACGCTGCGGACGAAGGTGACGCGCTCAATGCCGTTGCTGTGCAGATCTTCCAAACACTTGCCAAAACGCTGCAGGCCATCTCGGCGGTCGGTGGCAATTAACACGTTTTTAAACATATCGTTTTGAGCATTAGGAGAGAGGGTAGCCGGCTCAAGAGCATTGCTTTGGCCCGCAGCGATCCTAAGCTAACACCTTGCGGGGTTGTTCCCAAGGCAGCAGCTCCGGATCCCTCTTCGGCATCGGTTGCTCAGCGGTTGGGATCCGCCAGGTTGCGAAACTGGGTGTACTGGCTTTCGAACAGCAGGCGCACGGTGCCGGTGGGGCCGTTGCGATGTTTGGCAATGATGACCTCGGCAATGCCGCGATCGCTGGTGTTGGGATCGTAGTATTCCGGGCGATAGATCATCATCACCAGATCGGCATCCTGCTCGATGCTGTTGTGAACTAGCAGACCGTTGGCCACGAAGTTGTGGTGGCGGGGCATTTCGACGTCGTAAACCGGCTGAGGCTCCCCCGGCTCGCTGATGAACACCACCGGATCCCAGATCAGCCCCTCCTGCACTACCACCGCCACCTCTTCCTCCAATTGCAGCTCGTCGAGGGTTTTCCAGCCGTCTGGGGTCAAGAAGGGATGGTTGCCGGTGGCGCGAATGGAAAAGTTGAGGCGGGTCTTCAGAACACAGGTGGGCTGCCGACCACTGCAAAACACTTTCACAGGCTGTTGGGGCACCAAGCGCCCGCGCCCGTTCAAGCTGAGCAGGCAGGGCAGTTCCGCCGCAGCCGGCAGGGCCGCCAGTTGATCCAGCCGCCAGATCTTGCCGCGATCCGCATCCATCACCTGCGTATCCCCGGCCAGACAGCCCGATTCCCGCAGGTCTGCCAGTTGCGGGCGCTTATCGGAGCGCGACTCGACAGCCCGACTGAGCTGAGACAGCACCAGCACCGGCACCATCAGCTCTTTGGCCATGGCCTTGAGGCCACGGGTAATGCGCGACAGCTCCTGCACCCGGTTGTCAGCAGCGGATCCCTGCATCAGTTGTAGGTAGTCGATCAACACCATCCCCAACGTTCCCCCCTGTTCCGCCTGCAAACGCCGCGCTTTGGAGCGAATTTCGGTAACGGTACAGTCGGGGGTATCGTCGATGAACAGGGGCAATTGCGACAAAAAACCAATGGCTTGTCCCAGGCGCTGCCACTCGTGTTCGCTGATGCGCCCAGAACGCAGACGGCTGCTGTCGATGCGGGCTTCGCTGGCCAAAAGCCGCTGCACCAGTTGCTCTCGTGACATTTCCAAGCTAAAGATGGCGACCGGCTGCTTGGCGTAGGCAGCCACATTTTGGGCAATGTTGAGGGCAAGACTGGTTTTCCCCATCGAGGGACGACCGGCCAGGATCAACAAGTCGGATCGCTGCAAGCCCTGGGTCAAGTTATCCAGGTCGATGAATTTGGTCGGGATCCCCGGAAGCTGTGCCCCGCTTTGGAACTTCTCTTCCAAATCCGAGAAGATATTGACCAAAACCTCGGAGGCCGGGATAAGACTGCGCTGCACCCGCTCTTGGGTGAGGCCAAACACCTGCTGCTCGGCTTGATCCATCACCTGAGACAGGGGCTGACTGGTATCGTAGGCCAAACGAGCCAAGGTATTGCTCACCTGGATCAACTGGCGGCGCATGTACTTATCCATCACCAGGCGAGCATACTGGTCGATGTTGACGCTGCTGACGGTTTGCTCCAGCAGACGACGGATCGCCCCTGTTCCTCCCACCCGCTCCAGAAGATGATGATCCGCCAACCAGGCAGACACAGTCATCAGGTCAGTGGGTTGGCCTTGGCTGTGCAGTTGGAGAGCAGCCCGGTAAATCTCTTGGTGGGCAGAGATATAGAACATCTCTGGACGCAGAAACTCCGCGACCCGCACCAACGCATCCGGATCGAGGAGGATGCCCCCCAGGATTTCCTCCTCGGCTTCTATGTTCTGGGGAGGAAGCCGATCCCCACCCGTTAAGTCGTAATCGCTGATCACCACAAGCCAGGACAGGAAAATCAACCCAGCCCCAGGGTAACTGGCCTCTCAGCCAAGCAGGCCCACTCAGCAGGTAGGCCAAGCTATAGGCTGAGCATACCCGCTTGTCGTCTAAGGCAGAAACCCTGCCCACCCCGGGATCCCTCACAGGAATTCAGGGAGCCTCAAAGGTAGCTTCTCATTCAGGAGTAACCTGAATGCGCAGCGTAGCGGTAACTTCGGGGTGTAACTTTACCTGCACAGGATAAACCCCGGTTTTCTTGATCTCCTCATTGAGGAGAATGTTGCGGCGGTCGATATCCAGGCCGCTGGTAGCCAGCACCACCTCGGCAATATCGCTGGTGGTAACCTGCCCAAATAGGAGGTCGTGTTCTCCCACTTTCTTACGGATGACGAAGCGACCGATGGTCTCCAGAGCGGTCTTGTAGTTTTCCGCCCGTTGTTTTTCTGCCAGTTTACGAGCCGCTTCCTGCTCCAGACGCATCTGCTGCTCTTTCAATATGCCAGGGGTAACCCGCACCGCCATCTGCCGTGGGAAGAGGTAGTTGCGAGCATAGCCGGGCTTGACGTTGACAATCTCTCCGGGCTTGCCCAGCCCTGGGATCGCCTGGCGCAGCACAACCTGCATGTTACGTTTCGACATTGGGAAGACACTTCTTTTCTCGACAGCCCTCCATTCTAGAGGCTCAGCAGGTTCATCGTCAGCCCAGAGTGCCATAGCCACCAGCCCGTCGGCATAGGGGATCCCTTCTCAGAGCTTATTCCCGATTGGCAGGTCTCTAGAGTCCTCTTCCAGCTCTGAACCTTGGCGGGAAGATGAAGAAGCCACCTTTCCAAACTCAAAAGGCGGAAGTTCTCTGTTTTGGGAGATACCCAATCCAGGATAGGGAGTGGCTGACACCAAAGGGGATCCCTTGAGGGGTTTGCAACATTTGGCGGATATCCCCAAGGATAACCTGGGCTTAACCTCGATTTAATCAAAAACAACTGACCTTTACGTTATAGTAGCTGCGCAGACTGGCGAAGTCTTCAATGGAGCGTTCCCGAGGGAACCCTGCGTGCTCGGAGGAAGCCTTGGGGCACTGCGATCGGTTGAAGGCTTGTTGAGGATCGCAGGGTTAGCTTGAGGGTTGCCTCCAAGCTTCCAGGCGGTAGTGGCATACCCAGCCCGACGAGTTTTGATTGGGTTGGGTAAGGTTCTCGAGTGAAGTAGCCTTTTTTAGATCTGGGCTAGGATTTTATCTTCATCTGGGAGAGGAGATCTGTATGGTGACGTTGCACCCCTTGGAGCGTCGTTCTTTCCTGAAGTTTTTGTCTGCCACTGTTGCCGGCTTTGCGGCCAGTCAGACGAATTGGCAGCGGGTGTTTGCTCAGCAGACCATCACCATCAATGGCGCTGGGGCGACCTTCCCGGCCCCCATCTATCAAACTTGGGCCCAAGAGTTTGGCAAGAAAAACCCTAACATCCAGGTCAACTATCAGTCTGTAGGAAGCGGTGCGGGTCGTCGGCAGTTTGTAGCCCGCACGGTCGATTTCGGTGCCAGTGACAGCGTGCCCCGTCCTGAAGAGATCAACCAAATTGAGAATGAGGCTAACCCTCCCAAAGGGATGGTTTCTGTACCCATGGTGGGCGGAGCGTTAGTTGCAGCGTACAACATTCCTGGGGTGGGCCCCGAAATCCGCCTTTCCCGCCTGGCACTGGCGAATATCTTCCTGGGCAAGATCAAGAACTGGAACGATCCCCTGCTGGCTGGCCTTAACCCACAGGTGACTTTCCCGGATTTGCCGATTACCGTCGTGCATCGCTCTGATGGAAGTGGTACCACCGATATCTTCACCACTCACCTCAACGCTATTAGCCCAGAGTGGAAGCAAAAGGTGGGTCGCGGCTCTTCGGTAAACTGGCCAACCGGCGTAGGGGCGCGTGGGAACGAAGGGGTTTCCGAGCAGATCAAGCAAATTCCTGGCTCGATTGGCTACGTGGAATTCGGCTTTGCCAAGCTCAACAACCTGAACATTGCCCGTCTGGAAAACCGGGCAGGCAAGTTTGTAACTCCCAACGTCGAGACGGAGAAAGCGGCGCTGGCCAGAATTCAGCTCGACGAGCGTTTGCTGGGGGTCGATCCGGATCCTAGTGGGGAAGACTCTTACCCTATTGCGGGCTACACCTGGATCCTTGCCTACAAGGTTTACCCCAAAGCCGAGACTTCCAAGGCCGTTAGAGAGTTTCTCCGCTACGGCCTCACTGAGGGGCAGGCTTTCGCTGAGCAGTTGGGATATGTCCCTCTGCCGGAAGAAACGCGGCAAAAAGCTCTGGCTGCGCTGGAAGGCATTACCCCGTAAAAACTCTTACCAACCACTTCTGGCTTCAGGCGGATGAATACCTTTTTTTCTGACAGCAGTTCTATGTTTCGGCCTCGGCCGGTTTTCCAGCGCCGGCGCGACCAGGTTTTTATCTGGGCTACGCGGATTGCCGTGTTTTTCTCGGCCTTCCTGCTGCTCTGGATTGCTCTGGAGATCGGCATTCAGTCTTTACCTGCTATAGACAGGTTTGGACTAAGCTTTTTCTGGAACACCACCTGGGATCCGGTCGAGGATATCTATGGGGCCTGGCCACAGATCTACGGCACGCTAGTGACTTCTCTCATCGCTCTGATTGTGGGGGTTCCTTTTAGCTTTGGCATCTCTATTTTTCTGAGCGAGGATTTTCTTCCGAAGTCCTTGCGTCTGGCTCTGATCATTGTGGTTGAGCTGTTGGCGGCTATTCCCAGTGTGGTGTTCGGCATTTGGGGATTGTTTGTCTTCATCCCCTTCTTCCGCCCCGTTCAGATGTTCCTGTACGAGAACTTCAATTGGCTTCCCATTTTCAGCACACCACCGATTGGGCCGGGGATGCTGACGGCAGGGGTTGTCTTGGGGATCATGATCATCCCCATCATCACGGCCATCGCCAGAGAGGTTTTGGTGGCTGTTCCTCCTGAGCTGCGCGCGGCTGCCTATGCGATGGGGGCTACGCGATGGGAAGCCATTTTTGGAGTGGTACTACCGGCTGCGATTGGGGGTATGTTGGGGGCTGTGGTGCTGGGTTTGGGACGCGCCCTGGGCGAGACCATGGCGGTGGCAATGCTGATTGGCAATGCGCGGGGGATTAGAGTCTCGCTTTTGGCCCCTGCCAGCAACATCCCTGCATTGCTGGCCAGCGAGTTTGCAGAAGCAGCCGACGAGCAGATCTCGGCTCTGATGTATGCGGCTTTGATCTTGCTGGTCATTACGCTGGTGGTCAACATCATCGCTGAGCTATTGGTTCGGCGCGTCAAGTTTGCTTTGACGGCTTCTCGGGAGTAGAGGAACATGGCGACACAAGTGGCAGCACAGGCCAATTTGTTCAAACGCAAAGTCAGATCCAAGCGCGTCGTGCTGGACTGGGTGATGACAGGCCTGATCTTTGCTTCCAGCATTTTTGCGATTTTTGTGCTCGCTTCCATCCTTTACTATGTTTTCGTCAATGGCATTGAGCGCTTCAATTGGCAGACCTTAACCCAGCTTCCTCCTCCTCCTGGCGATCAGGTAGGCGGCTTTGGCAACGCTGTGCTGGGAACGATCATTGTGGTATCGATTGCCATTACAATCACTTTCCCTATTGGTCTATTTGCTGCGATCTATCTCTCGGAGTTCGGCCAGAACAGTTCTACAGCATCATCTCTGCGTTTCATTATCAAAGTGCTGACGGGGGTTCCTTCCATCATCGCTGGCGTGTTCGCCTATGGGGTGCTGGTGCTTTCCACCAAGACCTTTTCTGCCCTTTCTGGCGGAGTAGCTCTATCGGTATTGACTTTGCCGATCATCATCCTCTCCTGCGAGGAGGCTCTGCGCTTGGTGCCGGCGGACACTCGGGCTGCCGCCTACGCCTTGGGAGCTTCGCGGGTGCAGACTGTGTTTCGGGTCGTTTTGCCAGCTGCTTTGCCGGTCGTTCTGACGGGAGTGACCTTGGCCATTGCCCGAGCAGCTGGGGAGACTGCACCTCTAATTTTTACTGCTCTGTTCAGCTTTCTATGGCCTGATGGTCTGCTGAAGCCAGTAGCCTCGTTGGCGGTGCTGATCTACAACTTTGCCATTGTTCCCTTCGAGAACCAGCAGAAAATTGCTTGGGGAGGAGCCTTGGCTTTGGTGATTCTGGTTTTGATCACCACGATCAGTTTCCGGCTGCTGCTGAGTCGTCGTCAGGAAACCATTACTATCTGATCTGGTTCTTCTGAGATTTTTGCCTCACTATTCTTCGATTTTGAGTTTGGGTTCTGAAGCAACGTCTACCTCTGGTATTCCTATGCGCCCTCCATTTCCCGGCACTCCTGATTCCTCTAAGAAGTCTGCCAACTTAACTGTTAAGCTGGAAACGCAAGCAGTCAGTGTTTACTACGGCTCTCATTTGGCGGTGAAGCAGGTTTCTCTGAAGATTCCCAAGAATCACATCACTGCTTTTATTGGCCCTTCCGGCTGCGGCAAGAGTACTTTGCTGCGCTGCTTTAACCGCATGAACGATCTGATCCCGGGGGCGAGAGTAGAGGGATCCGTAATTTTTCACGGGAAAAACATCTACGATCCCGATGTAGATCCTGCTGAAGTGCGGCGGCGAGTTGGCCTGGTGTTCCAAAAGCCCAACCCCTTTCCCAAATCAATCTACGACAACATTGCCTTTGGGCCACGGGTCAACGGCTACCAAGGGGACTTGGATGAGCTGGTGGAGCGCACATTGCGCCAGGCCGTCCTCTGGGATGAGGTGAAAGACAAGCTGAAGATGAGTGGGCTCTCCCTTTCGGGGGGACAGCAGCAGCGTCTTTGCATTGCCCGCACCTTGGCCATCCAGCCGGAGGTTATCCTGATGGATGAGCCTTGTGCCTCGTTGGATCCAATCTCCACGTTGCGCATTGAGGAGTTGCTCAAGGAACTGGGCCGTCGCTACACGATCATTATCGTTACCCACAACATGCAGCAGGCAGCGCGGGTCTCCGACTTTACCGCCTTCTTCAACACTGAAGTCGACGAAGAGGGGTTTCGCTACGGACGGCTGGTGGAGTTTAACCGCACTGAGAAAATCTTTAACTCTCCCGCCCATCGGGAAACGGAAGAGTACGTGAGCGGACGGTTCGGCTAATCTGCTGTTGGCGATCCCTCAATTCTGGTCAGTTGGGATCCCGCTCGCCTATTCTAATGGGCGGGAAGATCTATGCAAGGTGAGGCACCGGCGAGATGGCCAAGCGGGTGCGTCTGGATAGCTGGTTGGTGGAGCGCGGATATTTTTCCTCACGCCAGCAAGCGCAACGCTCCATTTTGGCAGGAGAAGTCTTTCTAAATGGGGTGCGGGCGGAAAAGCCTGGAACCTGGGTGAGCGGGGATCCAGCGGTGCAAGTCCAGTCTGGGCCTGCTTTTGTCTCACGGGGGGGAGAAAAGCTACAGGGGGCGCTGCAAACTTTTCCTGTTCAGGTGCAGGGTCGTATTTGTTTGGATGCGGGCATTTCCACAGGAGGTTTTACAGACTGCTTGTTGAAACGGGGAGCCCAGCGGGTCTACGGAGTGGATGTGGGCTATGGGCAACTGGCCTGGTCTTTGCGAACCGACCCACGGGTCATCCTCAAGGAACGAACCAATCTGCGCTACCTGCAGCCTGTCGATCTCTACGGAACGGAGGTGCCTACTCCAAGCTGGCCAGATCTGGCAGTGGTGGATCTCTCTTTTATTTCCCTAACCAAGGTGTTGGATCCTCTCTGGAACCTGTTGCGCCCGCCGCGGGAAGCTTTGTTGCTGGTAAAGCCTCAGTTTGAGGCGGGCCGGGATCAGGTGGGCAAAAAGGGGGTGGTACGGGATCCGGTTGTCCATGCCCGCGTGCTGGAGACGGTGATGCGCTCGGCCGTGGCCCAGGGCTGGCAGGTGCAAGGCTACACGTGGTCGCCCATCACTGGCCCTGCCGGCAATATCGAGTATTGGCTCTGGCTGGCTGAAGGAGAAGGGATCCCTCTCCCCAGCGGCAGTGCGCTACAACAGATGAGCGAGCAGGCAAGAGCGACCCTACACGGGTAGCTTGTCGATTTTGTCAATAGGTTGATGTGCTGGGTTGGGGGAGATGAGCCAAAAAATTGAAGAATTATTTCAGGAAGGGATTCGGCGCTATGAATCCGGGGAAGCAGCCAAGACGTTAATTCCCTCTTTTGAGTCAATCTGTAAGGGATCCCCAAAGGCGGCGGCGGCTTGGACGTGCTTGTCCTGGCTCTACCTTCTGGAGGGGCAGGCGGAAAAAGCCCTGAAGGCCGCCCAGACTGCTGTGAAGTTGGATCCGGTGGATGCCCAGCCCCGTGTGAATCTGACCCTAGCCATGCTGGAGCTGAAAAAAACCGGGGTACGCCAGCAGGTGGAGGCCATTAAGCAAATCTTGGCACGGGATCCCGAGCAGATTGAGGGTGTCAAATCCAACCTGCAAGAGGGAGGGAACCGCCGTCCTGCTTGGCCCCACTTGAGCAAGATTTACAACTGGCTTTTTGAAGAAGATTAAGTGACCCTATTCCTTGTTTTGCAACAAGACTTTAGGAAAATCTAGAGCTTTTTATTTTAATCTACAACTCTTAGCGATGTTCTCATGGAGTTGGTGCTAAACTTCTTGTACCCAATAGCAATATGGGATCCATTTATCGATAGGGGTTAGCTCTCGTCGCTTCTCTTCCCCGGCCTCAGTTGATTGATGAGATTGAACTCCGGGCTGGCGCGAGATGCTTAGCTCGGCGGTGGCTGCACTTCATTATATTGCAGTGGTGTTGCACTGCCGCCGCTTCCATAGCCACTGAATCGAGTCCCGTTTTCCAACCTCACTTTTTTGACCCCTTTGACTGCAGATGGGAGGAACTTTAAGATGAACCGTCAGACCGTTTGGGTTAAGAGCGATACCCGAAACCACCAAGGCTATTTCATTCCCCAGTGTGAGTATACTTTGGTCGAGGCCGACCAAAACGGCTGGGCGCTGATCTGTGCGGACAATGCCCGCTGCTATTATGTGGATCCCGAACAACTCTGGTTTGAGGCGGGATGAGAACTGTTGCTGCCTATTCAGGGCTGCTTAACTTCGAGGGAGTTCTGTAGAAACGCGGGCTCCCCATCATACATTCTCCCCATGCCGTTGGGCAGGGGTTTTTTCATGGGATGAGGATTGGCCCGTCATGCCTGTACACAGAACGGGCTTTAGGCTGGTACCTTGGGGCTTCTTCGACCGCAACCCGACAATCAATCTAGCGGAGCCGGCCTGATACTCGACTGGAATCTGGTTCAAGTTCAACTTTCAATACAACTTTCAATACAGAGGGTCTGGTCTGTCCCAGGCCCTTTTTGACTGCCACTTAGGGAGATTCCCAGGGTTAACCCCGCTCTCGCATGGCTTCGGCCAGCAGCCGGGCCACTTCTGGTCGAGAAAACTCCGGCGGGGGCACTTCACCGCGGCGCAGCATTTCCCGCACCTTGGTACCTGAGAGGTGAATGCGCTGGTGAGGCTGGCTGGGGCTGGTCTTGGCCGTGGCCATGGTGCCGGTGACGGTGCAATAGAAAGCATGTTCAAACTTCAAGGGAATGATGCCCAGCTCCCCCGGCTGGAACTCATCGAAAATGTGTTGGGCATCGTAGGTGCCGTAGTAGTTCCCCACCCCGGCGTGATCCCGTCCCACAATGAAATGGGTACAGCCGTAGTTTTTGCGAATGAGGGCATGGAAAATGGCCTCGCGGGGGCCGGCGTAGCGCATCGACGCAGGATTGATGGCCAAGATCACCCGCTCCTTGGGGTAGTACTTTTCGATCAACACCTCGTAGCAGCGCATGCGCACATCGGCGGGAATGTCGTCGCTTTTGGTAGCCCCCACCAGCGGGTGCAGAAACAGCCCGTCCACAATTTCCAAGGCACATTTTTGGATGTACTCGTGGGCGCGGTGGATGGGGTTGCGGGTTTGAAAGCCCACAATGGTTTTCCAGCCTCTTTCCCGAAACAGTTGCCGCGATTGGGCCGGGTCAATCTGGTAGGCCGGAAAAAGAGGGTGGGGATCCCGCTGCAGGAGGGTGACGGGGCCGGCCAAATAGACGGATCCCTGCTCGTAGAGCACCTTTACCCCTGGATGTTGCTCATCGGTGGTGCGATAAACTTGCCGGGCTTCGCGGGTTTTGTCGTAGGTGAATTTCTCCGTCAGCTCCAGTAGGCCCAGGATCTTGCCCTCGGCACTGGCCAAGGCAATCATTTGCCCCTCTTTCAGACCCGCTGCCACTTCTGAGGAGACCGGCAGGGTGACCGGCAGCGACCAAGCCAAGCCATTGGCCAGGTGCATTGTTTCCAGAACTGTCTGGTAATCTTCCCGCCCCATAAACCCCGTTAGCGGGCTGAAGCCCCCAATGGCGATCATCTCCAGATCCGATTGGGCCCGCTCGTCGAGATAAAGAATGGGGCAATGTTCGGCTTTGGAACGCAGCTCCTGCGCCTGCTCAGGCGGGGCAATGCAGTTGATCAGGGTGCCCCCGTGGGGCGGAATGGCATCACCAGCAGGGAGAGTCGATGGAGATTGGCTCATGAGAAGGGCAGCGAGAACGACGGTTGTCCAAATCCAATATCCAGCTATCGAATCCCGGATCTCCAGGAAGCAGGGAAAAAAGCACAGGTCGGGCTGAAAACAGGAGGGAGCAGAACAGGTGGAGACCCCATCCAAATCACGCCCTTAGGGATCCCCTCCATCCCAGTCAATCCAGCAGATAGGGAGGCATGCTTTCATCAGTGGCTGATACATTGTCGAAGATGGGCCGATTCATGATCTTCTTTTGCGCGTGCAGAGGCGAGGATTGGGGTTTGGGCTGAATGATGGGGGCTTGCTCTTTGGGTTTCCGTAACTCCTGGATGGTTTTGGCCCGCTCGTCCGCAACCGCTTGCAACTGCGCCAGCGCCTTTTGCAATTCGTCCCGATGGGCAGTAACCTGCTGCAATTGAGCTTGCAGGGTAGAGACTTTGTTTTGGTAGTCTTGCAAGAGTTGTTGAGCTTCGGCCAGTTGGCTTTTGAGGGCTGCAATTTCCGGCAATTCTGGGGTTGGTTCTGGGGGAGACTGAGAAGACATCGTTGTCGGCTCCTCGCCTGTGGGAGTAGACTCTGCGGAGGTGGGCTCTGAACTGGTTTTAGCACCGGCCTTGCGCCGAATTCCGCCGGAGCGGCGGGAAGTTTCCCCCGACGAAGGAAAGAGGCTGCGGTCAGATCCAGTCACAAGAGCACCTCGCGTTCAACAAACTGTAGCAGCCGCTGACACACCGCCGATCCAGGCCGATAGTCCATCACCGTCAAGCCGTAGTCAAAGGCGATGCGCAAATCGCTGCTATCTGGAATGGTAACGGGTGAAAGCACATCCGCAAAAATCTGTTGCGCTTGCACATACAATTGCCCGGTATGGGATCCCGACCAAATGCCCCCCGGCAGATAGCGGTCATCCAGCATTGTCAAAATGGCGCGGGCTTGGCTTAGCTGGCCTTTCAGGGCCTCAATGTAGCGCAAGGTTACTTCCGTGCAGGAGAAATCGGCGCGGTTGAGCCGTGTCGGGATCAACACCCGCTGGGCCACCCGCAGGGCATTGGCGGTGAGAGCATTCAGTTCTCCCGGCGTATCGAGAAAGATGAAGTCGTAGTCCGGCAGCAAGGGATCCAGTTGGCGCTGCAACAGATTCTGCCCCATCTCTCCAGCAGCAGCCAGTTGGGCCGCCACTTCCGCCATGGTGCTGTGGGAGGGCGCCACATCTACCCCCTTGTCGGTGCAGTAGATCACCTCTTCCAGAGGACGTTGGTGTTGCGGGTGTAAGCTGGCCCAAACCGTTTCCGGTGCCGGCAAGGATCCGGCCTCTTCCAAGTAGAGACTGCTGGCAGTGGCCTGGGACGTGAGATCGATGAGCAGAACTCGGTATCCCCGTTGGGCCGTCAACTGAGCCGCGTGGACGCAGAGGGTGGACTTGCCGGTGCCCCCTTTGTTGTTGGTAAAGGCCAGGATGCGCGCCATCAGCTCCCCCCCGTTTTGCCAACTTGTTCCCCTTTCCGAGCAGCCCGGCCAGATCCGACAGGACAGTCGTTGAGGTGGCCCCGCAGCAGTCTATGCTATTGGGTGTAGCCTGGTGGAGGACAACCATGCGCGATGTACTGGCGATCATCTTGGGAGGTGGGCGTGGCACCCGACTTTATCCCCTGACCAAGCGCCGCGCCAAACCCGCTGTGCCCCTGGCCGGCAAATACCGCCTCATCGACATCCCGGTCAGCAACTGCATCAACTCCGACATCGAAAAAATCTACGTCCTCACCCAGTTCAACTCGGCCTCTCTAAACCGCCACATCGTCAACACCTACCGCTTGTCCCCCTTCACAGGCGGCTTTGTGGACGTTTTGGCGGCCCAACAAACCCCTGACAATCCCGATTGGTTCCAAGGCACCGCCGATGCCGTTCGCCAATACCTCTGGCTGATGGACTCCTGGAAGCCGCGGGACTTCCTCATCCTGTCTGGGGATCACCTCTACCGCATGGACTACCGCCCCTTCATCCAGCATCACCGGCAGGTTGGGGCCGATGTGACGCTGGCGGTGCTCCCCTGTGAAGAAAAAGTGGCCTCGGGTTTTGGCTTGCTCAAGCTTGGCGAGAACGGTCGCATTGTGGATTTCAAGGAAAAGCCAACAGGAGATCTGCTGAAAGCCTGTCAGGTGGACACCCAAGCCCTCGGCCTCAGCCCGGAAGAAGCCAAAGCCAAGCCCTACATCGCCTCCATGGGCATCTATGTATTCAAGCGAGAAGCTCTGATCGAGATGCTCAAAGTCAAGGAGCACACCGACTTTGGCAAAGAGGTGCTGCCGGCAGCCATCGGCAAGTACCATCTGCAAGCCTACCTCTTCAAGGGTTACTGGGAAGACATCGGCACCATCGAGGCTTTTTACCGGGCCAACCTAGCACTGGTGCAGCAGCCCAACCCGCCCTTCAGCTTCTTCGACAGCGAAATGCCCATCTACACCCGCCCGCGCTTTTTGCCCCCCAACAAAATCCTCGACTCCCAGATTGTCAACTCCATGATCGCCGATGGCTGCATCATCAAAAACGCCCAAATTCGCAACTCCATCATCGGCATTCGCAGCCGCTTGGAGGCCAACACCATCATCGAAAACACCCTGGTGATGGGAGCCGATTACTACGAGTCGGCAGAAGAGCGACAGGCCAGGCTGGAGGAAGGGATCCCACCGGTGGGCATCGGGGCCAACTCTCACATTGTCAACGCCATCGTGGATAAGAATGCCCGCATTGGGCGCAATGTCCGCATCCTCAACAAGGATCACGTCACCGAAGCGCAGCGGGAAGAGGAAGGGATCTGGATCAGCAACGGCATCGTCACCATCATCAAAGACTCGGTGATCCCGGACAACACCATCATTTGAGGGGGAAACAGGCCGGCCCTGGCCGAGAATGGGGCCGGGTGAGGCACAGAAACGGCGAGGCTTTTTCTGTTAAGATGGATACCGAGAGCTTTAAAACAAAAGACTGTGAGATCGCTGGAGTGTGTTTAGTAGAATTTCATCCGTTGCCGCTTTGGAAGTTTACGATCCGCAATTGATCTGCCGTTATTACCGCTGGCGCCTGCCCCAAGTGATCGGTCGGGCGCTGGCTATTCTCTGGCCTTTCTTGTGGTTTGTCCTCTGTTTGCGCTGGGATCAACTGTGGGGACACACTGATCGCAATGTGGGACGGCGCTCGGTGCAGTTGCGAAAGCTGCTCACCGACCTGGGGCCAACGTTCATCAAGGTGGGGCAGGCCCTCTCCACCCGCCCCGATCTGGTGCGCAAAGACTACCTAGAAGAACTCACCCAACTGCAAGATCAACTGCCGCCATTTCCTTCCGAGCAAGCATTTGCCCGCATCGAATCCGAGTTGGGCCGTCCGATTGCCGAGATCTTTGCCCAGATCTCTCCAGAGCCGGTGGCTGCTGCCAGTTTGGGCCAGGTTTACAAAGCGCAGTTGCACAGCGGCGAATGGGTGGCGGTGAAGGTGCAGCGACCCCATCTGCGAGAGCAGTTGAGCCTGGATCTGTACCTGATTCGCTGGGCCTCGACATGGCTGGGCCCCTGGCTGCCCTTGAACCTGGGCAGTACTTTGACGGCGGTGGTGGATGAGTTTGGCCGCAAGCTTTTTGAAGAGATCGACTACCTGCACGAAGGGCGAAACTGCGAGCGCTTCGCCGAATACTTCCGCGACGATCCGGATGTGTACGTGCCGCGCATCTTCTGGGCTTACAGCAGCCGCCGGGTTCTGACCCTGGAGTGGATCGACGGCATCAAGCTGACGGATGTGGAGCGCATTCGAGCAGCCAACCTGGAGGTGAAACAATTGGTGCGCATCGGGGTGGTTGCTGCCCTTAAGCAATTGCTGGAATACGGCTTTTTCCACGCGGATCCCCATCCGGGCAACCTGTTCGCCCTGGCCGATGGTCGCTTGGCCTACATCGATTTCGGCATGATGGATCAGCTTACCGAGGAAATGAAGGAGTACTTGGTGGATGCTCTGGTTCACCTGGTGGATCGCGACTACAACGCCCTGATCGATGACTTTATTCATCTGGGCTTTTTGCAGTCGGATGTCGGCCGCCAAGAGCTGATCCCCGCCTTGGAAAAGGTGCTGGCAGACGTGCTGACCCAAGAGGTGGTCAACTTTAACTTCAAAACGGCCACAGATCAGTTCTCCGACTTGATGTACCGCTACCCCTTTCAGGTGCCCTCCCACTTTGCTCTGGTGATCCGCTCTTTGGTGACCCAAGAGGGAGTAGCCCTCAGCCTCTATCCCCAGTTCCGCATCGTCGGTGTGGCCTATCCCTATGTGGCCAAGCGCCTGCTGACGGATGAATCGCCGCGTATTCGCCAACGGCTGCTGCAAGTGTTGATCAAGGATGGTAAGTTCCGCTGGAACCGCCTGGAGAACCTGATTCAAATTGCCCGCAGCGATGGGGGATTGGATTGGTTACCCACCGCCCAAATGGGCTTGCGCTACCTGATGTCGGAAGAGGCCCGCGATCTGCGCCGCCAGTTGGTGCTTTCCCTCACAGAAGATGATCGCCTTCACTTTGAGGAGCTGCAGCGTTTGTGGCAGTTGCTCAGCCCTGAACTTTCCCCAGCTTACCTCTGGCAGGCAACGCTGAGATCCCTACCCTCGACCGGCGATCTGCAACACACGCTTGCCGAGTTGAGGGAGCAGGTGCAAGCCCATCTGGAACATCTCAGCCGCTGGCGGCCACCTCAACCCTGGTCGGATTTGCTGGCAGGAGTGGGACAGGAAAGGTAGAACGGAAGAAGATGACTCAAGTTTATTGTTATTGAGCTGGACAAAAGCGTGGCAGATCAGAAAGGTGACTTCATTGCGGGTGTAGTGACTGGCGCCCTGTTGGGAGGGATCATCGGCGGGGTCATTGGGTTTGTGCTTGCCCCTCGACTCAGAAAGGGATCCGCCGAAGGCCAACGCCGGGATCCGGATCGTCTCAACGGCACCTCGGTAGCCCCTGAACGACCGCGCCTCAGTGCTTCGGGTGAGTCGGCCATGTCCAGCGACTGGAGGAAGTGGGAAAATGAGGCAGAACGCATTGCTCAAGCCCGCCGCACTCTAGAGGCCAAGATTGCCGAGTTAAACGAGGCGATTCAGGCCATGCGCACGCAATTGCTCGTCAAGGAAACCTCTTCCAGGGCTGTTGAGGAAAAGCCTTGAGCAGGGGATCCCTGTCCATGCCAAACTAGAGGCGGCAGCGGCTTTCCTCTCTAGGTTCTGCCATCCTCTCTCGGCTGAGTTGCGATCCTGGGCCAGGTCTGCCTCTGGCGAAGGTGCTTCAGCTTAATGGATGTTGAGTTGATCGAGTTGTTTCCCTACTTTTCCCAACCATGATGCTCAGTCACTTGTTGTCTCCTCTCGCTTGGGTGGACGGCCTCTCCATGGGGTTGGTCTACGGCACTGCCGCGTCTTTGCTGTTCCGCTCCCTTTACCAGTTCATTGTCATTTACAATGCTCTGCTGATCGTGCGGATTTTGCTGAGCTGGTTCCCGCAACTGAACTGGTCTAACCCCATCCTGTCGGTGCTCAGCCAACTCACCGATCCCTATCTCAACCTGTTCCGCGGCATCATTCCCCCCATTGGCGGCTTGGACTTTTCCCCCTGGTTGGCCTTCATTTTGCTCAGCTTTGCCATGCAGGTGGTGGGCCAGTTTGCCTAGCTGCTGTAGCACTGGATTCCTCCTGAGGGGCTCGGATCCCCTTAAGATTGGGAGTCACTTTTTCGTTGCCCACCGTGCAGATCCCCGGCGTTGCCCACTACTGGCTGCTGAATGCTCAGGTTCCCCTGTCGGTACTGAAGGAGGCGGTGCGGGGGGCTGTCCCCAACCGCGATAACCTGGTGTTGCTGGATCTGGAAATTGAAGGGGGGCAGATCCGCCAAATCCGGCTGGCAACAGGGATCCCGCCCCAGGGGATCCCCAGCGTGGATCTAAGGCGGGGCCAAGTGTGGCCGTGTTTTGTGGACATCCATACCCACCTGGACAAGGGACATGTGTGGCCGCGCACCCCCAATCCCGATGGTACCTTTGCCGGGGCGAGGCAGGCCGGCCAGGAAGATTGGGTGAAGATGAAGCAAGCCTATGACGGGGATCCGGAGCAGTTTCGGGAGGATCTCTACCGTCGCTTCAGCTTTGGTTTGCGCTGCAGCTATGCCCATGGATCCCAGGCGGTGCGCACCCATCTGGCCTGTGAGAACCCTCAAGTTATGGGGGCCAACTGGGAGGTGTTTGTCCAGTTGCGCCGAGAGTGGGCGGGCAAGCTGGAACTCCAGGCGGTCACGCTTCTGAGCTTGGATACCTTTCTCACCCCTGCAGCAGAAAAGCTGGCGGACAAGGTGGCGGAAGTGGGCGGGATCCTAGGTGGAGTGGTGGCGATGGGGCCAGAGGTGGATCGACAGTTGGATCGGGTGTTTGCCCTGGCCAAGGAGCGGGGCCTGAATCTGGACTTTCATACGGATGAGACGGATGATCCCGGATCCCTCACATTGAGACACGTAGCAGCGGCGGCCTTGCGCAACGATTTTCCCCATCAGGTGGTGTGTGGCCATTGCTGTAGCCTGGCCGTGCAACCGCCGGAGGTGGCCCACAAGACTATGGCCTTGGTCAGAGAGGCGGGAATTGCCGTGGTCAGCCTGCCCATGTGTAACCTATATTTGCAAGCCCGTAACCCCGGCCATACCCCCCGCTGGCGGGGAGTGACGCTGTTGCATGAGCTGAAGGCTTTGGGCGTGCCGGTGATGATAGCCAGCGATAATTGCCGGGATCCCTTTTATGGCTTTGGGGATCACGACGGCCTGGAGGTGTTCCGGGAGGCCACCCGCATTTTGCACCTGGATACCCCCTATGGGGATTGGCCACAGGCGATTACCACCACCCCTGCCCGCATCATGGGCTTGACCGAGCGAGGGCAAATTGGGGTGGGGCTGCCGGCAGATCTGGTGCTGTTCAAAGGACGTGGCTTTGACGAGCTGCTCTCGCGACCCCAACATGACCGGGTGGTGTTGCGTCAGGGGCAGGCCATCGACACCACTTTGCCGGACTACAGCGAGCTGGACGACCTAATGGAGAGGGTGGGAGCAGCGGTTAGTTCTGGCTCCAAGCAGTAGAGCAGGGCTATTTTGAGCAGTGAAACAGCGGGGGGATCCCTGACATTTCTCCCCAACCTGGGAAAAAGGTGGGTCGGTTATCCCCAGATTAGGGTGAGATCCACCACAAAGCCAGGGAGAACGGGATCCCCAGACAAACTCACAGGCTGCTCCAAAACTTGTACCGGCTGACCGGGGCGATAGACGTGGACTTGGCGACTTTCCGGGTCAATTAACCAGCCCAGCTGGGATCCGTCGTCTAGGAACTCCTGCAACTTGGCCTCAAGGGTGGCCAGCTCATCGGTAGGGGACTTCAGTTCCAGCACAAAGTCAGGGCAGAGGGGAGCAAACCGACGGCGCTGCTCTGGGGTGAGCTGCTGCCAGCGCTCTTTGGCAACCCAGGCGGCATCGGGAGAGCGAATGGCCCCGTTGGGCAGGGCAAAACCTGCAGAAGAGTCAAAGACAAGACCTAAGTTCTTGCGTCGATTCCACTGCCAAAGTTGGCCCAGTAGGTCGGCGTTGCGGAATCCACTTTCGCTGCCTGCAGGGGCCATGGCGATCAGTTCTCCTTGGGCAGTGCGTTCCAGGCGCAGCTCAGGATTCTGCCGACAAAGCTGCTCGAAAACTTCATCGGTTAAATTCACAGCCGGCTGCAGGTTGAGGGCAATCATGAGCTCATCCTGGTGGGCAGTTTTAGAGCGTGGGGAGCACTATTCCCAGATTAAGGTGAGATCCACCACAAAGCCAGGGAGAACGGGATCCCCAGACAAGCTGGTAGGTCGCTCCAAAACTTGCACCGGCTGACCTGTGCGATAGACATAGACCTTCCCGCTTTCCGGGTCGATTAACCAGCCCAGTTGGGATCCGTTGTCCAGGTACTCCTGCAGCTTGGCCTGAAGGGTGGCCAGCTCGTCAGTAGGAGACTTCAGTTCCAGCACAAAGTCAGGGCACAGAGGAGCAAACCGACGGCGCTGCTCTGGGGTGAGCTGCTGCCAGCGCTCTTTGGGCATCCAAGCGGCATCGGGAGAGCGAATGGCCCCATTGGGCAAGGCAAAACCGGCGGAAGAGTCAAAGGCCACACCAAGCTGAGTTTGCCGGTTCCACTGCCAGAGCTGGGCGCTAAGGCTCAAGTTTTGACGACTGCTTTCGCTGCCTGCAGGAGCCATGGCGATCAGTTCTCCTTGGGCGGTGCGTTCCAGGCGCAGCTCAGGATTCCGCCGGCAGAGCTGCTCGAAAACTTCATCGGTTAAATTCACAGCCGGCTGCAGGTTGAGGGCGATCATCATCCTTCCTGGGCAAAACTCTCAGGGTATGGGGCCTGTGGCTCGTATTGATCCCCTAGGATGGAGCGTATTTTTTGGCGAGGGGCGCGAAGGGCTGGACTTCTACCCAACTCTCGGCTTTGGGCCAAGACTTCTGGTACCCACTGTGACATACTCCCACACTCATGCCGACACAAAGCGCTCCGCGCCGCTAAAGCGAGAGAGTGCAGGCTTCAAGGGCTCCGTCCCGCTGGCGCGAATGGGAGGGCAACCCGACAGAGGAAGTGCCGTAGCAGAACCAGGAACCGGAATCCTCGCCCTTTATGACGGGGAGTATGTCAAAGGGGTCAAGTGCCATCAGGTGAAAGTCCTCCTATCAGGGATCCCTGTGGGCAGCCAGAATGGCCTGAGCAGCCAGGTGGCCGGAGAGGGTGGCCCCTTCCATGCTGTCGATGTAGTCTTGGGCGGTGTAGCTGCCGGCAAAAAAGAAGTTGGGTACTGGGGTCTTTTGCTGTGGGCGGTAGGGATCCATGCCCGGCGCTTCTCGATAGAGGGAGTGGGCCAGTTTCACCACGCTGTACCAGGTCATGTTCAGTTGCCGGGATGAAGGAAACAGCTCGTGGACTTGGTGCAACACGTGCTGGGCAATTTGCTCGTTGGGCATGGAAATGAAGGGATCCCCCGGCGTGAGCACGCATTGTAGCAGGGATCCCTGGCCCGGCTTGTAGTAGTCGGCGGGGCTGGTGAGGGCCAGATCGGCAAAACAGGAAAAATCGGCATCGGCAGTGTAGAGGAGATTGTCGATACCCAGAGCCTCTGGGTGTTGGCTGGCTCGTTTGGCCTGGCCTTGGGGGTTCAGCTCCGTCACCCAGCCATCGAAGCGCAATTGCACCGTGGCCACCGGTACGGATTCCAGCTTGTAGAGGTTGTCGAATTGTGGCCACTGCCGCCACACTTCCGGGATCAGCCGCTTGGCCCCTTTCACCGCCGCTGCGCACACGTACACATCTGCCTCTACCCGCTCTCCATTAGTCAAGAGCAAGCCGGTCACGGGGTAGGGAGAGGAGTCGCTCACTTCAATGCGGCTGACCCCTCTGCGGGTGTGGATCTGGCCCCCACGGGCTTGGATGTAGCGGACGATAGGCTGAGTGAGATAGGTGTCCGGGGATCCCTTGAGGAAATTGAGCTTGGAGGCCTCTGTTTTGCTGGCAAACATCTGAAAGATCGTCAGCATGCAGCGGGCAGAAATCTGCTCTGTATCGATAAAGCCCAAGGCATAGGCAATCGGGTTCCACATCCGCTTCAGGCTACCCTCGGATCCCCCATGCCGCCGAAACCAATCGGCAAAGCTCATCCGATCCAAGGCGCGAATTTGCCGCATTGCCCCTTCATAGTCCAGCAAGCCGCGAATCAAAGGGCTGGTGCCCAGCGCCAAGGCGTTGCGCAGCTTGTCCGCCCAAGAGAGCTGCTCGGTGGTGAAAAAAGCTTTGAGGCCGTTGAAAGGCGCCCCCAGGGGAAAGCGAAAATCCAGACTGGCCGTTTGCCCACCTCGGTTGACAAAGGTGTGGGTGTGTTGCTTGGGCAGCAGGTTCTCGTAGGCCCCCACCTTTTTCATCAGGGCAAACAAATTGCTGTAGTTGCAGAAAAAAACGTGCAGCCCCATCTCGATGTGGTTGCCATCGGCATCCTGCCAGGATCCCACCTTGCCGCCGACAAAAGGCCGCGCCTCGTAGAGCTGCACCTCGTGTCCTGCCTCGACCAAATCGACTGCCGTCACCAACCCGGCCAATCCGGCCCCAATAATGGCTACCCGCATAGCAATACCCTCAAACAGGCGCTGCCCGGGATCCCGCCCAGACTTTGCGCAACTGCAAAGAAAGATGAACTTCTCTCATTCTGGAACAAAATGCGCCAGGGATCCCTGACTTGACAAACCACCGCAAAACTTGCCATCATAAATTTCCCGACGCGGATGTAGCTCAGTGGTAGAGCTTCTCGTTGCCAACGAGACGGTCGCGCGTTCGAATCGCGTCATCCGCTTGCTTAGGCTTGTGAACCCATTCAAGAGGGGAATGAGATCCCTGCAAGGGAGAGGGCCGTGACGGTAGTCCCAAGGAGCTCCCCCTTTCCTCTCTCCCCAAAGGAGTCAGCCCTCACTCCCAGCTCTTCTCCCTCTGGAAGACGGGAGAGTAGGGGTCTCGGTTTGATTGGGCTGATTTGGGAATGGTTTGATTTGGGGAGCGTAGAAGGTCTCCAGGCTGTCACGGTCGCCCACAAAGCGCCAGTGCCAGGGCTCGTAGCTTACCCCCTGAGGGTTGTTTCTGGGGAAAGACAGCTCAAAGCCAAAGCGGGCCGCGTTGCTCTGCAGCCACTGGAAGGCCGGGGTGGTCTCAAAGGCTTCTTGAGTATCCCACTGCGGAAACCCGGCATCCCCAAGGTCGATGGCATAGCCAGTGTGGTGCTCGCTGTAGCCAGGGGGAGCACTGACAGCAGCTCGTTCCTCGGGTCGCAAGGCTCGGGATTGAGCCAATTGAAAAAACAAGAATTCCTGATCCGCAATGGAGCGAAACCCGGAAATGGGGACAAGGCGGATCCCGGCAGCTTGAGCTGCTTCGCTCATGCGAAGGTAACTTTCGGCAGCCGCCTGGCGCAGGCGCACCTCTCGACCACGGTAGCTGCCCACCACCCGCAAGCTGTCTGCAGGGGCTTCGGAATAGGCATAGTGCCCCAGCAAGGAAGCTCGCCCATTCTGCACAGTTGGCTGCGGCAGAGGGGGCTGACCGGTTTCTTCCAGAACTTGGGGATCCGCCGCCTGCTGGGATCCCGGTAACTTCTCTATCCCCCAACCCGCCAGGAGCACTAGCCCAACCAGCACCAGGCCCAAGACTAGACGGGACCTCAGGGCAGGCACCGAACTTTGCGCTTTTTTCGCCGGAGTGGACTGGCGACGGGCGACCGGAATGTCGTCGTTCATGCGCAAAGGCCGGGATCTAGCGAGGAGTACCGAAAAGAGGCAGCGTTTCTACAAACCCAAATCCGCCAAAATATCGCGGGCATGGGTTTCGGTATTGATGTTCTGGTAGACCTTGGCAATTTTGCCCTCGCCATCAATGACGTAGGTCACCCGCTTGGCATAGCCGCCCCCATCCACATCGTAGGCGCGGGTAATCACCCCACTGCTATCCACCAGTAGGGGGAAAGGCAAGTTGTACTTTTCGGTGAACTTTTGGTGAGAAGCCTGGTCGTCCATGCTCACCCCCAGCACCACCACGTCCTTGCTTTGGTAGTCGGCGTAGGCATCGCGGAATCCACAGGCTTCTTTGGTACAGCCGGGGGTGTCGTCTTTGGGATAAAAGTAGAGGACTACGGTTTTCCCGGCAAAATCAGCCAGAGAGACTTGGTTGCCTTGGGTGTCAGTGGTGTTAAACACAGGAGCAGGGGTGCCAACAGCGAGAACCATAGGTGCGTGACCCAAAAAGTGTGATGAATAGGGCTGCCCTCAGCATTTTCTTCAGCCCTGCTTGTCTCTGTCAAGGCATTACCGCTCCAGCTTGGCATTGCAACTCAGCCACCAGCTCTTGAAGCTCCGCCGATAGATTGCCGGGCAGCCGTCGCCTCAGAATCTCTGCCAACGATCGATAATACCACAGGGATCCCTCTTTTCCGGCGGAAAACCGCTGCCAGAGTTCATCCCCCAGTTGGCGAAAATCCCGCAAGATGCAGCGGGCGTTGTGCAGCTTGTCAGAGGCGGCCACCAACAAAACCGAGGCATTTGCCGTTTCCAGGTGCTTCAGGTAGGCGGTTTTGCGCTCTTTCCAGTTTTCTTTGGGCTCGCCTCGGGAGCCATCGCTTTCGGTATCCGTACATCCCAGGATGATCTGTAGCACCCGTTCTCCAAAGTGCTCCCGGATCTGTTGCTCAATCTGGGCCCGGGGCTCGCCTGTGTTGTGGGGGCCGTCCTCTAGGCTGTCGTGGAGCAGAGCGGCAATCGCTTCATCTTCATCCGCCCCATGCTCCAGGGCGATGGCTGCTACGGCCAACAGATGGCTGAGGTAAGGGATCCCGGTTCCCTTGCGGGTCTGAGAAGCATGCCAGCGATGGGCATAGTGCATTGCCTGCACAAACCGCTGTGTGAGTTGCGTTGACATCTGGACTCTCCAATTGGGGTTAAGTTGACTGCTGGGGCAAGGTTGATCCAAGCGAGTCTCAGGCGTTGAGACTGCAAATCAGAAAATGGTTAGAGAAGATGAGCACTTCTGATCACTTCAAACAAGGTTAAGACGCTGTGCCGCCTACCCTCAACCCCAGCCCCTCTCCCTGCCTTGGGAGAGGGGAGTCAGGGATCGATGTAACTGTGCTGAGATGGCAAGGTTCAGCCGGTGGCCGGAGTCTGTTTTGCAGGCAGCGGCACCAGCGTTCCTGTCCCCTGCCAAGCGCACAAATCCACGAACTGGTCGGCTATCCGAATTAACGCCGGGTTCGTGTTCGGCCTGTAGGCGGCTACCTCCAGCCGGCAGCCTTGGCGGCGGATATGCTTGAGGGCCGGCACAAAATCTCCATCCCCACTCAGCAGCAGCACCGTCTCGTAGTGGGAGCACATCGTCATCAAGTCCACGATCAGCTCCCCATCCAGATTGGCTTTGCGGCTGCCGTCGGCGTGGATCACCACCGGCTTGGTGACCACCCGATAGCCCTGTTTTCTCAACTCCCGCAGGAAACGACGCTGAGCTAGGTTGTGGCGATCTACCCCGCTGTAGACATGCACTTCCATCTCGGATCTGCCCTGGGCCAGCCAGCTGAGCAGACTGGGATAGTCGAGATGGGATCCCCACTGTTGGGCGCTGGCGTGGAGATTGGCCGCGTCGATGAACACCCCCAGGGCTTTGCGCGGAAAAGCAGGGGTCGGCTGGGATGCCACAAGCTGTTGCAGGTGTTGGAGTTGCGCCTGCACCAACTCCAGTTGCTCCAAAGTCACTTGGGGCTGGGATACCGGCAGAGCATTCAACCGCAGCTCCACGGCTTTTAACCGCTGCTGGATTTGCTGGATGGCCTGGGTGATGGGGGCCAGCTGTTGCCGCACGGACAGATGAGACGTGGGCCGAGCTTCGAGGGCGTCGATCCGCCCTTGTAATGTTTCCAGTTGGGCCGCCGTCTGCTGCTGCTGTACCCAGATGGGCTCCAAAACCTTTACTTTCTGCTCGAGCTCTTGAATGGCTTCAGCCGGGGAAGCCAAGGTCTGCTGCAGAAGGGACGGTTCAGCAGTGAGCCGAGCGTCCAGCACCTCGAAACGCGCTTGCAGGGTCTCCAGTTGGGTTGCTGTCTGTTGCTGCTGTGTCCAGGTCTGTTCCAGAACTTGGCCAAGCTGTTCTTCGCGGCGGCGGATGGCAGGGTAGGCTGCTGCCAAAGGTAAGAGCCCCCAGATCACTTGGCGGGTCACCAGGGCCGTCACCCCCAGGGCCAGGGATCCCGTCCACAGCCAGGTTAAGGGGAAGGCAGAAGCCCTATTCATACTCATACTCATAGTCAGCTCTCCTCAGTTTGGGTTATCGATCTGCTCGGTTGCCAGGATTTCACCTCACTCACATGGGCCACCTCAGGGATCCCTCTTGCAGAGCAAGATGCACAGAACTCACAGAGGCATCGAAGAGGAGCCATTCAGCAACTGCAGTATGCCTGCTATTGGAAGGGGAATCTTCCAATCGCTGGACAAACGTATTTCCCTTGTTGAGCAAACGGATCAGATATCGAGTCAGTTATCGAAAGCAGGCTCAAACTTGTTCCTCTTGACCGACAGGCCCCGTGGCCCGCTCAACCTGGATTCAACGTCCAAGCTATTGGCTGACGGTATGGGCCGTAAAACCATTGAACGGAGCAGGGTCAGTTGGGGATCTCGATGGTTACATTGGCCAACTGCACATCGTCATGATCCACCCAGGCTCCGCCGTGCCGGATGACTGTATCACCTCCCAGCGGCACCGAGATGTGCAGGGATCCCCCGAAAAGGGGAATGCTGATCGGCACTTGGGGACCACGGGTGACCATGGGGGGCTGAATCAGGGTTTTGCCGGTGCGCAGGGTAACAGTGTTCAGGCCCAGGCGCAGAGGTTGCAGCGGCAGGGGAATCTGTAGGTTATCTCCCCCCAGGTGAATCTGTTCGACTTCCACTCCGTTCAGGATGACCTGCATGGGAGACATGTTGGCACTGGGGATCCGGGATTGGCCGGCCCGATAGGCGGCGGCAGTATCCAACCCAATCAGGGATCCAATCCGCAAAACCGGTGGGCGCGAAGGCAGGCGTTGCAAAGTGAAAGAGCGGGTCATCTCCACCCCTTGGGCAGGGCCCAGAAATTGCCCGGCGGCAGCCGATTCCGGTGAGTACTGGTTATCCCCCAGGCGGATGACATTCGCCTCCAGTACCAAAGTTGTGTTGGGATCCCAGCGCTCCAACTGCAGTTGCCAAGGCCGATCCCCGCTGGCTTGACCGTTGCCTGTACTTTGGGAATAGGGCAAGTAATTTTCCAGCCGCGCCACCAAAATTTCTTCTGCCGGCAGTGGCCCTGGCAGGCGAAACCGACCCTGGGCATCGGTGCGCACCGAAATACCCGCCCCCGGAATGGCCACCTCCGCCCCGGCCAAGGGCTGCCCTGTCAGCCGATCCACCACCTGTCCCGAATAGGCGGAATCCAACTGCACCTGTCCTGTGGGCACATCCGTTGCTGCCTGAATGCGCTGCTGCAACACTTGCCAGTCGGCTTCTGTGATCCGTCCATCCTGGTCGACATCGGCAGCTCGGATCTGGTCGTCGGTCAATCCCCGTTCTCCCCGCAAGTAGGCCCCCAACAGGTTGAGATCCTGCACCGTCAAACGGCCATCCCCATCCAGGTCGCCCGCCTGAAAGGGCTGCGCGTGGGCAAAAGACACGCCTATCCAACCCAGGCCCAGGGATCCCAGTAGCAAAAGAGAATGAGCCAAACAGGAGACCCTAAACATGGCAACTCTCCTGGGAGTTGTTCATGTTCTAACGTAATTCACCTCCTCGCAGCAGGGTTGACCGAGCCGGTGTAGAGTACTCTTGAGCGCAATTTTGCCGGTTCGCCTTTGGCTGCAGGAGCCGAAAACTTAATGGTAGGATAACCGTGGTGGCTTGCCTGTTCTATGGCTCGATACTCTTGCGTTACCCAGCTTGTGGGCTCAGCCGAGCAGCTCAGCGAGTCGATCCGCGCTGTTTTGGAGCGCTGCCAACTCAATATCCTCCACAACAGCCTTGATTATTGGGTGGCCGGCGAGCCTCCCGGAAAAAATCCCCACACCAAACTGGTGACGGTGGAAGTGTTTGTGGATCGCACCCGTCAGGCTGCCGACGGCTCTGTACAGGTGACCTGCATTGCCAAAAATGAAGAGCTGCCCCTAAAAAGCGTTAACCACTGCCAACAAACCTTTGACCGACTGAAGGCAGAGCTAGCCCAGTTGCAAAGTCAACTTCAGCTTGCTGCCCAACAAAAAGATGCCTTACGATAGCTAGGCTGAGTTTGCTTTGATCCCATGGCGCGTCGCTGCCAACTAACCAACAAGAAACGCAACAACGCTTTTGCCATCTCCCACTCCCACCGGCGCACCAAGCGCCTGCAGGAAGTCAATTTGCAGTGGAAGCGCATCTGGTGGGAAGAGGGTAAGCGGTTTGTTCGTCTGCGCCTTTCCACCAAAGCCTTGAAGACTCTCAAGGCCAAGGGTATAGGAGCCATGGCCCGGGAAGCCGGGATCGACCTCAACCAGTTTTGAGTTTTCTCTTTAGCCCGGTTGTCCTTGACGGCTCCAACCTCACAGCAAGCCAAAAAGCTTACGCGACTTGGGCTGCAAACCCGCCAGCAAGGTGTTGAGGGTATCCCGTTGGGTAAGCTCGTTGGTGCCGCTGGCCCGCTCGATTAAGAGCTTGCGCGTCTCATCGGAGAGCTTGGCATCGGTAAAATCGGCTCCACTGAAGAGCGTATCTTCAATCTGAGCGTCCCGTAGGTTGGCCCCCACCAAAATGGCTTGTTCTAGGTTGGCAAACTGAAGCTGGCAACTCACCAAGGCAGCCTGGGAGAGGTTGCAGCGAGATAGGTTGGCCTGGCGGAAGTCGGCGGCAAAAAAGTTCCCCTCCGCCAGATTAGCAGCCACCAAGCTGGCTTCGCGAAAGATGGAATGGCTGAAACGGCCCCCCTGAAAGCTGCTTTTGTCCAGTTTGGCGGCAGTAAAGTTGCTGTAGTCCCCCAGAGCCTGGCTAAAGCTGGATCCCCGTAGATCTGAGGCGGTAAAATTGGCCCGCTCTAGCTCAGCGCGGCGAAAGTTGCACAGACGTAGGTCGGCTTGCTGCAGGCTGATCGAGCGCAGGTTAGCCCGCGTCAAATTGGATTTGGGCATCTGAATGCGGTCGAACAGGCCCCGCGAGAGGTAGGCATTCTCCAGGTTGGCACCCACCAGGGAGCGCCCCTCACGCAAGGCTTCCAGCAAGTCCCGCGTGGTTTCAATGCGAACCGGCTCTGAGGGTTGAGAAGGGGGAGCACTCACAGATGGAGCATTCCTCACAGGTTAGGCCAGAAATCCGGTCAACCCAGCCGAGAACTGAGGGCCAACTGGGGATTCCACCTATCAAGCTAACGTTTGCGTCGCCTGTCGAGGTTAAGAGGATATTAAAAAGACAACTCTGCATCGAGCTTTCCAGAGGGGGTCTTCTCTTGTGGAAACAGCCTGCCAGCAGAGCACAATCGGCTCCGATTTGTTGCATACTCGGGGCAGCCTTTCGTCAGTGAACCACACCTCCCATGCAGGTAGCTTTTATTGTCGATCCATTGCCTCAGTTGCAGGTGGGCCATGACACCAGCATTGCCCTGATGGAAGCTCTGCAGAAACGGGGACACCGCATTTTCTGCCTGGGCCTGGCGGATCTCTACTGGGATCAAGGGGAAACGTGGGGATCCCTTGAGGAAATCCGGTTGGATCTGCAAGCGGATCCCTGGTATGAGGTCAAAGACCGGCAACTGCTGCCCCTGAGCCAAATGCAGGCGGTGTGGATGCGCAAGGATCCGCCGGTAGATGCGGCCTATCTCTATGCCACTTACCTTTTGGATCGTCTCTCTCCCAGCCGCACACTGGTGCTCAATCATCCTGCCGGGATCCGCTCGGCCAACGAAAAGCTCTATGCCCTGCAATTTCAAGAGTGGATCCCGCGCACCCGCGTCAGCAGCAACAAGCGTCTGCTGCGTCAGTTTGTTGAACAGGAAGGACAGGCGGTGCTCAAGCCCTTGGGTGGCAAAGGTGGGGAAGGGATCCTGAGGGTCAATGCCGGGGATCCAAACCTCAACTCGTTGATTGAAATGAGCACCCAATTTGGTCGGCTGCCTGTGATGGTGCAGGAGTATTTGCCACAGGCGGCGGCAGGAGACAAACGCATTTTGCTGCTGGAAGGAGAGCCTTTGGGTGCCGTCAATCGGATCCCTGGAGAGGGCGATTTTCGGGGCAATGTTGCTGCCGGCGGTCGAGTGGAAAAAACCAAGATTACCGAAAAAGAACGGGCTCTCTGCGGGGCTTTGGCACCGGTGCTCAGGCAGGAGAAGCTGTATTTTGTGGGGATTGATGTTATCGGGGAACGACTAACCGAAGTGAACGTGACCAGCCCAACAATGCTGCGAGAACTCTGTCAGTTGGAAGGAGTTGACCTGGCAGATCAAGTGGCTCAGTGGCTGGAAAAGAAGGTGCCCGTCAAGGACTGAATGACTACCCACCGGGATGCTTCTGGGATCCGGCGCGTCTGTTGCATGGCAGGGATCCCGTCTATCCAGGGAATCCATAGGGATCCCATGAATTCAGAAAGACATAATTATAGCTTAAGGTTGAGATCAGCTTCTTTTGGTCGGCAGCTAGAAAATAAAAAGCCCCACAAGGGGGCTCTATCGCGACCAGTCAGCGACTTATAAAAGTCTAGAGCAACGTAAAGAAAAGCTCCATGAATAGGCCGTATTGAACACCGTATTGAGCACAGTTTTTAGAATCTCAGAAAAAAGGCCAAATCCTCGGAGCTGTTATCTTTTTTTTAGATTTTCCGACCCGAGGCTAATCCCAGGCCCCTTCTGCTTTGCCGGAGCGGTCTTTAGAGTTGCTGCTCTTGCCCAGTGGGCTAGGAGTCTGCCGGTGGCCTTTCCCGACCCACCCAGCGCCAGATGGTGGGCAGCAGCACTGCCGCCAGTCCGCACTTCACCAAGTCTCCTGGGATAAAAGGGAAGACCCCTTTGTTGAGGACGGCCAAGATCGAGGTGGGCTCAACATTCTGGTTCAGCCACACCCCCAGCCAAGTGGCTCCTAGCAAAAAAATCAGAGCCGAGCAGGACAACATCGCCAGCGCCATCTTCCAGGGGTTGCGATCCACGCCCCAGCGCTCCACCAACCAACCCATCAGCCCTGCAGCCAGGGGAAAAGCCAACAGGTAGCCCCCCGTCGCCCCGGCCAAGTGGCCAAGCCCGGATCCGCCACCGCTGAAGAAGGGCAATCCCAGGATCCCTTCCAGCAGGTACACCAGCAACGTGAGAAAGCCCAGCCGTGCCCCAAAGCCTGCCCCCACCAGCATTACTCCAAAGGTTTGCCCGGTAATCGGTACCGGCGTGAAGGGCAGAGGGATCCGCACCTGAGCCAAGGCAGCTACGAACAAACTTCCCCCCAGAACCAGCAGGAGATCCCGAGTTCGGGAAGGGCGAGGCAGAACAGTTTGCGCCAAGGGTGTGTGAACAAAGGTAGCAGTCATGAGAGGTTTGCACTCCTGTTTACCCGAAGACTGAGCTTAAGGCCCCGTCCCATCGCTGCGCGGAAGCAAGCCAGTAGGGCGGGGAGTATGTCAGGGTTTCAGAATACAAGAATTCGGTTACCGAAAAACTGGGTTTGAAGCCCCGCCCTTTAAAGCGGCTTTGTGCTACGCTGCCTGCAGTGCCAGGGTAGTCAGCCGCTCTCGCCCACAGCAGCACAGGGCGCATTGTTCGCGTAAACGGGCTGTAGGCCCTAAACCCGACAGCCTGACGGTTGGATCCGACCTCAGTGGGTTTTGTGGTTGTTGTTTACAACGGCACCTAAAGGCACTCGGGAACCACCCTGTGTGCTGGCGAGTACGTAGCGCTGGGGAGCTGCGTGGCAGCAACGTTGAGGTCGAGGATGATCCCACGCTGCTCATTTTGCACCTTGTGCATCGGAAAGAGCCATAAAGCCAAGCAGGGGCTAGATGGATTCTTGCGGCACTTCTGAGCCTTTGTCAGGTTGAGGAGCACTGGGCCGGTTCTGGCGAGTTGCTTGTACAATCGCCACCGTAAGCAAATGGGAGAGCAGACCCACAGGCCCAGCAAACAAGCACAAAATCAGGGAATGGGTTGTCCATACTCGCTTATCCCACCCTTCCAAGAAGATCCAGCGGCCCACAAACAAATCCATGACGATGTAGTGGACCCATCCCGTCGCCATAACAGAGGGTTGACTGAATAGGCCAGTTAAGCTGGTCAGAGACAGTTGAGGGTTGGAAAATTCCTTGAGAACATCCGCGTTGAACCCGGTGACCAAAAGATACAAATAAACCGCCGCCAAAATAGCGATGGGCAAAAGCGATTCCATCACCTTGCGGGTTACCTTCCAACCCGGCAACAGAATCATCATTGCCCAAAAGGGCAGAGCAAACCAGTTGGCCCCGTTAAAGATCATCTCCAGCATGCTTGGAACCCCCAACGCTACCTGTCCATTATCGGCCCAATGCCCCCTGGGGATCCCTGCAGTAGCGGGTGGAAATGGATGGGAGTTATTCCTGACTTGCCCTGAAGTTTTTTCTGGAGCCAGAGGGATCCCGGTCGCTATTCCGGTTGGCGGAGCCTAGCAGTCGCAATGGAGCTGACCGCACGGCCACTGTCGGTGGTGGCAGCAATGCAGGAAATCCGGGATCCAGTGTCGGTCATGGCCCAGAAGCTGCTGATGCTTTTGGCGGTAGAGGTGGGTTGAGCCGGGCCGATGGGGGATTCTACTGCCACAGAGTCTGGGGATTTCTCCTGAGAAGGGATCCACACCACAGGTTCCTCACCCCGTTGAGCTACTGCAACTTTTGGGGTGGGATGTTCTGGTGTGGGCTCAGGGGCTTCTTCTTTGCGGGCGGCCTCTGCAGCAGGGACATTCCGGGGAGAGGGCTGCTGAACCAGCCTCTTGTCAAGAGGTGGTCGTGGCGCGGCAGCGGGGGGTGCAGGGGGGGCTTGGCCGGCGATCTTTCCCCATAAGGCTTTGAGGAGTTGCCACATGGCTGGGTTGGCTACTGAGGGAGAGAGCAGTGAGGAATGGTGTTATCCTGCCATGCTCTGGCCTGAGAATCCATCCCCTCTGCCAGTCTTGATAGAGCAAAGTCATAACGAGTATGATTAAGTAGCTTGCTTAGGGAGAAAGTTCAACATGGCGCAGATTCGCGAGATTCCCCTTGCCCAAATTCGCCGCCCTTTGCCGCGGCAAACGGATCCGGATAAGGTGCGGGCGCTGATGGCTTCTATCGAAGCAATCGGTCTGCAGGAGCCCATTGAGGTTTTGGAAGTGGAAGGGGAGTATTATGGGTTCTCCGGCTGCCATCGCTACGAGGCATTTGTCCGCTTGGGCAAGGAGCGGATCCCCTGCCGGGTGCGAAAAGCGCCACGTGCTGTTTTGAGGCTACACCTGGCCTGAAAGGGATCCCTTCTGGCCCGGCTCCTCTTGGGCGGTGTAGCCCCGTTCGTAGGCAAAACGCACCAGTTGTGAGCGATTTTCCAGAGAGAGCTTGCTGAGGATGTTGGTCAGGTGAGTTTGCACGGTGCGCGGGCTGATGAACAGCTTCTCGCCGATTTGCTTGTTGGTGAAGCCGCGAATGACTTCCCGAAAGACCCGCTCTTCGGCAGGGGTCAGGGGCAATTCGGGTGGAGTGGGTCGGGGGGCCGCTTCCGGTTTTGGCTGGGACTGCTGTTGGATCAGCCGCAGAATTTCCGATTGGGTGCGGCGGGAGCGTTCAATCTGGGCCTCGATTTTGGCCACCAACTCCAGGGGTTCAAAGGGCTTGATGATGTAGTCATCCGCCCCCCGCTCGTAGCCCTGAACTCGGTCATCGATCTCTCCCCGCGAAGAGAGAAAAATGAAGGGGACGAGCTCGCCGCCGCGCTGTTGGCGCAGCTGTCGGCAAAACTCGAAGCCGTCCATTTCCGGCATCACCACATCTGAAACCACCACATCCGGCTGCTCTTGGGCAAACAGACGCAACCCTTCTACACCCGAAGCGCCTGTAGAAACCCGATAGCCATGCTGAGTCAGGTGGCGGCTCAGCACCTTCAGGGAGAGGGGATCGTCATCTACGACCAGTACACGCTTCATGAGAACCCGAGGAGGCTGTCAAGGAAAAGGGTAAAGCGCTATTACCCGTTATCTGTCGCTATTTTAGGGAGACGGACAGGATTCGTCATTTGGCTACGGAGACTGAACCCATGATAGTGGTTTCAGAAGTGGTCTGGTTGAAAGCTGAGAACCACGGTGGCTGTAAAGATGGGGAATTGAACCTGGGCCTCTAAGCTCCCATTCCTGAGTACTGTTGCAAGCCTTTGCGCCATAACCAGCGATTGGCCAGCCAGAGCAGGCCCGTCCAGGCCAGGCCCATGCCAAAGCCGCGCAGAATATCCACCGGGATCCCTGCCCAGAGGCTGGCGGGAAAGTGCACCAGGTAGGGGAAGGGTGTCCAGGCCAAGAGCTGGCGCACGGGGGGTGGGAACACCTCCAGAGGAGCGATCACCCCCGAGAAAAACAAGTACACCAAAAAATGGAATTGCTCCAAGGCCGTCACCCGTTCCACCCAAAAGGCCAGCAGCGCCAGGGTGTACTGCATGAGAAAGCGCAGGGCAAAAGCCAGGAGAATGGCCAGGGATCCCAGCCCCACCTGTGCCCAAGAGGGGATCCAAAAGGCACGGGGGTAGAGGACGAAGAAAAGGGCGATTAAAACCAGGGTAAAGGGGAGACGGGCCAAGCGCTCCATCAGGTGGCTGGCCACATGGTGCCAAGCGGGATCCAGAGGCTGCAACAGGCGAGGAGATAATTTGCCTTCGACCACCTCTCGCTCAAAGTCCCAGATGACCCAGACGATGGTGAACTGGCGCACCAGGAACACCGCCAGAAAGTAGCGGATGAACTCCAGAGCAGACAGCGAGAAGTCTCCTGAGCGGGCTGCCTCGCTCCACACCCCCATCATGATCAGGGGCAGGGATCCGGCCAACACCCACAGGATCAGCTCGGCCCGGTACTCCAGCATGTAGGCGTAGTAGGCGGAGAAGAGGGCACCCAACTTGCGAAAGAAGGCGTTCATGGAGATTCCGGTTGCGCAAGCGCTGCGGAGCAATACGAGACTGGCGGACGCAAAGTGGGCAACAAGCTGGCCAGGCTGACCACTGCTCCCACCACAACAATTGAAGGCGGTGCTACGGGCGAGGGCCGCCCAGCCAGAGTCTGCAGGCGGAGCAGATGAATCTCTTGCTCAGGGGTGGTGCCCCAGCGGATCAGGGCAACCGGGGTATCGGGAGCTTTCCCTCCGGCCAACAATTCAGCGGCAATGTGGCTGAGGTTGTGCATGCCCATGTAGATCACCAGGGTTTCCACCGCCCCGGCCAAAGCCCGCCAATTGACCTGAGGGCGGTATTTCCCTGCCGCCTCATGTCCGGTAACAAAAGCAACTGAGGAGCTGAGGTCGCGATGGGTGAGAGGGATCCCGGCATAGGCGCTGGCGGCAATGCCCGCCGTAATTCCCGGCACCACCTCCACTGGGATCCCGGCCTGCACCAGAGCCAACATCTCCTCGCCGCCTCGCCCAAAGATGAAGGGATCCCCCCCTTTGAGCCGCACCACCACGGCTGCCGTCCGAGCTTTCTCCATCAGCAAGGCTGTGATCTGCTCCTGGGGCAAGGTGTGAGCGCCGCAGTGTTTGCCAGCATAGATCCGTTCTGCCGTCGGCGGGATCAGCTCCAGGATGGAGGATCCCACCAGAGCATCGTAGATGACCACATCCGCGTGGGCGAGTAGCGCCTTTCCCTTCACCGTCAGCAGCCCTGGATCCCCAGGCCCTGCCCCCACCAAATACACTTTGCCCATCTCAAGTCCTGGTCGCGTCATTGCTGTTGGAAATATCCATTTTGAGGGAACGGGAAAGATTCGGCTATTCCAGCGCCGGGCTAAAAGCCTGGAGTGTCTCCACAATGGCCTGCATCAGTTGAGGATCCCGCCAGAGGGGCGGCTCCACCTGGATTTGGAGCAGAGGCCATTCCCGCTGTAATCGCTGAGCCTGTTCTTGTAGGGCGCGCAGCAGACCGCCTGGAAAGAGAAAAAACGGCAGCACCCGTAGACGGCACTGGCTAAGGCGCAAGCAATGGATCACGACCGCTTCTAAGGTGGGGGACTGGGCAGCAAAAGCCACATGCAAGGGGATCTCGGGCAAGCGCCGTTGCACAGTTTGGATCCCTGCTTGGAGCTGGGCGGCAAACCCCGGCAGACGGCTGCCATGGCCAAGCACAATCCAGGCATCTGCCCGTTCGCCGGATTGCCTGAGCGTTGCAGAGCAAGAGGGCTGTGGAGCCAGAATGCGAGCCGCCAACAGATCCAGGAGGGCCGGGTGCTGGCCAATGGGGGGTGTTAACCGGATGGGCAGGCGCGGCCAGCGAGCTTGAACCTGCTTCACCGCAGCCGGTAAATCCTCTTCCACATGGGATCCCTCGCCCATAAACAGCGACAGCAGCACCACTTGATCGGGAGATCGGCCTGCGCCCAGCCAAGCTGCCAGCCGTCCTTGAATCTGTTCGGCCAGGGTGAGAGGCTGACCTTCCAACTGGGCCAGCTCCACCGGCTGGGGAGCCAGCTGCTGCTGCACCCGGGCCAACAAATCTGCCAAAGCCTGCTGATAATCGGGATCCCGGCTGCCGTGACAGACCAAAAACACCAGGGGATTGGAGGACATGGCAGAGGTCAGGGATCCGAGCGGAAGGGTTCCATTTTGCTACTTTAGGGGATCCCGCCAACTTCTCGCGTAGGATCTGCGCGTATGATTTGAAGAGTACACACCCTCTTTCCCAGCTTCGTCAGCCCTTTCCCAGGTTTTCATGTCATTTGAGAATCGTTCCACCGCCCCTGAACTCTTAATCCATGTCTTGCGGGAGGGGTTGACCGAATCTATCCATCATTGCCAAGCTGTCGTGGCCGATAGCCGCGGGCGTTCTCTGGCCATGGCCGGCAACAGCACCACCCCTGTTTTTGCCCGTTCTGCCCTCAAACCTTTCCAAGCACTGGCCATGCTCTCCACCGGCATCCGCGAGCGCTACCGCCTCAGCGAGAAAGATATTGCCATCATGTGCGGATCCCATCAGGGCACCACGGCTCATGCGCGGCAGGTGTTCAGTATACTGTGGCGGGCCGATCTGTCTCCCGATTTGCTGGTCTGCCCCACCCCACCCGGCAAGCCCAGCCCCCTGTGCCACAACTGCTCCGGCAAACATGCCGGCATGCTCGTGGCCAGCCGCGCCCAAAACTGGACCTTGTCAGACTATGCCCAGCGGCAGCATCCGGTGCAAGCGCTGGTGCGGGCCAAGTTGGCGGATTTGCTGCAAATGCCCTCGGAGGAGTTTTTGTTTGCGCGGGATGACTGTGGGGTGCCCACCTACCAATTGCAACTGAACCACCTGGCTTCTCTATTCGCCCAACTGACCGCCGGCGAGCGGCCCGACTTGGAATCGGTAGCACGGGCCATGACCCATCACCCGGAGATGGTGGCCGGACAGGGGTGTTTCGACACGGAGTTGATGCGGGCTACTCAAGGGGATCTGGTGAGCAAATCGGGTGCTGAAGGGATCCAGTGCATTGGCCGGGTGGGGGAAGGCATGGGCCTGGCCATCAAGGTCCAGGATGGAGCCGCCCGGGCCAAGTATGCCCTGGCTTTGCACCTGCTGCAGCGCATGGGCTGGATCCAGCCTGCCGCCGCCGAGATGCTGGGGGAGCGCTTCCTTCGCGTCGGCCCCTACACCCGCCTCGAGGTAGAAGGGGAGCTGCGCATGCCTTGAAGACTCAGCGCTGGAAGGGGTTTTGGTAAGGATTGGGGCCGGGGTTGGAGCTCTGGCCTTTGTTGCGGTACTTAGGATTGATGGTCAAGGTGCCGGATCCCAAACCCCGCTGCGCCAAGAACTCCAGGTTGCGGCGGCGCATGGTGGTGTCGTAGTCGTTCTTGACGCGATCTTCGAGGATGGCCACCTGCTGCAGCGCGCTCAGCAAGATAGCAGCAGCTTGCTCGGAGGTGTAGCCATTCTGGGAGGCATAGCGCACGGCAAACTCGTCGGCTGCTACCTGGGCCTTCTGGCCCTTCTCCGCTTTGCGCAACAGAAACACCGCTGACGCGGCCAAGCCTGCTGCTAAGCCAACGCCGAGGTTATCTCCCATCTGCAGCTCCACCAAAATGCCCATGCTGCCGGCCCCGATCAAGGCGGGATACAGCAACAACGCCGACCAGTTATCCCCCAAAGCCAGCTCTGTGGCCATCACCGCTTCTCGCAAGAAGTAGATCTTCTGCTGGTCAGGGCTCAGCTTCTGCCAACGGCTGAGGTCAATGGCAAAGCGAGAGTACTTTTGCCAGGGGAAGCGCCACAACGGCTGCACAACCCGAGACTGGTCAGGGGTGCCGATCTCGATCTGCACTTCAGGGCGGATCTCCACTGGGAGAAACTGGATCAGGCGGTCAAAGTCGGAAATGGTATACATGCTGGCACAGTGCGGCTAAGGGAGCGGCTGGAGAGGATTACCCATAGTAAAAGATTCTAACCTTCCTTGCAGGCCAGCTCCAAGCAAGCTTTTTGCAATAGGGCTGGCGGCAGAGGGACAAGCCTGAGCCTAGATGGAAAGGGGGTATGCCGCGTAACATACTCCCGACCCTGTAGCTAGCTTCCCGCAGGGTTGCTACGCATACAGCGCGGGGCTTCTCGGCGGTTTAGCTAAACCTGAGGTGAGCAATCTATTTGGCGGATTGCCCAAGGGACTGAATTTATCATCCCAGTCAAACCCTTGAGGACCAAGACAGCCGTTATCTTAGTTTGAAGAGGGATCCCTGCTGGGGTGTTTGAGATTGGTCAAATCGTTGAGGCGGCGCAGGATCCCCCATCCCTGTAGGGCCTCCAGCAGGGCTTCCCGCACAACCGCTACCGTCTCTTGGTCGAGGGCCAACCGCAGATAATCCACCGCCAGCCGGGTTTGCTCGGGATCCAGGTGGGACATTAAGCTCTGCAAGCGGCGAACGCCCGCCAGCCGTCGGAAGGGATCGGGAGAAGCAATGTCGCTGAGGTCGCGCTCCAATTGAGACCGTTGCCGCTCTTGTCGGCCCCTGAGCCACTCCCCAAACAGTAGCGACAACAAGGCTAGAGTGGCCAATCCCTGTAGAATGGCACCGGTGGCCAGCCAGCGTTGGGTGGATTCTGCCCAGATGGAGATGAGGGTGTAGGTGCCCAAGGTGGCGGCTGCTCCCGAACCAATTGCCAGCAAAAGCCAGCGATCCGCCTGCCGAAACCAAGCTTGCCACTCCTGCCAGCGGCGGTTGAACTCAGGGCTGCGCACCCCCTGTAGCCCCAACATCACCAAGGTGCCCACCCCCAGAGAGAGCGCCAGCCGCCCATTCCAGAAGGCCAGCCCTGCCAACGCCAAGGCCGACAGAGCCAAAACCCGCCACTGCGGCCCCGATAGGATCCACAGAGCAACTTGGGATCCCGTCTCCACTGCCCCACGCCCCACCCGCTGCAGATATTCTGGCCAGGATCCCTGGCCGGAAGAAGGGCGACCCGATTGATGTTTCACCGATGGCAACTCCCAAAACTCGGCCCTATCTGGCCCTTTGCAAGCGGCAAGATAGATCAACGCTCCTTAAATTATGCTCTTATGCTTTATAGAGTCGAGGTAGGCTTTCCACCCTTGGGTTTGCAACTGATCGTTTTTCTCCTGCACCGCCTGTTTTAGGCTTTCCCGATAGGCGATCACCCGCCGGAGCAGATCGGGATCCCCACTGGCTAGGATCTGCACCGCCAACAGACCCGCGTTGTAGCCGTTGCCAATGGCCACCGTGGCCACCGGGATCCCTTTGGGCATTTGCACAATTGAGTACAGGGAGTCGATCCCCTGCAGGGATGGGCTGAGCACCGGCACCCCGATCACCGGCAGAGGGGTGAGGGACGCCACCATCCCCGGCAAATGGGCTGCTCCCCCTGCCCCGGCAATGATGACGCGGATCCCTTGGGTATGGGCGCAGCGGGCAAACTCTACCATCGCCTCGGGAGTGCGATGGGCGCTGAGGATCTGCAATTGGTAAGGGATCCCAAACTCCTCACACACCTGGGCGGCAGGTGCAAGGGTGGGCAAATCGGAATCGCTGCCCATTACGATGGCAACGAGGGGGGAGAGTTCCATATCGCTAAGCGACGCTAACGCGAAAGGCTGCTGGCCCGGCGTAGCCGATCCATCATCGCATAGCCCAACCCCGTCGAGATGGGTGGGGGCTCTGCCAGCAGGAGCGTAGCATCTCCCTCATCCAGGCGGCGCAGGCTGGCAAAGAGGGCGCGGGCGGCTGCCTTGGGATCCGAACCCAAACACTCCAAACTGAAAGTGATCCCCGGCCAATGGCGGGAGAGGGTGTTCAGCAGAGCCTGCGGATCCGTGGCAAAGCTGAGGATGCCCAGGTGGGAATGACCGGTTGTCAGGTGCTGCACCTGTTGCCAATCGCCGGGCTGAAGCTGGGCAAAAGGGGTGGGCAAAAGCCGGAGGGGCTTACTGGGGGCATAGTGGCTGCTCAGTCGTCCCGGCGCTTCCGGCGGGCCCGTTTTGCCGTCCTCAGAGGCCCGGATGGGCAGTTTCAGGTGAGCTTCTAGGGCTTCCAGTGGGATCCCTCCTGGGCGCAGCAGCGTTGGGATCCCTTCGGGGCTGAGCTTTAGCACGGTGGACTCCAGGCCCACAGCACACTCTCCCCCATCCAAGATGTAAGGGATCCGCCCTCCCAACTCTGCATAGACGGCCTGGGCTGAGGTGGGGCTGATGCGGCCAAAGCGATTGGCACTGGGGGCAGCCAGAGGGGTTTGCACCGCCTGCAACAAAGCTTGAGCCACCGGGTGAGCAGGCACCCGCAGGGCAACAGTAGGCAACCCGCTGCTCACCAGATCCGGCACGGTGGGACACTTGGGCAGCACCAAGGTTAGGGGCCCCGGCCAGAAGGTGTCGATCAGGGATCCCAGCAGAGCACGGGCGGTGGGAGTAAAAGCCGACACATCCACCAGCCACCCCTGCAGCTGCTCTAGGGTCGCCCCAGCCGGCAGATGCAGGATCAGGGGATCGAAGCGGGGGCGCTCCTTGGCGGCAAAAATGTTTGCCACTGCCTGCTCATCCAAGCCATGGCCCGCCAGGCCGTAAACCGTCTCCGTGGGGATGGCCACCAACTGGCCCTGCAGCAAGGCCGCAGCCGCTACGGCAATGTGCTCAGGAGTGGGCGAAAGAATTTCCGTCTGCATCCATGACTCGGATTTGGGGTGGGGCTAGGGATCCCGTTCTGCAATCCATTTTCGCGCCTGGTAGAGGGCGATGTTGATTTGATCCCCAAACAGCAGCGCCAAGGAAGTGAGCCAAACCCAGAGCAGCAGCACAATAACTGCCCCCACCGCCCCGTAGACTTGGTTGAACTGCCCAAAGTGCTCCACGTAAATCCGCAACCCCCACGACACCCCAACCCACAGTAGGCTGGCCACGATGGCCCCCGGCCAAATCGGGATTTGGGGTCGGCGCAGGCTGGGGCCAAATCGATACAGCACCCAGCAGGAGAAGACGACCAGCCCCAAGGAAATTGGCCAAGTGAGGATCCCCCACAAGTTCAACCCCAGCTCTCGCAAGGGATCCAACTGAGTCGGCCCGTCAACCTCCTGGGCTAAGGATCTCGCTTTCCTGTACAAGAAGCGCAAAAAGCTGGCAGTAAACTACCCGGCCCTGACTGCTTCGCAGTACGGGGCGGGCTTAAGGCCTCCGGCCCGCTGGCGCGAACGGTAGCCCTGCAGTTGGCAAGCCAACCACGGACCTCTA
>NZ_JBSSCH010000017.1:0-46335 GCF_054059615.1 Thermostichus sp. OS-CIW-33
AATGGTGCGAATGTGATTGCGCTTTTGGGGGCTGCTGTAAACCAGCCTAGAGGTTCGTGGTTGGCTTGCCAACTGCAGGGCTACCGAAAGCCCGCACTGTACTGCGAAGCAGTCAGGGTCGGGTAGTTTACTTGAAAATCTCCCCGCTCTTGGGTGAGGCCCACCGGGCGACTGGGGAAAGCCACCAGGATCCCTTCCAAGCGCAGTGACTCTGCCACCGGATCGTAGGCAAAGCGCAGCTCAAAATCCCGCAGGTCACGGCGAACTTCCACCCGGCGGATCCCTTCTTCCGTCAGGCCCAAGCGCAGCCGCCAGTGATTTTGCCATCGCGTGCCGAGGGTGGCATCCAGCTCCAGACCATAGGTAGAGATCTGGCCCAACCGGGGATCGTAAACCGCCTGCAGCGCATAGCTGATCCCCGGCTCATACACATCCAGGCCGGAGCGTTGATCCCGGTTAAATGTGGTGCTGCTGCGTCCCCGATACTCCAGACGAACGGGTTGGAGCTGTCCCTGGTTCAGGTCGTAGGCCGTCTGCAACTGAATGTTGAACAGATCGGGAGCGGTGTTCCAGGTGAAGTTGGCGTTGAGGGTGTCCCACTTCTGGGCAACGAAGTCGTAGCCAAGGCTGGTGTCCAGGCGCACCAGGTTTTTCACCTCTGCCTGCAGCTCCTGCAAGTTGCGGGAGGCAATGGCCTGCAAATCCTCCGGGGTATCGTCGGGGAAGGTCAGGGCTATCGGCAGCTCGCCGGGCAGGTCATCTTCAAAGGCAATGTAGCCTGGGGGCACATCGGGTAGGGGATCGCGGGGCGTAAAGAAGCTGATGTTGGCATTGATGCGATCCACATCTCTGGGGCTGGTAGAGAGGGTTTGGAAGGGCACAGAATTGTTGCCGTAGAAGGTGCGGCTGTAGCGCAGGTCGATGGTATTCCAGTCGGCAGGTCTGAGGCTGAGGCGAGGGTTGAGGCTGACAGTAGACTCCTGGTCAGGAGTGGAGTAGAGAACTTGGGTGTAATCGATAGAACCCGGCATGAAGGTGATCCAGGGAGCCGGTTGAATATCGTTGAACTGGAGGCTGGAGCGCAGCTCGTAGCGATTGAAAAAGTGGAGGCCCGCCCCCACCTCCTGATCCGGCTGTTGCTCTTGAGTTAGGGTGAGGGCGCTGCTGAGAGCAATATCGGGCGTGATGCGAACGAGGTCGGGGTTAAAGGCCAGCTCGAAGTTGCGACGCGGCTCGTTGTCGCCATTGGAACTGCTGTAGGCACGGTAGGCCAGGCGATAGGTACCTCCCCAGCCGGGTGGGGTCAGTTGAGTGCCCAGCGTCAACCGCGCATCGGCAAAGTCGGGGCCATCTTTGACGCTCACCCGCTGGTTGTAGTCCAAGCGGAGATCCGATTGCAGCCAGTGCACGCCCCCGTAGCGCTGAGTGTGGCTGAGGGTGAGGGGGAAGCTGTAGATGCCCCGCTCCTGGGATCCGGTGCGGCTGATGTTGAGGGTGGTGGTGGAGAGATCCCCCTGAAAGGTGGCGTTGAGGCGGAGATCGGCGTTGTCGTTGCGTCCGCCGGCAGGACGGTAGGTGTTGTCCAGGTTGAGGTTGAGCTGCCCCCGCAGTTGGCCTTCCTGCCCAAAGAGGTTGGCAGCGTAGAAGTCGAAGTTGTGGTCGATGCGGAAACGGCTGGAGAAGCGCTGTTGGTCGGCTTCGGTAACCAAGTAAAACTGGGCTCGCCCGTAGTTGACGCTATCCGGGATGGGCAGGATGTAGTCATGCAAGAAACCAATGCCCACCCCTTTTTTCTGGATGGCATCCAGCCGCAGGCCGCCGAAGTTGTATTCGTCGAAGCGGTAGGCCCAACTGGATTTGACAAACACCCCCTCTGTCTCGCTGCGCCCCGGCAGCACCCACTGGTGATCCCGCAGGCTGTAGATGAACAGGGGGAAATAGGCAATCTGCAGGCCTGCCCGCAGATCCCCTGCTTCTGTGAGTTCGCCGCCGGCAAACACGCGGGCGTCGTAGACGATCACCCGGTCATCGGGAAACACCTCCACCCGATCCCCTTGCACGTAGTGGGTGATGGGCGGCTCTGGCGAGGTGGTGACGGTGGCTTTCTCGAAAAAGATCTGATCCCCCAAAATGGCGGTGGTCTCTTGGCTGCGCACAAAAACCTTGGTGCCCGGCTCCTCCCCCGGCAGAATGACCAGCGAGCTCTCAAATTGGGCGGTGCGACCGGGGATATCCAGATCCAAATTTCGCCCTTCGATTTGCCGGATCCCCCGCCCTTGGGGGCCAGGGGGCTGCTCCATGCGAAAAGGGCCCTCGCTGCGCAGGCGTCGCTCCCGCCGATAAAACAGCAGCCGGTCGCCGGTGATGCGGGTGCCGTCGGCCAGTTGGATCGAAGCATTTCCCTCGGCAATGCCCAGGTCTTGTTCGGCGATGTAGCTGAGGACATCCCCGCTGACGTTGATTTGATCCGGGTCGAGGGGGATTTGCCGCTGCGCGGTGGCCGAGAGTTGCTGGCGAATCTGGGATCCCTGGCTGCCGGTGCCAAGATTTTCTGCCGCTGAAACGGCATCTGCACCAGTGCCCAGATCCTGTAGGAGCGGGAACCGCTCCAGCAGTTGAGGAGCCAGGGGTGAGCCAGCGGTGGGGATAAAGGCTTCCGTTCCCCTTGGAGGGGATCCCGTCAGCCCCGACCCAGGGGTGGCCTCTGCCAACAGGACACCGCCCAAATCCAAGCTCCCACCGGCTTGGGAGATCAAGGGAGGAACCGTCGAAGCTGGGATCCGATTTAACCTTGCCTCTGAACCAGCTTCACCTTGCAGTTGAGCCGTAGCCGGGTTCTCGGCATTGGGTGCCGAGGTGGGAGCAGGCAACTGCACAGTGTTGGTGGGGCGCAGCCAGGGTTGCTCTTCCACCTGCAGGGCCTCAGCCTGAGAAGTCATGGGCTGGGAAAGCCGAAGGGAGTTCAGGCTGGGAACTGCCGCGGTGGGCGTCGCCGGTGAAGGGGGTTGGGGAGAAGGTGTTGCCTGGGCCTGCTGCGCCTGTCGCCGAGCATGGGCTGCTGCCCCTTCGGCCAACAGCCGTTGTAGCCGCTGTCGGTTCAGTTCTTCTGGCGTGAGGGGCTTTTCAGGAGAGTTGGCAAGGGGAGGGGATCCAAAGTCTGAAACCGGGGCCGTAGGGGGTGGGGTTGCCGCAGTCAAGGCTGTAGCAGGCAGAGAAGATTGCGCCTCGGCCAAGGTGATGGGCTCCTCATCGGCGGCAGCCATCGGTTCTGGGCTGGAAGCCCGGCGGGCCAGTTGCAGGTGCTGAGCAAGTGTTTGCGCTGACCGAAAGCGCTGGTAGCCCTCCAGAGAGAACTCCGTCCCGCCGACGCCAACAGTGGGCAGGGGGTCCAACTGGGCGAAGACGGCCTCCCCCGTCCCCAACCACAGGGAGCCGCCCCAGCAAAGAGCCAACCACTTTGCCCAAGGGCTGAAGTCAGGGGGGAAGTTGCAGGATTTCACCGTAAAAACCGCCACAGTAAAGAAAGGCCTACCCCACCGAAAATCATATTCGGCAACCAAGCAGCCAGCCAGGGATCGATATGCTCCACTCGACCCATCGCTCGTCCCAGGCTCATCAGTACATAGTAAATAAACACCAGAACAATCGCTAGCGCCACGCCGCCGTAGCGCCCCGTTCGCCGCACCGTTTGCAGGCCCAAGGGGGCAGCCACCAAGATGGCGAAAAAGCTGGCCAAAGGAATGGCGAACTTGAGGTGGTATTCCGTCAGGCAGCGAGCCACATCGGCAGAAGGACGTTGCTCCGCTCGATATCGCTGGCACTGCTCCCACAGCTCCCCCGCCCGTTGCTCTTGGGGCACCTTTTCCGCGTACACCAGGCCCACCAGTTTGTTGACGATGTTGAGCTGCATTTCTTCCACCTGGCCTTCATAGTAGGTGCGCCCCTGCTCGTCATAACGGCGGATCACCACATCTCGCAGTTGCCACGATTGGCCCACCTGCTGCGCGGTTTGAGCGGAGATCACCTGCGGATAGCGCAGGTGGCCGGTCTCAGCTTTGCGATCCAGGATCAACAAATCCTGCATCAAGCCGGTCTTCGGGTCAATCGATCCCACATGAAACCAGAGCTCATCATCCACCCGCACGATCTCTTCTGGATTAAACAAAAGGGCATCCTGAGCCAAGATGAGGTTTTTATTCAGGGTTTTCACCTTTTGGTTGGTTTCCGGCACAATGACTTCATTGGTCAACAGTGCCAAGCCGCTGATCAGCAGGCCAATACAGAGCACGGGAATAAACACCTTGCGGTAAGGGATCCCGGCAGCGCGCAGGGCGATGATCTCGCTATCGGCTCCCATTTTGCCCAGGGTGAGCAAGGTGGCAAAGAGGCCGGCAATGGGAAAGGTGACCACCAAAATGGCGGGCAAATTGAGGATGAGAATGTGCAAAATGGTTAGCGGAGGAGCGCCCTTTTTCACCAGCAGATCAGCGTAGATAAAGAGCTGGTTGCCCAGCATCAGCACCGTCCCCCCGGCCACTCCCAGAAAGAAGGGGCGAATCATCTCTTTGAAGAGATAAAACTCCAAAAAGGCAGCCCCCAATTTCAGGGATCCCCAAAAGCTGCCCGTTTGAGCAGGAGCTCTGCGCAGTTTACCCTCGGCGAGTGGGGCAGTCATTACATCACCTCGGATCACACTCTCAGCCAAACCTGGACGATCAAAAACCACAGATGGCTCCCCGAGGGGGGATCCCATCAGAGGGCGTCGGTGATGCGAAACTGAAACATGCCCTGCTGTTGCCCGTCCCCTTCGACGGTGTATTCATCCCGTTTCATGTTCAGGGTGACCAGCTTGCCGCTGAGGCGATTGGCACCCCGGCACATCTGATCCAGCGCATTGCGGCCTGGCAGAGCTTGGGTGCTCTCTCCGGGAAGGCGGTTGACCTCTCCCCGATCGCAGAGCACCACAGGAGCCTGTTCGGCGCTGATTTTGAAAATTTGTTCTCGGTCGAAGTAATCGGCGCGATCCCCTTCGATGGCGCGGTTGGCCTGCACAATAACCACATTGCCGAAGAAGCGGGCATCGCCGCTGGCTTGGTCGATCTCCACCCGGTCGGCGTAGATCACCGTCGGCTGATCCACATCGGCCTGGGTCTCTGAGTTTTGCAAGCGCCGCGCCAGCCAGTCCCCTTCGATCTGCTCGATCACCACCTCTCCCCGCAGCTCCACCTTTTCAGGGGTGATGGTGGCTTGGTTGGCCTTGGCCCTACGTCCCCGCTGGATAAACTCGACGGCATCGCTAAACTCGGAAGTACCGGTGCGGGAGTTGTAAACCAGGCGGGCAGCCCGCACTTCGGTTTCGGCTTGGCGCAGTTCTTCCGTCAGGGATCCCTCGCTGGGCGTGGGGGTAGAGGCAGCCATCTGCCGGTAAAGGACGTTCTCTTCAAAGAGGAAGATCTTGTCGCGGTGGTTGCCCTCTAGGCGGGCTGAGGTGAGCACCCGTCCGGGCTCTTCCAGGGTGACCCCTCCAGTCAACAAACTTTGGGATTCGCGGCGGCGGTAGGTGCCCTGGGCCGACCGGATGATGGTTTCCCCCTGCTGGATCTCCAGGTTGCCTTCCCCTTGGGCAATTTGCGTGTTGCGGTCGTAGGTGAGGCGGTCGGCAATGATAGTGACTTCTTGATCCTGTCGGTTGGGGGTTGCCTCCGGGCCGGGGGAAGCCTGGGCCAAGCGCAGATCCGCCAACAAGGGATCCCGGCTGCTGTCGCCGGCCACCTCTTGCAACACCACACCGCCGGAGAGAATGCTTTGGGCCTGCTGGCGCAGGTAGGTGCCTTGGGGAGCGCGAATCTCGATGCCGCGTTCGCGAATGCGCAGGTTCCCTTTCCCCTCGGCCACCTGGTTGGTGCGGTCGTAGGTGATCTGGTCGGCGGTGATGGTGGTGGAGGTGGGTGCCGAGCCGTTTGGGGGCAACACTATCAGCTTGCCCTGCTCGGCCCTGAGAAGGGCAAATTGAAAGTTAAACGAGCCAGAGCGGCCCTGCAACACCATTTCCCGGCCTTTGAGGGTGAACTCCGCGGGCACCTCGATGCGTTCTTCGGGGGTGACTCTCAGGGCGCTGGTCAAGAGCAGGCTGCCGTCGCCGCTCCTCACCTCCACCTCCTCATCCAAATACAGCTCGTCGGCGGTGGCATTGTAGCGGGCTCGCTTGGCCCGCCAAGTCATCTGCTCGCTGCTATCAAAAAAGGGATCCGGCACCCCTTCCTGTCGGTCGGCGCTTTCTCCGTAGAAGTAGCCGTGCGCCCCCTGCTCAAATACCTGTTGCCCGGCTGCCAGATCCACCTGCTCGGCGATCAGTCGCCACCGCTGATGGCCTCCCCGACGACCCAAGATGTCTACCCTGCGGCTGACCGAGAGGGGCTGATCGGGGGAAGGAGACTCCACCTTCACTTCCTCGATGTCGATCGACAAGGCCCAGCCCACCAAAGCAGCCAAGATGCTGCTCCCCAACAGCGCCACTCCCAGGTTGGAATTGAAGAATCGCCGCATCCTGTTTTCGCTGCCGCCTCACCTCGACCCGAACTGATCACTCCCCTTGGAGCCAACGCTCTGAGCTAGCACTCTAGGCTGTAGCTTATCCCATTTTGCCGGCTGCACCGGGGGGATCCCGCGCACACCTAGCCTTAAGCCGACTTTTCAGCCTTCAGCCATAGCGGCTGAGGATGAACCCTAGCCCCAGAAACAGCCCCAGCCAAAAGTGGAGGCCGACGGCAATGAACTTGGAATGGCTAATCCGCTGCGGCTGGTCATGGTAAGCCCCCAGCAGGCGGGAGAGCCGCACCGCAAACGGGATCCCCGCCAAACTCAGCAGTGTCCAAGCCGGAAAGATCCCCAGCCCCACAAACAGCAGCATCAAGGCAAAAAGGCTGCCGCAGAGCCAGGGGATGAGGCGGGCCGAGCGCAAGGTTCCCAGACGGGCCACCGGCGAGCGCTTGCCACAGGCTAAGTCATCCTGCACTTGATGGAAATGGGAACAAAACAAGATCAAGCTGGTCGCCATCCCCACCACCAGTGAGGCTGCCAACCCCGGCAGCGACCAGGTCTGGCTTTGGCTGTAGTGGGCGGCCAAAACCGCCAGCGGCCCAAAGCTGAAAAAGCAGAGGATCTCCCCCAGGCCCTGGTAGCCCAGGCGCAGGGGCGGCCCTTGGTAGGCATAGCCCAGCCCACAGGCCACCAGCACCAACAGCAGCACCGTCGGATCCCATTGCCGCCAGCTCAGCCACAGGATCCCCAGCAGCCCCAGAGCCAAAAAGGCATTCCCCACCCAAAACACCCGCCCCGGCTTGCCTGTCAGGTTAACCAGGGAGTGGAGTTTGTTTTTGTCCACCCCTGTCTGGGCATCGAACACGTCGTTGCTGAGGTTGACCCAGGCCAAGATGCAGATGGCGGCTCCCCAAAACACCCCCAAAACCCCCAAGTCCAGCACCCCTGACTGGGCATAGGCAATGGCGGATCCCACCCAGATGGGCATGATCGCCACACTGTACATGGGGGGCTTGAGGGCAGCCATCCACAATCGCCGGCGGGAGGGGTCACTCCATGCGACCTCTGCTGCTGGCTGCACTTGGCCGACATCTGGATTCATGGGAGTTCTCCTTGGGAAGCAAGCCTGCTCTGGGGCCTGTCTCTGGATCTGTCTACAACCATCTGCTCTGTAGGGTAGAGCGCCTGAGAAAGCATCCCCCAGGATGCTAAGAAACTTTGCAGTCCGTGAAGAAGCTCCTCAGATCTGGCCCCCAGAAGCTCAGGCTGCCGGCCCTTCTCCTAATCTCTTATCCTAAAGTCATCTTCTGCCGGTCTCCATCGACGGGTGTCCTGTTTTCGGCCAAGGTGGGATCGTCTTCTTTTTCTTGTTTTTCTTGCGCATGACCTCTTCTCTTTCCCCTTGGAATGCCCACGGTACGCTTGAGTGCCTGGAGTGGCCGAGAGCATGGCCGCCGACTCGCACTTCTACCTGGACGGACGAGGCGAGGGATCGGCGCCACTGGGATCCCTTCCTAACCGCCTGCCAACAGATGGCGCGGGCGCGGGGCGTGCCCCAAATCCTCAGCTTGTCCCAGCCCATCCCAGAGCTGGATCCGCTGGCGGTGCTGGCCCAGAGGCTGGGTTCTCTCCCCACGAACCGATTCCCGAGCTACTGTTATTTCTCCCACAAGGCCCGCGGGGAAAGGGTGCGGGTGCTGGGGTGGGGATCCCTGCGGCGGGTCGATCTCTCGGGAGAAGGGGGCTTGCAGGCGGCGCGGATTTTTGTGGAAGAGCTGCAGCCCCATGTCCATACCGCTTGCATTGGCAGAACGGAGCCCTCGGAAGTGGGAAGATTCCCAGACAGCCGGCAGGAACGCCCCCTGTGTTTCTGTCGCCTTGGTTTCAGCCCCAGGAGTGATGGGGGGGCGGCGCTGGTTCTGCCGCGCTGGCAACTGTTGCAGGTGCCAGACTCCTGGGGATCCCTGACGGTAGCGCGGCTCAATCTGGAAATTGCTCCCGAAAGTGACCTAGCGGCTTTGGCCGGGCAGATCACCGCCTTTTTTGCCCAAATGGAGCGCCTTTCTCGATCCCCCTTGCCCTCGTGGGAATTGCAAGCTCCTGTGCCAGTGAACTTGGAGGAAGCCCCTCTCTTGGCGCGCATCCAAAAAGCCCTGCAGGTGATTCAGGCGGGATTCTTAGAAAAGGTGGTGCTGGCAGAGGCTGTGGATCTGCACTTGCCTGTCCCGCCGTCAATCCCGTCCCTGCTGGCCTACCTGGAAAAAGATCATCCCGATTGCAGCATCTTTGCCTTTGCCGCTGGCGTCAGCGGGCCGAAGTCCTTGGAGGCAGATGCTCGGGGGAATTTGCCGGCCAGGCCTCTCCCCCTGGTCCAAGAGGGGGCCTTTCCCCAGGTTTTCTTGGGGGCCACCCCGGAGCGCTTGCTTTCCGTGTGGCAAGGCCGGGTGCAGATCGATGCCTTAGCCGGCTCCGCCGCCCGCGGCGCCACCCCTGTCCAGGATCGCCAGTTGGCCGAGGAGCTGCTCCGCAGCCCCAAAGACCGCCGCGAACACCAGTGGGTGGTGCGCTCGATCCGGGAGGCTCTGAGTCGGTTGGGAATGGATCCCTGCATTTCCCCGCAACCGCGGCTGCTCCGTCTAGCCAACATCCAGCATCTGCAAACCTTGATCGAGGCGGAGCTCCCCGCCGATGTACATCTGTTCGATCTGCTGGCCCAGCTCCACCCGACGGCAGCGGTGGGAGGGTATCCCCAACAGGCGGCGCTGCAGTGGCTAGAGCGGTTGGAACCCTTTGATCGCTCCAGCTATGCCGCTCCCTTGGGCTGGGTAGACTTACAGGGCAATGGCGAGTTTGTGGTGGGGATCCGCTCCGCCCTGATTCGGGGGGATCGAGCCCGTCTGTATGCCGGTGCCGGGATTGTGGCCGACTCCAACCCAGAGCAGGAGCTGGCCGAGATTCGTCTGAAGCTGCGCTCTCTGGTGCAGGCTCTGGCCCTACGCCCTGCGGCTCTCCCGCTCCCCAGCTTCTGAAGAGAGGGGATCAGGAAGATGTTTCTGCCGCCGCTGCGGGAGGTGGATACGAACCGCTCCACGAACCGCTACAGTGAGAAAGCTGGTCTTTGATTGGCCTCGGTGTTCTCTGCGGCATGGCGACCCTAAATCCCACCCATCCCCCTCGTATGGCCGGATCCCGCGCGCAAGTGGGGCTTTGGCCCGGCCTGATCCAGCACTATCGGGAATGGCTCCCCGTCAGCGCCAGCACACCTGTGGTCACGCTACATGAGGGCAACACGCCCCTGGTGCCTTCCCCGGCTTTGAGCCAACGGCTGGGGCGAGACTGCCAAGTTTACCTGAAGCTGGAGGGCCTCAACCCCACCGGTAGTTTTAAGGATCGGGGTATGACGATGGCCGTGTCCAAGGCCAAAGAGGCAGGGGCAGAGGCGATCATCTGCGCCAGCACCGGCAACACCTCGGCGGCTGCCGCTGCCTTTGCAGCCAAAGGGGGTCTGCGGGCCTATGTGCTGATCCCAGATGGCTATGTGGCCAAGGGCAAACTGGCCCAAACCCTGATGTATGGGGCGGAGATCATCGCCATTCAGGGCAACTTCGACCAAGCGCTGGCCATGGTGCGGCAACTGGCGGAAACCTACCCAGTGGCTTTGGTGAACTCGGTCAACCGCTTCCGCTTAGAAGGGCAAAAAACCGCCGCCTTCGAGGTGGTGGATGCTTTGGGGGATGCCCCCGATTGGCTCTGTATTCCGGTGGGCAACGCGGGCAACATCACGGCTTATTGGATGGGGTTTTGCCAGTATCGCCAGCAGGGCAAGGCTACCCGTCGCCCTCGTCTCTACGGCTTCGAGGCTGCCGGTGCTGCTCCCATGGTGTTGAACCGGGTGGTGGAACACCCAGAGACGGTGGCCACGGCCATTCGCATCGGCAACCCTGCCAGTTGGGTGAAGGCCAAGGCGGCAGTGCAGGTGAGCGGCGGTCAGGTGGATAGCGTCACCGACGAGGAGATTCTGGCAGCCTATCGTCTCCTGGCATCCGAAGAAGGGATCTTTTGCGAGCCGGCCAGCGCGGCCTCGGTGGCAGGATTGCTGAAATGGCGAGAGCAGGTGCCTGCTGGAGCACAGGTGGTGTGCGTGCTGACGGGCAATGGCCTTAAGGATCCGGACACGGCCAGCCACCAGGGATCCGCTCCTATCCACACCGGCGTTGTCCCTGAGCTGTCCGCTGTTGCTCGTCTGATGGGTTTCTAGCAGAAACCGCCCGCTGGTTAGGGTCAGGCGTTCCCCTTGGGCGGCGCTCCGTCGCCTATCGGGCATCGCCATCTGGCAAGCGGCATTCCTCTCTCGGCCATACGCTACAGCCCCAGCTCAAAGCCCGCATTGTGCGGAAAGGGCTGTGTCGAGAAATTCCCGAATTAGGGGCAGCACCTGTTCCCCATGCAAGGCAGGGATGGCGTGGCCGGCCCCGGCCAGGATCTTGAGCTGAGCCCCAGGGATCCCTTCGGCATAGGTTTGGCAGTGCCAGAGGGGAATGGTGTCGTCCTGTTCGGCGGCGATCACCAGGGTGGGGGCCTGAATGTAGTTGAGATAACGTTCAACCGTATCGACAGCAGCTTGTGGGCGCAGACGTTGTCGGAGAAATTGCCGAGCGACCGGCTGCTGACGCAGGGATCCCCGCAACCACAAGAGCTGGGCCAGCTTGTCTTCCCAATGCCACCAGCGGGCCAAGGGGGTGATCGCCCGCAACAGCCAATCCACCCAAGCGCTTTCCCAGAGCAAGGGCCGCAAATGGTTGTAGCGTCTCACAAAGCTGTCGTCGCGGATCCCGGCAGGAGCCAACAAAACCAACCCCCGCAGCGGATACCGCACGGCGTAAGCTGCCGCCACCCATCCCCCAAAGGAATGGCCCACCAAAACCGGAGCAGCTAGGCCCAGCCTTTGGACAAATCCGCGCACAAACTCTACTTCTGCAGCGATGTCGTAGTGCAAGGCCGGTTGGCCGGACTGCCCGAACCCCAGTAAATCCAAGGCAATGCAGCGATATTCGTCTCCCAACCCTTGCATCAGCGGCCACCAGTTGGCGTGAGTGGCCATAAAGCCATGCAGAAACAGCAGTGGGATCCCTTTTCCCCAGTCTCGATAGGCAGCCCAGCAGGACTCTGCCCCTGCGATGTTCAACCCTTCCAATTTCACCCTGTGCAGCGGGATCTCTTGAACGCGGGCCTGTAACTCCGCCAAGCGCTGGGCCAGGGGGAGTCGTTCCAACAGCGTTTGCCTGGTCATCGGCTTGGGGTCAGTAGACACAGACAGATTCAGCAGATGCAGTTTCTTCCGGAGCAGCATTGGCTACAGCGAATGCACCTATACGGAAATATCTCTCGTATCTCTTTGAACAGGGATCCTGCTCAATCCACCGGAATCTACCTGGGATCCCATCAACTCGGAAAAGGCCGTAACGCATCGCAACTTAGCCGATCAACTGCAAATGGGGCGGGGGAGTTTTCAGCCAGTCTTGGCGGGTCAGCAGCCCCTGGAGAAAACGGGTGGCCGCCTGCGATTGATAGCGCTCCGGGTTAAAAGCCAGCCAGAGGGTACGCCGTATCTGTAGCCCTTCCACCGCCAGCTTCCGGAACCGCCCCTGTTCCACATCGGATCCCACTGCCACCATGGACAGAAAGGCCACCCCCAAACCCGCCTGGACAGCATTTTTGATCGCTTCAATCGAGCTGAGTTCCAGCCGCACGTTCAATTGGGCCGGGTTAATGCCGTGGCGGTTCAGCACCCGATCAATGGTTTGCCGAGTGGAAGACTGGGGATCCAAGGTGATGAAGGGCAAAGCCAGCAGATCCACAAGCGCCGGAGAGTCGATGGCACAGCCGGGGGCACCGACCAACACATATTCATCTTCCGCCAGAGCCATCACCTTCAAGTGCCGCTGCAGCTCAAAGGGGATCTCCCCGCCAACAATGGCCACGTCCAATTGGCCGTCCACCAACTTCTGGGCAATTCGCCGCGTGGATTGCACCAAGAGCTGTACGGAAATTTGTGGATAGCGGCGGTGATATTGGGCGATCAAAGAAGGCATTACATAGGTGCCCACCGTTTGGCTGGCCCCCAGAACCAGATGCCCCCGCTCCATTTCTTGCAAATCCGCCAGCGCCTCGATGGTTTCACGGCACAGCTTGAGGATGCGCTCGCTGTACTGCAGCAGCACTTTCCCGGCATCCGTCAACTCCACCTTGCGCCCACTGCGGTCGAACAACACCACTCCCAACTGTCGCTCCAAGTTCTGCACTTGCAAGCTGACGGCAGGCTGGGAGACAAACAGGCTATCGGCAGCACGGCGAAAACTACCCTGCTGGGCAATTGCCCGCACGATGAGGAGCTGATCTAGAGTAAACGGCAACTCATCCGCCATAGGGAACTGATACATTTACGCTGAACACTGCTGAACATCACTGTTCAACTATGCAGCGATAGCATTCTGTTTGTTTCCAACCAGAATGGCGGTATCCCGCAAAGCTTTGAGTAGAATACCCAAAGCGCAGTTTCCGTGTCGTCTTACTACCAATTTTCTGCTTTGCTTTGGCTACCATGTTGGCAGACTCGAAAGTAAACAGAAAGATCAACTGGTAGTAATCCGTACTGAACATATTATATATTATACATTATTTTCAGTATAGTTGAGCTTATTATTGACTAGAGTCATGCTCTCACCGACCGGCGGAAGATGGCTGTTGAGATTATTCTCAACAAACAGGCCGGCAATTCCAGCTCTGGGTTTGGCTTGGTCTCTAGCGAGGGCCGTAGGTTGTCCAATAGCCGCGTCCTTGTCTTTTGGCTGCATCGGCAGCTTCAGTAAGAATGGGGCCGTACTTCAAGCCATCGGTTTGTGGCGACAACAGGCCATGCCCCAAAAACAGCATTTCCTGGTTGATGAGGGTATTGGCTTGCCAAACGTAGGCAGGCAAGGTGGGAGTAGGGGCTAGGGCAGGATCCAACTCCAAAAACACCTCACGTCCCAGCAGAGCAGTCTGCAAATATTGGCCGGCATTGTAAACTGCCAAAGGGGTTTGTCCGCGCAACTCTGTCCAGTTGGGGTTGATCGGGTCAGGCAAGGGATCGATCCCAATCAGTTGCACCAGCCGCAAATTCAAGTCTCCTTCAAGCTGGACAACCAGGGTGTTGTAGTTGACCACCCGAACCACGGCTGCACGTTTGAGGTCGCGCAGATCTGGACGCGCCACCAATGTTAAAGCCCAACCGGGCAATGTCGAGAATATCAAAGGCAAGGCCAGAAAGCTGCCCAGCTTGATCAGGCTCCGTCCATTGGATACAAGCGAGGATCTGGAGCCGGGGGAAGTCGGAGCAGAACGCAGGGATTTTTGCAGCATGGACTTTAGCCGTTGCATGGCGGACTTGACAATAGGGATGGTTCGCATGCTTGACCTTTGGATCTCACACCGCCCTCACACCGCCGCCTACTGGGCTTCAACGCGGGATCCGGCTCACCTGCCGTCACTCTACAAAAAATTGGGGCAGATGGGTCAGGTCTGGAAAATCTCTCTCGATTTTTGTCTTGATTTTTAGATGTGCTACCCATCCGGTCAGCAGTTGTCAGCGCTGACAACCTGTGGTTGGTCATTTCGATTCAAACTGGGACACTGTACCCACACCTAAAACATGCATGAAACATGCATGGGGCCACAGGGCTTTTCTCAGCTGCCCAGGCGTCTCACCCTAAACTGAAGTGACTAAGTCCTTCCGAGCAGCAGGATTGTCTTTTGGTCTTCTCTCTTTGCGAAGGAAAGGGGGAGTGCTTGGAAACCTTTTCAATTCAGTTTGAAACAATTACAGTTGTCCAACTCTCAAATCTCTCAAAAGCGCAGCCCCTAGAGGGTAGCAGGGTTCTTTTCGACTGCTTCGGACAAGAGGGAGTTGACCAGCACGGTTACCAACCCCAGTCGATTGCCCGCCAAAATATCCGTCAACAGGCGGTCTCCCACCATAGCCACTGCTTCTACCGGCAAGCCCATCTGGGCTACGGCCCGCCGCAAGGCCCGCCGTGAGGGTTTCCCAGCGCGGTGAATGTAGGGCAGGTTCAGGCTTTCTCCGATTTGTTGGATGCGGCTGCGATTGAGGTTGTTGCTCACCAGCCAAATTTGAAAGTGCGGACGCAACTGCTCCAGCCAAGCAGCCACAGCGGGATCCACCTCAACCTGTCGGCTCGGCACCAGTGTACCGTCTACGTCAAAGATGATGCCTTTTACCTGCCAGGCCCACAGGTCTTCTGCCCGCAACTTTAAGACAGTGCCGGCCACCACCAGATCCGGTTGCAGGAGCTTGAACCAAGGTTTGTGTACCATCCGCTCCGAAAGACCTACGAAACGCTAACAAACACTGCCAGAGTGTTCAGTGCCTGCTGCGCTTCTGCTTCCTTCCTGCTTCAGCGACCCATGACTAGCGGCAGAGTTCACCCCCACCACCCCGCCAGAGGAGTCTCCACAGGCGTCACTTCCCCCAGAGCTTGAGGTAGTTTTGTACCACCGCAACAGGTTTAGGGCTGCATTTAAGTCGCGGTCTAGCTCCAGACCACAACATGGACAGCGAAACACCCTTTCCTGCAGTGGCATCTTCTGTCGGTGACCACACCGTGAACACAGTTGGCTGGACGGATAAAACCTATCCGCCACCACCACCTGACAGCCGTAGAGCTGGGCCTTGTACTCTAGCTGTCGCCGTTCGCGATAGCGGGACGGAGTCCTCAACTCGTAGAACCCACAGTCTGACAGGGATCCCGCCAGCTTGCGGTTCTGGAGCAGGTTCTTTACCTGCAAGTCCTCTACCACCACCACCCGGTATCTCTTGGCCAGGTAAGTCGTCAGCTTGTGCAGACTGTCTTGCCGGATGTCTGCCACCCGCTTGTGAGCTTTGCCCAACTGCACCACTGCTTTCTTGCGGTTGGTGGATCCCTTCTGCTTGCGGCTCAGCCGCCGTTGCAGCCTAGCCAGCCGCTGCCTGGCCTTGCGGTAGGGCTTGGGATTCGCAAATACTTCCCCGCCGGAGCAGGTGGCCAGGTGATGGATACCTAAGTCCACTCCCACAACTTCCCCGGTCTTCTCCACCTGAGGCGCTGGAGCTTCATATTTGAAGGAGATGTACCAATGCCCGGCGCGAAGACTGATGACCACGTTCTTGGGTGTGGTCGCCGGAAGCAGCTCTGCACAGCGCAGCCAACCGAAGATAGGCACCTTGATGCGGTCGCCAGAAATGCGGATGCTGCCTTCTAGGTAAAAGCTGTCCTGCACCCCCTTGCGCTTGAAGCGGGGAAACTGACCTAGCCCCTTGCGCCAGCGCTTAGGGGCCTGCTCCAGGTTGCGGAGTGCCTGCTGAGGGGCGCATTTGGAGACCTGGTAGTACCAGGGATGCGCTTGCTTCACTTCAGCTACCAGGCGCTTGTGCAGGTCAATGGCGGTGGGGAGTTTTTGCTGGTTCTCCAGGGCTTGCCGACAGACCTCTAGGCCCCAGTTGTAGGCGTGGCGGGCTACCCCAGCATGTTGAGCTGCTAGAGTTGTTTGCTTGTGGTTGAGGATGAGTTGTGTTTGGAAGCCCAGTAACATGTCCGCCACACCGCAAAGCGTCCATGAGTTTCGTGCAACTTTTGGCTTGGCGCTTACCAGCCTCTTCCAGCTTTAGGTAGCCAATGTTGACTACTGTAAGGTTTTCGGCCTACTGCTGTCAGCCCTCCTCGGCTAAGGACTGGGTTGAGGACTATGGTGGGATCCCTGGGCAGCTTGCCGACGCTCTTGAATAATTTGCAATTGGGCTGCCTCGTGCTCTGCTAGGGTTTTGCTGAAAATGTGAGTGCCATCGTAGCGGGCCACGAAGTAGAGATAGTCGGTCTGCTCAGGCTGCAAAACGGCTTTTAGGCTGGCCAAGCCCGGGCTGGCGATGGGGCCGGGGGGCAAACCCGGGTTGAGGTAGGTGTTGTAGGGAGAGGGGGTACGCACCTCCGCAAGGGTGAGGCGGCGATCTGGGGTTTGCCGGATATTCAAGGCATATTCCACCGTCGGATCGGCTCCCAGGGGGATCCCTTTCTTAAGCCGGTTCAGAAAGACACCTGCAATCAAAGCGCGTTCTTCCGGCACCACGGCCTCCCGCTCCACAATGCTGGCCAAGGTGACCCACTCGTGCAGAGACAGGGAAGTGGTGTGCTGGCGAAACAGGGGCAGGGCCACCGCGACAAATCGCTGCAGCATGGCGTCGACCACCATCTGGGCCTTTTCCCGATCCGGCAGGGATCCCTCCACCTGTTCGATGGGGAAAAGATAGGTGTCTGGGAACAGGTAGCCTTCTAGAGAGCTCAAGTTGGGGGGCAGCCAGTCGAGGGGGGGAATCACCCGGGTCACGGCAATGAAGGCATCGGCTGCCAGCCAGTTGCGCTGGGCCAGAGCCTCTGCCATTTGCTCGATGCGCCAACCCTCCGGAATGGTCAGACGTCTTTGCAGGATCCTTCCCTGCCGCAGTTGCTGGGCCACGGCCAGCATGTCCTGGTTGGGATCCAAAGCGTAGGTGCCCGCCTGAAACACCCAGTCGCGCCCGAAGGTGCGGCTCCACAGCTCCCAAGCCAGAGCTGAGCGAATCACCCCTGCTTGGCGCAGTTTTTGCCCGATCAGACGGTTGCTGCTGCCCGGCTGGATTGTTACTTGGATCGGTTCTGGGCCGCCCACCGGCTGGAGCCAGGTCTGCCACTGCCAGTAGCCCAATCCCCCGACCAGAACCAACAGGAAAATCAAGCTCTGCAAAAGACGCCGACCCCAGCGTTCGCGTAAGCGTTGCGTAGCAACATGGGGTGACCTGGGTATAGCGCCTTGGGCAGCAGAGCATTTGGGCAAGACGGGATCCTTTTGGGCCGAATGCTGAACCTGATCTGTCATTGCCTTTCCCTCCAAACGGCCTGAGCACACCCTTGAGCCAGGCTATCCTTCGGACTCAATCCTGGCTAGGGCGTCGCCGGACTCTCAAGGCCGATTTCCCCCCTAACTTGGGATCAACTCTCCTGGGCTGGGGATCCCGTTGTTCTCGACCGTCCGCTGTCCGATCCAAGTGCCGATGGGCTCTCCCTGCACCACTCGATAAATATTGCCAGGGGTAGTCAGGTCAAAGACCACGATGGGCAATTGATTTTCCTTGCAGAGGGCGATGGCGGTGCTGTCCATAACCCGCAGATCGCGGTTCAGCACATCCTGATAGCTGAGGACATCGTAGCGGCGGGCCTGAGGGTGAGTCTTGGGATCCGCATCGTAAACTCCGTCCACCTTGGTGGCTTTGAAAATCACCTCGGCATCGATCTCCGCCGCCCGCAAGGCCGCAGTGGTATCGGTGGTGAAGAAGGGGTTGCCAGATCCTGCCCCAAAAATCACCACCCGCCCCTTTTCCAGGTGACGAATGGCGCGGCGACGAATATAGGGCTCCGCCACCTCCTGCATGGCGATGGCCGTCTGCACCCGGGTGGGGATCCCGGCTCGCTCAATGGCATCCTGCAGGGTTAAGGCGTTGATGACGGTGGCCAGCATCCCTACGTAGTCGGCAGAAGCCTGATCCATCCCTTGGGCAGCCGCCTCTTTGCGCCCGCGCCAGATGTTACCCCCTCCCACCACAATCGCCACCTGCACACCGGCCCGTACCACTGAGGCCACTTCGCCGGCAATGGACTTCAAGACCTCGGGGTCGATCCCGTAGGGGCGCTCCCCCATCAGGGCTTCACCACTCAACTTCAGTAGAATCCGTCGATATTTCATGCTTATCCGCTCCGGCCCACCCCTGCATACGATAGCAGGTTTGTTGAACTAGCTCCGCTCACAGGATTGACCGACAGAGCATCTCGACAAAAACAACCTTACTGCTGTTCTTCGCCAGCGCTGGCCTCGTTGTCGCGGGGGGCAGAACGGAAGCGGCGGCCATTGCGAGCACGACTTTTTTGGAACTGTTTGGCATATTCGCGGTTGCGCTCGGCTTTTTCCCGCTTCAGATTGCGTTTTTTGGCCATGCTGGTTTTCCTGACCGGTTGTCCGGACTCAAGTGAAGGTCCTCAGTTTGAAGTGTCAAAGTGAGGCGCTCTTAATCCTATCACGCTTTGCCGAAGCCATCCTGAAGCCCTCTGCTCAGCCGGCTATGGGCAGGGATCCCCACAACAAGACTAGACCCATCACAACAAACCCCACGCCTGCCAGGGTTTTGATCCAGCGAGGTGGGATCAGGCGGGCCACCCAAGCTCCTGCCCACACCCCAATTAGGCTGGTGCTGATCAAAGCAGCAGCAGCGCCCAAAAAGATTACCCCAGCGTTTTGCGAGCGGGCACTGAGGAGCAGGGTCGCCAATTGGGTTTTATCGCCCATTTCGGCCAGCAGAATCGAGCCAAAGCTCACTAGGGCGGCCCGTCCGGCCATTTGCCGCAGCAAAAAAGACGGGGTTCGGCTGTCGTTGTCTTGGATCAACACGTTCCTCGGTTGTTCTCCACTCTGTCCTGCCGGGTTGGCATCGGCTGCTCAGGGAGGCTAGCCCTCTGGGAGCTTGTTCCCCCGCCACTCCTGCCATAATACATAGCCCCCGATCATCAGGAACCCTGCACCCGCCAACCATTGTAGCCAGCCCGGGGGAATGACTTGGCCCAGACCTTCTCCCAGCACCACGCTGAAAAAACTGGCGGTCACCAAGGCACCGGCGGAACCGAAAAAGATCGCCCAAGGAGATTGGGATTGGGCACTCATGAGCAAGGTTGCCAACTGGGTTTTGTCGCCCATTTCCGCCACAAACACGGTTAAAAAAGTAACAAACCAGAGTTGCAGCGGGGATCCCTCAGGAAGATTGCTGTCGGAAGAGGGGGGGGTAGTGAGGGGCAGTGCCGTCGGAGGCCCAGTACTGGGGGCGGGAGACAAAGCCAAACTCTCCCCGGCAGGCTGGAAATCCGCAGCGGATCCATCCCCGTAAAGATAGTGCTGCCCAACGGCCAAGAAGCCAAAACAGAGAGCCGAGGACAAGGCAATCAACCCCAAGCCCAGGGCCATTTGCCCCTGCCAAGAACGCGGCGCAGCCATGGCGTCAGATCCTAACCACCGACATGCAGCTTATCCTGTTTTCAGCCGCTTCTGGAGGAGACAAGGGCGCTAGAGTAAACGCTAGAGTAAAAGAATCAGGGGCGTTGGCCGAGCGGTTTAGGCAGCAAACTCATAATTTGCCTTACACAGGTTCGATCCCTGTACGCCCCATGGGGAGGATCCCTGCCGGACGAGGTTTCTGGGTTGAGGGCTGTTGACGCCCAGTTTCAAAGACGGGGGTTCAGCTCCGTGCGGGCTCCCGTATCCCCAGAGCGAGGGATCCAACGCTCAGGCAAGGTGGTGGGGGATCCCCATTGGGACTGGAGCTGGCTGAGGAATTGTCCCTGCTGGGTGCGAAAGCCGACCAGATCGGATCCGCCATTCATCAGGGCAAACCAGATGTCCCCCTGCTCGGTTGGCAATACACCCGCCAAGGTGCTGACGCTCCTCAAGGTGCCCGACTTGGCAATTAGGATCCCTGGCAACAGACGCCGCTCCAACACTCCCACATCTTGGCCGACGACGGCAAAAGCATCGGCAAGAGAGAGCCCCTGCTCCTCCAGAAGAGACTGGATCGCTCGAAGCAAAGCTACATTGGCCCGCGGAGAAATGCGGTTTTCCACCCCCAACCCGGAGCCGTTGATCAGGTGTAGCTCTTCTGCCGGGATCCCGGCGATGGCCCGGGCGATTTGGGCCACTTGGTCTGCTCCCCCCACCGCATCGGCCAACATCTCGGCCATGGAGTTGTTGCTGTAGAGGTTCATCAGCTTGACCAGGTGAATGAGGGGGGGGGACTCATGTCTGAGCAAAACCTGAGCGCCGGGCGGGATCTGCTGGGCAACCCGCACCGAACCCAAGATCTCCACCTGCGGTCTGGGTGTGCCGGGGGGTAAGGTTTGAAATTGGGCCTCCGCCTCTGGCGGCCAGCGCCGCGCATCCAGCCCCTGCCGCAACAGGGATCCCGATTGCGCCACATCCCGGGAAAAGTTCATGTAAAAGCGGCCCACCACCACCAGATCCCCGCGCACCTGGCGGATCCCATAGGCATTGAGCAGGTTGCCGACGGAGAAGGCTTCCTCCCAGACGAACAAGGGATCCTCCCCCCCCACCACCCAGAGATCCCCCTGTAGAACTCCCTCAGCAGTTAAGGGGCCAGTGGCCAGCCAGGTGGTAACAAAGCGGTGCTGCGGGCCAAAGTGCTGCAAAGCGGCCAGTGTCGTTGCCACCTTGGTCAAAGAAGCAGCCGGCAAGGGTGTGGATCCCTGATGCTGTCCCAAAACAAGGATTCTGTCCCGCTGAGGCGAAGGATCCTCCATCTGCAGCCAAACCCCCTGAGCTGTGGGCGAAAACCCCCGACCGGCCAACTGAGCCAGATAAGTTTCCACCTGAGGTTGCAGGGATCCCTGCTCCGTCGCCTGAGAAGTGGGAGACAAACCCAGCAACAGAGTGGCCGCCGAGAGCAGCCCAACCCAGCTCGAAACCAGCCGCCTACCGGGCCAGCCCCACAGATGTCGTTCGTGCCGTGGCGTCAGCGTTGCGGAGCAACAGTGTTGTGTAGCACCATGGGGTGCCGCAGGCATAGCACTTTTCACGGAAAACACCCTCTAAACATCCCGGCAACCGAGGGGGCATCAGCTCGTCAATTCCCAGCCACCCTCTTCCACAGGCTCTACATCGATGGTGCCGGGGGGCGTTTGCCGATAAAAACGTCCGTCTGCAACAAACAGCGGCTCTCCACAATTGGGGCAAAAGAAACGGCTGCCCTCAATGGCTTGCGATTCCGACCCACACACCGGGCAGCGATCGGTGGTAATCCAGCGGCGCGCCCACCAGCGAAAGGCCAGGAGCACCAATACCGGCAAGGACAGCAAAAACAGCAACAGAGCCACCAATCCGGCGACCAGCCACCCCAGCCCGATACTGGTCAGCAAAGCTGCCAACGCCAGGGATCCCAGCCAGAACCCCCAGCCACCCAGAGAAATGGAATAGGTTTTGGGCTGCTCAAACCGCATTTTCGTTTTCCTTCCCCGATCACTACGCTTGCCAACGCTGTCAGGATGCCGCGGGCCTTTTCTTGAGTATGTTAGCCTAGGCGCGCCCGAACACCAGAAACAGTCCGCCACATGGCTCTGCTCTGTAGGCTAGCTCATCCCGGATGGATGAGGGATTGGGTTTCCCGCACCCTTCCCGAGGCTCTCCCGGCAGCCCATGCGCCTCAGTTGCGTCCCTGTTCTATTGGGCCTGAACTGAGCCTGAACGATGTCTTCAGCAACCAAGTCGGGTGGTGTCGTCATAAATGAAGTTATTATCAATTACAGAACTTATTGACTGTTACGGCGACGTTGCCCAACAGCGGAGGGGCGGCATCATGGTCTACACCGAAGAGGCGTTCAAGGCAGAGCTCAATGCCAAAGGCTGGCGAGCCACTCGGCAGCGGGAGATCATCCTGCAAACGTTTCAAAACTTGCCTGAGGGCACGCATCTGAGCGCGGAGGAGTTGCACAAAAAGTTGCGGGAAGAAGGCCACAACATTAGCCTTTCCACCATTTACCGCACCGTCAAGCTGATGTCCCGCATGGGCATTTTGCGAGAACTGGAACTGACCGAAGGGCACAAACATTACGAGATCAACCAGCCGGCCCCCCACCACCACCACCATCTGGTGTGCGTCAAGACCAACAAGGTGATCGAGTTCAAAAACAACGCCATTCTTAACATCACCCAGAAGGTGGCAGAAAAGTACGGTTTCAAAGTGTTGGATTGCCAGCTCACCATTATTGGTATCAGCCCAGAAGGGCAGCGCTCGATTTTGTAGCCAAAAATTCCCAAAGCTCAGGTTCTCATGCTTTCCCAGCAGGGGAACCGTACTGGGCTGGGGAAGGATGGGGATCCCGTCAACGGGAGGAAATGCCAGAATAGCTCCCGTGAGGCCAATCGGCAGTCGGCAACCGAGGCAACAGTTGAATGGTTGATGAATAGTTGATCTTCTTCACCCCACTAGATCCGGGAGAGGGCCATGAACGAACAGGAAGTGGTGCAGTGGCTGGAGCAGGCGCTGGCCAATCCCCGCCTTAGGTTACAGGCCAAAGCCCAACCGCTCCAGGAGAGTCCCAAGGCTTATGCCCTCGTCATTATGATCAACCGCCCTGCCGGCCTTGCTCTCAACTATGAGGAGTTGACGGCCTGGTTCCAGAAGGCGATTCCCACTCGCTACCCCCAAGTCAAACGGTTGGCCCTCTACAGCCGCCCCATGGGCCAGCAGGCTGCCGACTGGAAAACTCAGGTGAGGCTGGATCCGGAGCCGGCGACAGACAAGGTGGATCCCGGGATGGAGTTCTCAGAGAGTCTGGATCTAAGCCGCTACTGCTTTGTCAGCGATCGCCAGTTGCTTACTGCCGACCTTCCTCAGCCGCCTGGTTTGCTCCGCCAGGCGGTTTTGGGTTTTCACAGCCTCACTTCTGGGCAAAAACAGGAGGTTCTGCCCCTCTTGCCCACCTTGTTTCGCAATCCCAGCACCGTCTCGACGGTGATGCTGTCGGTGGAGGCAGCCCTGTGGCTGGAGCCTCTGAAAAGCCTGAATCCCCACGAGCTGCGTCTACTGAGCGTTTGGCTGAGCCGCTATTGCTTCAACCCCAGCCGCACCCTAGCGGAATTGGATCCCGCCACCTCAGGTCTCAAAATTGGGCAAACCAAGCGCAGCTACCGCGCCCCTCAGGTGGGGGTTTCGCTGATTTTGGCCAGCTTTGCCGGCAACCTGACAATGGCCGCAGGCGTGACTCTGAGCCTGTTGTTTGGCATGGTGTTTGTGCTTTTCCTGACCGTCTTGGGCAGCTTAGAGGGGGGATTCTCTCTGGGCTCTTTCATCTTCGCCATTCTGCTCACCCTCGCCTTCAATGCCCTGATCTTCTTTTTGTCTCCTTGGCTGATGGACTGGATCCAGCACAGCCTCTATGGCACCGAGTGGGTAAGCTTGGCGGAAATTGGGCGTCGCAGCCCAGAGAGTGCAGAGGTGATTCAACGGGTTTGCCGCCAGTACAAGCTGAAGCAGCCGAAGCTGGGGCTGATCCGCGACCAAAACCCCACTGCTTTTACCTACGGCAGCCTGCCGGATACGGCCCGCATCGTCGTCAGCGAAGGGTTGTTCACCTACTTGGAAGATGAGGAGGTGGCTACAGTTTACGCCCACGAGCTGGGGCATGTGATCCACTGGGATTTCGCCGTCATGACCCTGGCTTCCACGCTGGTGCAGATTCTCTACCTTCTTTACGTCTACATGCGGGATGCGCGCGACAACGGCAAAAGGGGCAGCCTCCGCTCCCTGGCCTTGGTCGCCTACTTTTTCTATGTGGCCGGCTCCTACTTGTTGCTCTATCTGTCGCGGGTGCGGGAGTACTTTGCCGACCACTTTGCTGCCGAAACCACCGGCAACCCCAATGGGCTCTCGCGGGCTTTGGTGAAAATTGCCTACGGCATTGTGCAAGAGGGAGAGCGGGAGCGGGATGAGGAAACCCGACAGCGCAGTGCTCGCCTGCTGGAAGGAACGCGGGCTTTGGGGATCTACGATGCCAAGGCGGCTGTTACGGCGGGGACGGCCTACCGGGTGGCGGCGGATCCCGGCCAGGTGGGCAGGGTATTTTTGTGGGATCTGTTTAACCCTTGGGCCTGGTGGATGGAGCTGAACTCCACCCATCCCCTCACGGGCAAACGGGTACGGGCGCTGAGCACCTATGCGGAGCAACTGGATCTGCCGGTGGAGTTCGATATGGCCAGCGTGGTTGCCCAGGGCAAGCAGCTCAACCGGCAACAGCTCTACGGGAACTTTCTGCTGGATATACTGCTGTTGAACGCCGAGTGGCTGGGGGCAATTGCGGGGGCACTGCTCGGGATCCCGGCCTTGCAGGTGGGCTTCTATGAAATGTTTGCCGGGCTGACCCTGATGGGGGTGGGCTTGGGCCTGCTGCTGAAGATGACAGTGATGTACCCCAGCTTAGAAAACCCGCCAGCGTTGACCGTGTTGAAGGCCATGAGCAATCCCTACGCCAGCCCCTTGCGCGGGTTGCCGATGCAGTTGGAAGGGCGGGTGATTGGGCGAGGGGATCCGGGCTATCGCTTTGGCTCCGATCTCAAGTTCCAGGATGAGACAGGGATGATCTTCCTGCGCTATGCTTCCCGCTTTGGGCCGCTGGGCAACTTCCTGTTTGGAGCGCGCCAGGCAGGGGGGGTAATCGGCCAAGAGGGATCCGCAGTGGGGTGGTTCCGACGGGGGGTGGCCCCTTACCTGGATCTGGCCCGCTTCCAAACCCGCCATGGCCAGCTCATCACCAGCTACCATCCCTTCTGGCAGGCTATGTGGGCTGTGCTGTTGTTAGTGGTTGCCCTGCTGGTGATGCTGTTCTAGAGGATCGCGATCCTCAGCAGCGAAGAGCTCGCCTAGGCCATTGGGATTGGCTACTTTTGCCCACCGTTAACCCGGGCGTAGTCGTCGCTGAAGCGGACGATATCATCTTCGCCCAAGTACTGGCCGTTTTGCACCTCGATAATCACCAGAGGGATGACGCCAGGGTTCTCCAGGCGATGCTTGGTGCAAGGGGGCACGTAGGTGGATTGGTTGGCCGTGATGAGCTTTTCTTCATCTCCGCAGGTGACCTTGGCGGTGCCGGCAACGACGATCCAGTGTTCGCTGCGATGGTAGTGCAACTGCAGGCTAAGGCGATGCTTGGGCAAAACCACGATCCGCTTGATTTTGTAGCCAGGGCCCTCTTCCAGCACTGTAAAGCTGCCCCAAGGCCGACTTTCAGCATTGCTCTCGATCAGCTTGTTGAGGGTTTCGGCAGAGAGGGAAGGCGAAGGTTTTTCCGGTGAGGCCAGATTGGCATTGGGGGTTTCCAGCATGAGATGCTCTCCTTGGGAGGCCTACCTGTAGCTTATCTCAACAACCAACTCGAAGTCTGTTTGTTTATCTTTAGAACCACCAACAGATCGGCTTCAGCTCCTGGGGATCCCCAGCCAATTCGGGCTTGCCAGGGCAGTGGCTAGAATCCTGTGGAATCATGAATAAAGATCTCTGCAAAAAGGCCACTTCCCCATGCGTTCTTTCTCTTCTGTCCCTTCTTACCCGGTTCACATCCATGACCGCCAACGGGACACCCACTATCTGATCCAGGTGCCGGCGGATCAATACATTTTGGCCAGCGCCGAGGCCCAAGGGATCCAACTGCCCTTTGCCTGTCGCAATGGCGCCTGTACCACCTGTGCGGTGCGGGTACGGCGGGGATCCCTGTATCAGCCGGAGGCAATGGGCATCTCGCGGGAGCTGAAGGAGCAGGGGTATGGGCTGCTGTGCGTGGGCTATGCCCGCTCGGAGCTCTGGGTAGAAACCCAGGATGAGGATGAGGTGTACGAGCTGCAATTTGGGCGTTACTTCGGCCAGGCGCGGGTAAGGCCAGGGATCCCCCTTGAGGATGAGTGATGTCTTCTTCGGCACCGGTTTTGTCTCCCGAGCTGTCGCCGGATCCCTTGCCCTCTCAGCCGAGGGGCTGGCTGCTGGCGGCAGCGGCGCTGATCCCGGTGAATCTGGCCCCCAGCTTGCTGTTGGCTTTGGTGGGAACGATTCAGGGTTATACCCGCTATGGTGGGGCGATCCTGCGGGATCCCTTGTTTGGACTGGCGGCTCTCCTGAGCCTGGCGGCAGTGGGAGTGGCTTTTTTGGGGGAAGATTGGCGGCTGAGCCTGCCAGGGATGTTCAACTACTGGCCTTTTTTATTGATGCTGCCGGCCTTTGCCGCTGTTCTGGCCGATCGCGTCAGCGGGACGGAGTCCTTTCGCGTCAGCGGGACGGAGTCCTGTCCTGTAGGCCGTCGGCGTTTGGCCCAGGTGTTGGTGCTGGGCAGCGGGCTGATGCTGCTTTTGGGTTGGGGAGAAGTGCTGTGGGGATGGCAGGGGCACTTCTTCTGGGGGCCGGTTTGGATTACGGGGGTTGCCGGGGGAGAGCGACCGGCGGCAGCTTTTACTTCCCCCAATATCCTGGCCATCTACCTGGTGATCCACCTGTGTTTGGCGGCAGGGCTGTGGCTGGATCGAGCCGATAGAGACTGGCCACAGGCAGTAGGGCTGGGAGCTGTGTTGGGGCTGGGATCCCTCTTGTTGCTGCTGACAGCCTCTCGCAACGGCTGGGGAGTGGGGGGGCTGGCGCTGATGATGGGGCTGGCCCTGCGGCGCTGTTGGTGGGGGATCGGGATCTTGGCCGGTCTGGGATTGGCCGGTTTGGCTGCTGCTTGGGATTGGCCGGGCTGGCGGGCCGTAGTGCCCCGATTGATTTGGAGCCGTCTGGCAGACACCTTCGATCCTCAAGCGCTCTACTTTAGTTCCACCGCCAACCGGCTGGATGCTTGGCAATTCGCCCTGCAGATGGTGCAAGAGCGGCCCTTGACCGGTTGGGGCTGGCAAAGCTTTGCCGCTCTTTACAATGCTCAAGATCCGCCGGAGCTGCTGGGCCATTGCCACAATTTGTACCTGCACCTGGCGGCTGAGGGTGGGATCCCGCTGTTGCTGGGCCATCTGATCCTGTGGGGCTGGATTTTGGCGCGGGGATGGCAAGCTTGGCGGCGCTCGCAAGAAAGCGTCCTGTTGGGGATGCTGCTGGCCTTGACGGCATTTTTTGCCTCAGGGCTTTTGGACGTGGTGATGTTGGATGGCCGCATTCACCTGCTGGTAACCTTACTCTTGGGGGCAGTTTGGGGAGCCAGCCTTGAGCGGCAAAGGGACTCCATCTCCGGCAAAGAGCAAGCCCAGAGAGGTTACCGTTGAGTGCTGCAATGGGATATCCCTTAGCTGGCAGTGAGCCCGGAGTCCATCAGTTGCTCACCGATTTTTGCGACGCGGAAGCAAGCTACAGCCAAGGGGCAGTTTACCTGTAGAGGGTCTTTGCGGTGAACCTGTACCGAGATGTGTTGTGGCCTCTGCTTTTTTCTGGGCTGAGAGCCGACCCGGAAGCGGTCAAGATGGCCCTGCTGCGCGCCTTGCACTGGATCGATACCACCCAGGCCACCGGGATCCTATCGGCTCTGGAGCGACTGTTTTGCTACCGGGATCCCCGGCTATCGGTGTCGCTGTGGGGCCTTACCTTTCCCAATCCCCTTGGGTTGGCTGCGGGCTTCGACAAAGATGGCCTGGCTCTGGGCGTCTGGCCCAGCCTGGGGTTTGGTTTTGTAGAGGTGGGCACCGTCACTCCTCAGCCCCAACCGGGCAACCCCAAACCTCGCCTGTTTCAACTGCCCCAAGATCGCGCTGCCCTCAATCGCATGGGCTTTAACAACCAAGGGGCGGCGGCTCTGGCCGAACGGTTGCGTCGGCTACACCAACGTCCCATCCCCATCGGAATCAACCTGGGCAAAGCCAAAATCACCCCCCTAGAAGAAGCGGCTGCCGATTACCTGGCCAGCTTCCGGCTGCTCCAGGATCTGGGGGACTACTTTGTGGTCAACGTCAGCTCCCCCAACACGCCGGGGCTGCGATCCCTGCAAGCTGCTGAGCAACTGGAGCCCATCCTATCTGCCTTACAGCAGGAAAATCAGAAGCGAAAACCCCTTCTGGTGAAGATCGCTCCCGATCTGGACTGGCCCGACATCGACAGCATCCTGGAGCTGGCCCAAGACCATCAACTGGCCGGGATTGTGGCCACCAACACCACCCTGCGCCGCGATAACCTGAAAACCCGTTTCCTGCCTGGCCGCGGGATCCCCTTCGCACCAGCGGAGTCTAGGCCAATCCTTGCAGAAGCCGGCGGGATCAGCGGTGCCCCCTTGCGGGAGCGTTCCACCCAAGTCATCCGCTACATCCACCGCTCCACCCAAGGAAAATTGCCCATCATCGGAGTGGGGGGCATCTTCACCTTGGCCGACGCCTTGGAGAAACTGGAAGCGGGAGCCAGCCTGCTGCAGGTCTACACCGGCTGGGTTTACGAAGGGCCGGGTATGGTGCCGCAATTGCTCCGAGGCCTAGCCCGCTCTTCTCCCCCCAGCCCTGATGTTACACTTCCCCCAGAGAATACCCCTGTGGGTCAGATCCAGGCGTAAGATCGTTAGGGATCCCTGAGGAAGCTTGCCGGTGAACCTGCTGCAACACCTCTTCAAAACCCCCCATCCGGTCATTGGGGTGGTTCATTTGTTGCCGCTGCCCACCTCACCCCGCTGGGGGGGGGACTTGGAATGGGTGATCGCTCAGGCAGAACAGGCAGCTACTGCCCTGGCTGCAGGAGGGGTAGACGGGATCCTTGTCGAGAACTTTTACGATGCCCCCTTTGCCAAGGATCGGGTGGACGCAGCGGTGGTCAGCGCCATGACCGTCATCGTCCAGCGGCTGAAAACCCTGGTCTCGCTGCCGGTTGGGATCAATGTCTTGCGCAACGATGGCTGCAGTGCTCTGGCAATTGCCGCCTGCGTGGGGGCGCAGTTCATCCGGGTGAATGTGCTCTGCGGGGCGATGGTGACCGACCAAGGCATTATCGAGGGGAATGCCTACCGCCTGCTGCGCTATCGCCGGGAGCTGGGGGCTAACATCAAGATTTTCGCCGATGTGCTGGTGAAACACGCCCAACCCCTAAGTCCCATCAGCCTGGATGCGGCTATTACCGACACGGTGGAACGTGGCCTGGCCGATGCCATCATCCTTTCCGGCTGGGCCACCGGCAAGCCACCCCTTCTGGAGGAGCTGGAGCTGGCCCGCAAAGTTGCTCCTCAGGTGCCGCTGCTCATCGGCTCGGGGGCTACTGCTGAAAACATCGGCAGCCTGATCCGGCGGGCAGATGGAGTAATTGTGGCCAGTTCTCTGAAGCGGTCTTCCCGTTCTGCAGGCATGCCGACAGGCTATTCGGATCCCTTTCCCATGATCGACCCGATTCGGGTGCGGCAGTTTGTGGAAGCACTGCACCTTGCGCTCCGTGAGCGGGCCTCCAACCATGCTTGTCTGGCCGCTCCCGGTTCTGGTTCCAACTAGCTGTTGGCGCTAAGATTGGGATCCGACTACAATGGGCGATTCCTCTTTAGCTATGCCATCCCTTGATCTGGAGGGCTTGGATTCTGCGTACCACCCTTCTGGTTCAGCAGAAGAAACCTTTTGGAGCTCTGTTCCGGCCCGGACTCCCCGCATTTGGGTTGTCGATGATGACCCAGTAGTCCGTCGCTATATTGTCGATGCTCTCACAGGCTCCCAGTACCACGTGGAAAGCTGGGAAAGCGGCCGAGCAGCTTGGGATCCCTTGCAAAGCTTGGAAGAGAGCGAGTGGCCCGACATGGTGATCTGCGACTGGGTCATGCCTGAGATGTCGGGGGTAGAGTTCTGTCGCCGTCTCAAGGGATCCGCAGCAGGGCAGTTCGTCTATTTCATTTTGCTCACGTCCCGTTCTGAAGTTGAGGCTCGGGTAGAGGGGCTGGATGCGGGGGCGGATGAATTCATCACCAAGCCGGTCGATCCTGAGGAGCTGCGGGCGCGGGTGCGGGCAGGGTTACGTCTCCAGCGGCTCACCCAAGCTTTGGCCCAGGCCAACCGGCAATTGCGAGCCCGCAATGAGTTGTTGGAGTCTTTGTCTTTGACGGATCCCTTGACCGGGGCGTTGAACCGGCGAGCTCTGGATCAGGCGCTGCCCCATTTGCTCAAGCAGGTGGGGCCCCGCGGGGAGGCTCGCTACCGCTATCTCTGCCTGCTGATGATGGATGTGGATCATTTCAAGCAGGTCAACGACAGCCACGGCCACTACATTGGCGACTGTGTGCTGCAGGCCATCGTCGGGCGGCTGCAAAATCAACTGCGGCCCTCCAGCCTGCTCTACCGCTATGGTGGGGAAGAATTTGTTTGCCTTACGCCCGGACTTAGCCCCTCTCGCTGTGGTCGCTACGCAGAGTCTCTGCGGCAGGCTATCGCCAAACGGCCCATTGACATCTCCCCCAAGCGCAGCTTGCCGGTTACCCTCAGCATTGGTGGGATCGTGCTCAGCGAAGACTACCGCCTGGAGCCGGAAGCTGCCTTGCAGCAGGCGGATAGCGCGCTCTACCAGGCCAAGCAGGCGGGGCGCAACCGAGTTCACATCCTCACCCCAACCCCAGAGGTTTATCTGCCCTCTTCCAGCGGATAGCCAGAGGCCACTGCCAAGGCTTCCAGAGAGCGAACGCCTGTGTAGGTGCGGCCATTGATGATCCAGGTGGGATAGCTGGTGATCCCCGCTTCTGTGCATTCTTGAGCTTGGGGAGTGCCGGGGCCGTTGGGGGAGCACTCCACGTAGGGCACTTGGTCGAAAGCTGCCCCGAACAGCTCTTTCTGATCTTGACAATGGGGGCACCAATAGGCCCCGTACATGGTGCCGCCGATCTGCCGCAGGTGGGCTGCCAACCCTACCGCCAGGGGGCTAGGCGGGGGAACTTGGTTGGCGTACACCCCAATCGTGGTCACCAACGTGAGAAAGCCTATGAGAATGTAGCCAAAGACCAGCTTGCCCCAATCCAACCAGCGGTGGCCCAGCACGGTCACCAGCCCCAGCCCCGCCACCAAGATGATCGCGGTGGTGCAATACATGCAGAATTGCCGCAGCACCGCCACCATCAGGTAAAGCATGTACATCTCAAAGGCGGTCATGGCGGAAACCAAGCCAAACAGGGCCGGCCAGCGCCACCGCTTCACCAGTGGGATCCCATCCGGCAGCACCGCCAGCGCCAAGACTCCCAGAAACCCCAGCAGGCCAACAGCCGCTGTCGGGATCCCCAAAAACTCTGCCCAACGGCTGGAGAGCACCAGGTCACACCCCCCATCCCCCGTGCAGAAGGCAGCGGGCTGCTCCGTCAGCTTGGTGTAGGTGAGATAGGCCGTCAGCAGGGATCCCAGGCTGGCCAAGATCGCCAAGATCAGACGGGAATGGCGCTGCAGCCAGGTCTCTTCTTGGGCTTTGAGTTTGAGATAGGAGGCCATGGAGTTTCAGGGGCTTCAGCAGTTGGACACCCCCGATTATAGTGGGGTGGAGCTGGGCTCGTCCGTGGGATCCGACGCAGAAGAGCGCACCTGGGCGGCAAACCTATCTCCCAGCGGATCCAGCTCCCATAGGGACCCCAGTTTGGAGTCGGAGATAGGCCGGTCACAGAGGCCCCAACGGCGGCGGAAGTAGCGGGCTAGATCTCTTTCTGCCAGGGTCAGGTAGACCGGGCGACCATGAGGGCAAGTGTGGGGATTGGCGGTGCGCTGCCAAGCTTCCAACAGCTTTTGCATCTGCTCCAAGGTCAGCGGGATCCCATTGCGCAAGGCCCCTCGACAGGCCACCGCCACCTGAGCTGCCTGCAAATCTTGACAGCGGCTGAGCTCTAGCAGGGATCCCTGCACCTCTTCTGGATCTTCCGACCCTAAAGCCAGAGGGATGCGTCGAATGAGATGGGTATTGGGGCCGAAGGGTTCTGGCTCCAGCCCCAACTGCTCCAACCGCTCCAGGGCTTGGGGCGATAGTCCTTGCAGCGTTACGGGCGTCGCCGGTGCCACCAGTTGCCAATGCTGCTGGATGTACTCATAGCGAACTCGCTCGTGGGCCAGGTGTTGCTCCACCAGCCATAACCCCTGGGGGTGCTCTGCCAAGATGTAGGTCCGATGCAGTTGGGCCAGCGCCTTGAGGGGGGGCAGGAGAGAAGTTGGGCGGTCAGAGGGAGGAAGATGGCTCTGAAAATCGGGCGAGACTCGATAGACCACCTTGGCCTCGCTGGCCCGGATCAGATGCACAGAGCGGCGGCTGGCTTGCCCGGATCCCAATTGCAGAAGGGAGTGCAGGTGTTGGCGCAACTGCTCCTGGCGGGCCGTCAGATTCTCCAGGTAGAGCTCGCTTTTGGCAGGATGACGGTTCCAATCCACCTGCTCTGGGGGCAGGCGCAGGTGAACAACCACCAGTGGATGACGGTGGCGAGGCAACGCGTGGTGAAAAACCGACTGGATCAGCCGTTGCCAGTCGGGCATCTGCACAAACCGTCCGTTTACGGCCACACGGATCCAATCGGGGTGGGGGCGATGCAGGCGATCCGGCAGGCCCAGCACCACTTCCCAATCGCTATCCCCATCCTGGATCCGCCGATAGCGCAGATCCGTGGGATCCAACTGCGGCAACACCTGCAGCAGCAGATCTTGCAGAGATTTTCCCGGCCAGAGGCTGAGCAGCAATTGCCCTTCCTGATGCACCTGCCAACTGACCCAGGGATGGGCTAGGGCCGCATTTTGCACCAGGGTCAGGAGCGGGCGAGTTTGGGGCAAGGCCCGACGGCGCAGAGGCCAGTCGGCAAACAAATCCGCAACCGTGACCACCGTTCCCAAGGCAGTGGCTGCCGGCTGCTTGTGGATCAGCTCCCCCTGTCGGTCGTAGGCGGCCAGCCAGCCGTGAGCATCAGAAACGTGGCGGGTTTGGATAGCCAGGGATCCCAAGCGGGCCAGGCTGTGCAGGGCTTCCCCACGAAACCCTAGGCTGCGACCTTCCAGTTTGCTGGTGGTATGGCGACGGGCCACCTGCTCCAGTTCCGAAGCCGGGATGCCGTGGCCGTTATCCCCCACCCGCACCTGCCAGCAAGTCGGCCAGATCTCCACTTGAATGCGGGTGGCCTGGGCATCGAGGGCATTTTCCAGCAATTCCCGCAGAGCAGCCCCCAGAGAGTCGATCACCTCTCCTGCCGCCATACGGGCAATCCGTTCTGGAGTCAGGGGTTGGATTTTGGACATGGAGTGAGTTGAGAAAGCAGACTCTCTTCCTGCCAGCTTGTCGCCAAAAGGCCAACAGCGCCGAGCTTTAGCTTAGCTCTCTCCCTCTGTTGCCAGTGGACAGCGCCTTGCCAATGGTTTTCATTAACTTCAAGGCTCCCCTCAGGCCAAGTGAAGGATTGAGGTTCCGCCTTCCTGCCCATCGGTAACCGCCAAGAACTTCGAGAAACTTCGAGAACAAGAGAGCTGAGCGGGTGGCCAGTCATAAGGAAACCTTAAAATCCCAAGGCCAGCCATCAGCCTCTACTAGGATTTAAATAGTAAAATTTCTCATTAAGGAGGAGATTATGGCAGCACAGCAAGCTCCGGCCCGAGAGCTATTCAAGGAGGCTTTTGAGAATCGCTACACCTGGGACAAAGACTTTCCTGGCTACCGAGCTGAGATAACCTACTTTCCCAAAGAAGGTGACAGCAGCCTCTCCTTCTCAGGAGTTGTGAGTATTGACCGCAACATGAAGATCGATGTTGCCGGCGTCGAGGACGAGGAGATCCGCCAGAAAATACGGGAACAGATGTGGGAAGTCATGGTGCATCGCGTTCGTCATTCCTTCGACGAGGAACACGGTGGCCACACCTTTGCCTATGGAGAGCCACAAAATTCAGACATCACTGAAGTTCTTGTTTCGGGCTTATCTTCTACCGATAGGTACTGGGTTCAGGGCAAGCACATTCAAATGGTACATCGCCATCTTGCCAATCGGACAATTACAGTCTCAGTTCAAGAGTTTTACGATACAGGTGAGGGCTACCTACCCACTCACTACACTGCTGAGTATTGTAGCCCAGGAACTGGAGAAAAAACTCAAGCAAAGATGATCTACGAAGATCGTTATCAAAAAATAGGTCGGTATTGGATTCTGGTTGAGAGAAGAATTTGGGAAGAGCAGGATGGCCAAAAAAGTTCATCCCCTCAACTTTTCCTCTTCTCTAATATTCGATTTTTCGAATAGCTGAGAAAAATAAGTTTTTCTTTGCGGCTGTGGGCATCTCTCATTATAGAAGGTGATGAGGTGCTCACAGCCAAGCTCAAAACAGATGGCCACAGGGTACAGCCTGTTAAGGACTCAAGGGGTACAATAGCAGCACTTAGCAAACCAACTTCGGAAGGAGGATGGATTGATCAGTAGTAAAGAAGTCTTCACTATCTGCTCCATGCTATATTTCCCAATTCTGCAAAGCTGCCGAATAAAATGCTTCAACACCGACCACATCATCTCAATGGGATTCAACTCCGGCGCATACACAGGCAGGTATAGGATTCGTGCTCCTGTCCCCCTAATCAATTCCTCAACTTCCCGACTCTTGTGGATATTTAAATCCTTCCTCGCATCTAGCTTCGGACATAGCTCGCTTCTCAAAAACTCCAAAAAGTCTCCTTTCTTCATCCCACCCTTGATGACACGACAGCCAACTACACCTCTCAAGGAAATAGCTCCAATAACCGTATACTTTTCACCCTTGTATCTCTGACGATAATGATAAGCCATTTGACCACGTAAACTCCGAGATACTCTCCGCTCCATTCCCTCCCAGACTCCCGTCTGGTCGATGGCAATCAAATCCTCCGCTGGAATATTCCTGACTTCTTGACTATAAGCTAGTCGTTCCCTTTGCACCTCCTCTTCTTTGACTTTTGCACTGCGGTAGGTCTTTTTTTTAGAGTCATTCCTTGCTTTTTCAAGAAATTATGTATCGTGACGATGCTTACATTGATTCCTAAGCGCTCGCGCAACAGTTCTTGATACTGCCACAGGTAGAAGTCTGGGTGTTCTGTAATAATTGCCATCACTTCCTGCCGATGTTGTTCCAAAATGCCCACTCGCTTGGTGCCTGCTTTCTTAGGGGCTAAATCTTGAGTTTGTTGGTACTGTCGCACCCAGCGGTGTACTGTTCTTTTGGTAACCATGAAGCGTTTAGCTACCTGGCGGATGGAGGTGTTACCTGCCTGATAGGCTGCTACAACTCTTTGCCGCAAATCCAAAGAATGAGTCGGCATTCCTTTCTCTCCTTCCTCTTGAATACCTGTACCCTATTTTTAAATTAAAAGGCTGTATCTTTTTTGGAGTTACCTATGTCTAAGCTGGACTCAAAAAATGCACCTGGACACCAGGTACTGGCTGCGGCAGGTAAAAAGGCACTTTGACCGGGGGGCTTTGGCGCTACCGAACGGCTCTTCAAGTTTGCCGAGTTCCGTCGAGGAGAAACTGTGCTGGAACTTGCTTCAGGCCTTGGCTACACGGCTATTCGATTGGCAAAGCGCTATGGCATACATGTTACCGGCATTGAGAAAAATCCAGATAACATTGCTCGCACTCGCGCTAATGTTTCTGCAGCAGGGCTAGCCGGCCAAGTTGAGATCCTCGAGGGCAATATCTTTCACCTAGATCAAATCGATCAGAAATTTGACTATGTCTTGGCGGAAGCTATTTTAACAATGCAGTCCGATGCAGGAAAATCTAAGATTTTGTCAGGGATTTACAATTGCCTCAAGCCAGGGGGTAAGTTCCTCAGCCATGAGCTGCGAGTTGAGGGATCCAACAGCGACGCTATCCGCAAGGAGTTATCCTCCGTAATCCATGTCAATGCCAATCCTTTATCTACTGACAGCTGGCTTGCAACTGTTCAGCAAGCAAATCTTACGGTTGTCCAGTATGCCACCGGCCCCTTAACTTTGCTCAATCCCGTTGCTATTGCTACAGAGGAAGGATTGCCGACGCTCTTAACTATGGTGTGGAATGTGCTTACACGTCCTGTAATCCGGCAGCGGATCTTATCTATGAAGCAAATCTTTAGCCGATATCGAAATAACCTAGGCTACATCATACTGATTGCCAAGAAGGAGGCTTAATGATGTCTCTTGTCTCCCCTGAGTCACCTTTTTTGCAGCTCAAAGATCACATTGCTTATTCTGTGGAAGGAGTTCTCAGCAAGATCATTTGGAAAAGTGAAGTCTGCCAACATACTCTTTTCTGTATGGCGGGAGGCACAAGTATTTCCGAGCATACCTCCACAAGGGACGCTACTCTCCACGTCATTGAAGGAACTGGAGTCTTAACCCTTGCAGGTGAGAAGATCTCTCTATCTCCGGGCATATTTGTCTTAATTTCGGCAAATGTTCCCCATGAGTTAGAAGCCACTGCTGACCTTGCTTTTGTTCTGACTTTATCAAAGGCAAGTTAAGAACGCCGCCTTTTACTCAGCCAGCCGCTTAACATCGCCAAAGCAAACATTCCCAGCAAAGCAAAGCCCAGCAGCCACCTTCCCTGCTCTAGGATCCCTGCCCCCAGAGCCACTACTGGGGGTGTAGAGACGGCAATGCCCAAAGCTAGGGCGAGAAGAAAGTTCTGCCATTTTATTTGGGTTAGGCCGGCGGCGTAGGCGACAAAGTCGAATAGGCCCGTCATTAAAAAACCAGCTGTAAGAAAAATATTGTTTTCCAGATAGTTAGCTGAAAGGGCATCGACTTTGTACATCCATTGTCGCCCAACTACTCGCTGTACTAGGTCTCTACCAAACTTTCTGGCTAGGTAGAAGTTAAGTGTACAAGAGATAAAATCAGCAATTGCAATGTAAAGGATTCCCGATCCAAATCCAAAGAGGGCTCCTGCCAAGATGGAGTAAAGGGTGCTGGGTATGGCAGGAATAATAATACTCAGGGAGCGTAATCCAATCAGGGCAAGGGGTGCCCAGGGGCCTAGTTTTGCTATAAATTCTCGAGTTGCCTCTGGATCTAAGCGACGGGCCAGCAAGATGGCAGCTAACAGGACAACAAGCAACAACAGCAGTGAGAGGATGTCTTTCCTTTTTCTGGAATTGATTTTGCTGCTAGAGGACAAATCCTCTGAGGGGGTAGGGGACGATCCTACTGACTCGCCATCTGCTGACTTGTCAAAGGTAGTGCCGGGCGGATAATAGAGTTCATCCTTCAGGATCCAACCTGTTTTCTGTTGCAGATAGGCATGTGTGCTCAAGCCCAGACGCTTTGCCTCGGTGGCAACAGCCTTGTAGTCTAAGCCCAATAGCTCGCAGAGCTCTTTTTGTCGAATACCAGAAGGTGGCTGCATAGGGCAAAAGATCTCTACTTTCTCTGCTAGATGCTTAAGGTTTCCGAGGGATGCTCGAAGTAGGCATGATTTTCATAAGGCTTGTTTTGCTAGTGTAGAAGGTGTCATGTATTTTGCTTTTTAGAGGTTGATAATGATCTTGTGTATTGGCGATGTTCTTAGTTTAGCAGAATTGCAACAGATTCTGTCCCTCATAGCCGATGCTGAATTTGTGGATGGTGCTCTGACGGCAGGCTGGAATGCCAGGCTTGTCAAAAACAATAGGCAAATGCCAAAGGGATCCCTTCAGCAACGGAAGATAGAGGAGATTATCTTGGCAGCTCTAGAGCGTAATTTGTTGTTCCAGATGGCTGCCCGGCCCAAGCTCATTCATTCCATTTTAATTAGCTGCTACGAAGCGGGAATGTCCTATGGCACTCATACCGACGATGCGCTGATGCTCGATCGGCATCAGCTGATGCGCACGGATATTTCCTTTACGCTATTTCTAAGTGCCCCTGAAGACTATGATGGCGGTGAGCTGAAGATCGAGAGTAGCGAGGGGGAGCAAGCCTACAAGCTGCCGGCGGGTGCTTTGATCCTCTATCCTGCTTCCACCTTGCACCGAGTTGAGCCTGTAACCCGTGGGATCCGCTATGCTGCCGTCAGTTGGGTTCAAAGCCTAATTAGGGATCCGCAAGAACGCGAGATCCTCTTTGATTTACAGACTGTGCGGCAGCAGATGTTTCAGGAATCGGGCAAGACACGCCACTTTGATTTGATCTCCAAAGTTTACGCGAACCTGCTGCGGAAATGGGCAGAGCTCTAGAGGGATCGAAGAAAATAGAGCAGGGCTTCTCTGTCTTCAGCAGCCATATTTTTAAAGATCTCGCGGGAGCGTTCAGCTTCTCCCCCATGCCAGAGAATGGCCTCCTCGAGGCTGCGGGCGCGGCCATCGTGCAAATAGCCGGAGGAGGGCAGAACTGTCTGCGACAAGCCGATGCCCCACAAAGGGGGGGTGCGCCATTCTCGGCCCGTGGCCTCGAAGTCAGCGCGGCCATCTGCTAGTCCTTCGCCCATGTCATGCAACAGCAAATCGGTGTAGGGGTGGATGACTTGGTTGGCCAGGGCAGGGATCTCATGAATGCCGGTTTGTAGCTCTGGTCGGTGACACTTGGCGCATTGGGCTTGGACGAAGAGCTTTTCCCCTCGCTGAACTTGGGGATCCTGCCAAAGGGCGCGGCCAGGCACGGCCAGGGTTTGCACGTAAACGGTTGTCGCTTGGAGAGTGGCCTCGTCGATATCTTGGCTGCCATCCGCGGCCGGAAAAAGAGGATTCGTGACACCCATGTCGTTGGCGTAGGCGGCCGCAGTTTGTTGCCTGAGGTTGGGGGTATTGGCTTTCCAACCAAACCGTCCCAGCACCAGACGCTGCTGCTCTTGATCCCAAACCAAGTTGGGGCGGCCAGAGATGCCATCCCCATCGGCGTCGTCAGGATCGGCTGCTGCCAGGATCCTAGAAGCGGGAACGGCCTCCAGTAGGCCCGCTCCAAACACCGGCTGGGGGATCCGCAGGGAGATGAGGACAGGATCGATGGGCGATCCCTCCAGAGTTAACAGCTTTACAACAGGAGAACGCAGCCTGTAGGGAGTTCCGTCGGCGTACTCTCTGGTCTGCTCTACCCAGTGCAACTCCACCTTGGCCTCTGGCCGATAGCCCCGAACGGCCTTTTCTTGAACCTGCGTGCCGATGCCGGCCACAGGGGGAGTGTTGCTATGAGGAGCAATGGCCTCCCATCCAAAAGGCTGGGGATCCCCGCTTCTATCCAGGGATCCAACCTGGCTGACTCTGACGACCCGCTGCCCCTTGTCAGGAAAACCTCGGCCGTTTTTAACATGACAACCGGCGCAGGAGTTGTTGTTGAACAGAGGCCCAAGGCCGGGGTTAACAGGCGCCGGAGCGGTGACGAAGCGAGCCTCAAAGGCGATGTCCCCCAGGGCATGCAACCTGGCCCAGCGGGGATCCAAGTTGGGAGCCGGCTGCTCGTAGGCTGTTGAGGTGCGGTTCCAAAGGGTTGTTTCGCCACCCGCTCGAGGGGGCAATGGCTGGGATCCCTCTGGGGCAGCGGGGAAAGCCAGAAAGCTCGCCGCCCAAAGAGAGGCCAATCCCAGCATGAAAATCTGGAGAAGACGACGCATCGGCTATCAAAATATCGGCAACTCAGCTCTTTTGGGACTTTCTTACTACTGCAGGAGCGGCACAACTTCCTGAGCAAAGCTGTCGAAAGCGTCTTCAATTTTTTCCATAGCGGCAGTAATAGATCCACGGGCATTGGCATCGCAAAGGCTTTTTTCGATAGGGGCAGGGATCCCCTGGAGAGCCGCCGCCGCTGCTTGTAACTCCGACTGAATTTGACTATCCAAATTGGGATTGATGTCCCGGACAAATTGGCTCAGGCCACGACCTTTTCTATCTCTAAATCCGCCCAAGTAAGCATACTGAACGCTGCGCACATTGGCCTGGAACTCCGGCAGCGAATGGTGGGCAAAGCGACTTTCCAGCAGAAAAGGATTTTGCTGGGCGAAGGCTTCGCCAATTTTGACCTTGCCCAGCTCGTCCAACATGCCGAGAATACCTTGGGCTATTTCTTCAGCAGCAGCTTGCAGCGTGAGATAACTCTTGCTGCCCTCGCCGGCTTTTACCCATTCTTCGCGAAAAGCAGGCAGCCCTTGCACTCCCTCTGTCCAGCTTTTGAGCAGCTTTGCCGCCGTATCCGCCAAAACTGGGCCAAGGGCAGCCAAGTACTCCCGATCCCGCTCGGTAAAGTCTTGCAAAGACTTGTTGTTATCCACGCCAAAGAGCAAGAAGGCCACGGCATGAAATCCCTTTTGCCCGCTTTCCAACTCGGCCACGGTCTCTGGAGTGAGGGGATCGCCGCTGTTGAGAACTTCCAGCACCTCCACCTCGTTCAGGGGCCATTCGTCCAAATCCGCATCCAGCCCCAAATAAGCCGCCGGCCCAAAGGCAAAAGCCTCGCTCTCCTCCCAAGTGATGCGGGCAACAGACCAAGCCTGGCGAGCCGCTTGCAAAGTCTGGGCATTGGGATCTTGCACGAAGGCCTGGATGGCCTGAGACAGGGCCTGGGTATCGGCGACCAACTGCTCATAGGCAGGGATCACCACCTGATCGGCAAAGTCGAGCAAAATCTGCCGATCCTGAAACCGCTGCTCAGGAGAGAGCACAACGGCTGGCCGGCGAGAGCCTGCCCCTTCTTCCCCACCCTCGCCGCCGCCATCCACCGGGATAGGCCGACACTCCGGGTTCATTTGAGCTGCCTGCTGAGGCGAAGCCTGGCTCAGGGCCGGTGGATCCCCGCCGCCCGCAGCCGAGGGATCCTTTTGGGTTTCCCCGCAAGCGGCCCCGCTGACCAGAACATAAAGCCCTATCCCCGTCCACAGCTTCAGATACCTCGACATCTCCTCCGACTCCTTTGCCCTCGACTTGGCCAACTTTGGCTTGATTGTAATCCAGCTATTGCGACTCAATCTTAAGAAGGGAGAGATTTTTATCACCGGCTGCCACCGGATCGCCCGGCTCGTCCCTCTGCGGGCCAGCTTCCATCTGCAGCTTCCCCAGGTGGGGCTATGGGCGGATACAAGTCCGACTCTTAACAAAACTTAACTCTAAAGACATTGATATTTGTTTGCAAGAAGCCTAGAGTAGGTCACAGCTCGCTGTTGAGATTTACTCTCAACATTTGGTTACGTGTCTCGAAAGGATGTGTCCGTGCGGCCAGAGGCGGGCCTGGGGCAAGGTCTCTGGCCTTTTCCTAGAAAAGCTTGTTTAGAAACGCAAGAGGAGCGGAGATGACAGCGACGACACTCAAGCAAGAAGGGGGATCTAGCTCGCAACAACAGATCCCGTGGTGGGCGGGCAACGCCCGTTTGACCGATCTTTCTGGCCGGCTGCTGGGGGCGCATGTGGCCCATGCCGGGCTGATCGTTCTCTGGGCAGGGGCGATGACCCTGATCGAGTTGGCCAAGTTTGACCCCAGCCGACCGATGTATGAGCAGGGGCTGATTCTCTTGCCCCACCTGGCCAGCTTGGGGCTGGGGGTGGGATCCGGCGGGGAAGTCCTGGATACGGATATCTACTTTGCGGTGGGAGCGATCCACCTCATCAGCTCTGCCTTTTTGGGGTTTGGCGGCATTTTTCATGCCCTGCGCGGGCCGGCGGTGCTGGATCCCAAAGCCTTTCCCCTGTTTAGCTACGACTGGCAAGACAAAAACAAGATGACCACCATCCTAGGGATCCACCTGGTGCTGCTGGGATTGGGAGCCTGGCTTTTGGTGCTCAAGGCAGTGGTGTTTGGCGGCTTGTTCGACCCGGTGGCAGGAGAGGTGCGCCTGGTGTCTCCCAACTGGAACCCCTTTGGCCACCTGTTGGGCATAGAAGGGCGCCACTGGATCGCCGGGGTGGACACTTTAGAAGACGTGGTGGGCGGCCACCTCTGGCTGGGCTTGCTCCTGGTGGCAGGTGGGGTTTGGCATATCGCGACCAAGCCTTTTGCCTGGGCAGAACGGATTTTTATCTGGTCTGGGGAAGCTTATCTTTCCTACAGCTTGGGAGCTTTGGCCTTGATGGGATTTATTGCCGCCTATTTCGTTGCCGTTAACCCAGTGGTCTATCCCGAAGTTTTCTATGGGCCGCTGCTTCAGGTGGGCTTGGATCGCTATCCCTTTTTTGAGCAAGGAGAGGCTCTCACGTCTAGGGTTTGGCTGGCCAATGCCCACTTTTGGCTGGCCTTTTTCTTCCTTCAGGGCCACCTTTTCCATGCCCTGAAAGCCCGAGGATTCAATTTCCGTACCGGCAGAGTAGAGCTCGCTGCACAGCAGGCCTAACGGCACGCTGAAGGCATTGACTATCTAGCCATCTGATTTTGAGCTTCGCACTTGCAGTTTCGAGGTAGGAGCAATGGCAAAAATAGGTCTATTTTTCGGCACTCAAACCGGAAATACCGAAAGAGCTGCCGAGATGATTCAAAAAGAGCTGGGCGAAGACAATGTAGATTTAATTGACATTGCCGAGGCCAACATTGAGGACTTTGAGAAGTACGACTACTTAATCATCGGCTGTCCAACTTGGAATATTGGGGAGCTTCAGGCTGATTGGGATGGTTTTTTCCCAAATTTGGATGAGATCGATTTTTCCGGTAAGACGGTAGCCTACTTTGGAGTTGGGGATCAGTTGGGCTATCCCGACAACTTTCAAGATGCCATGGGGATCCTGGCCGAAAAAATTGCCGAGCGTGGCGGCAAAAATGTCGGCTCCTGGCCTACAGAAGGCTACGAGTTCAACGAGTCTAAGGGAGTGGTTGACGGTGAGTTTGTCGGCCTTGCTCTGGACGAAGATAACCAACCAGAGCTGACGGAAAAACGAATTAAAGAGTGGACGGCTAAACTAAAAACGCTCTTCAATCTGTAATTCAAACCCGGCTTCTTAACTTGTCATTGATACTGTGGGAGTTTGTCATGACCGGCGCAGTTCTATCTTCATCGCCTACTTCTGCTGAGGGATCCCCTCAGGTCAGTTGGTTGGCAGGGAATGCTCGTTTGCTCAACCTATCCGGAAAGCTGCTGGGGGCCCACGTGGCCCATGCGGGGCTGATCATGCTGTGGGCCGGCGGCATGACCTTGTTCGAGGTGGCCCACTGGGATCCAAATCAACCTATGTACAGCCAGGGGCTGATTTTGTTGCCCCATCTGGCCAGCTTGGGCATCGGCGTCAACGCAGAAGGGGTGGTTACGGATCCCTATCCCTTTTTTGTCGTGGGCGTTCTGCACCTAATTGCCTCGGCAGTGCTGGGGGCAGGAGGGATCTTCCATGCCCTTTTGGGACCAGAGGTGCTGAGCAAGGGGAAAACCTTTGCCGAGTTTTTCGGCTACGACTGGGAAGATGACGACAAGATGACCACCATCCTCGGCATCCACCTGCTGCTGCTGGGGCTGGGTGCATGGCTGCTGGTGGCCAAGGCTCTCTTTTGGGGAGGGCTGTACGATGCCAACCTGGGCCGCGTGCGGATCGTTGCGGATCCCACCCTCAATCCGCTGCGGATCTTCGCCTACTTGACGCCGCTGATGGGTCAGCAGGGCATGGCCGCCGTGGACAACCTGGAAGACCTGGTGGGGGGACACATCTACGTGGGCCTGCTCTGCGTGCTGGGGGGATGGTGGCACATAGCCACGCGCCCCTTTGCCTGGGCCAAGCAAGTCTTGATCTACTCGGGCGAAGCCTACCTCTCCTACAGCCTGGGGGCCCTGGCTTACATGGGCATCTTGGCGGCCTATTTTGTCAGCGTCAATGAGATCGCCTACCCTGCGGCTTTTTACGGGCCGCTGGGGCTGGCCGCTGACGAAAGGGGAATTGTAAGCAGCCGTACCTGGTTGGCTACAGCCCACTTTGTCTTGGGGATCCTGTTTTTGGCGGGGCACATCTGGCATGCCATCCGGGCGCGGGCGGCGGCCAGCGGCTTTGACTTCCAGCGCGGGGGCTGGGTGCGAGCCACAGATCCCCAGGTGGGCAACTTGGACACGCCGGTAAACCAGGGCGATCTCACCCTGCTGCTGCTGCAAAACCTGCCCATCTACCGGGAGGGCTTGTCGCCTTTCCTGCGCGGTTTGGAGATCGGCATGGCTCATGGGTACTTCCTGGTGGGGCCGTTTTACAAGTTGAGTCCGCTGCGGAATTCGGAGCAAGCCCTGACGGCAGGTACGCTGGCGGCCATTGGTCTGGTGCTGATCCTAACGGTTTGTCTTTCGATCTATGGACGAGTCTCTTTTCCGCGCTCGCGGCTGGTGGCGGTGGTGAACACCCCCTATGGAGAGGTGGCCTATCCGACGCCGGGAGTGCAACTGATGGCGGAATCGCAGGGATCCCCTCAGCCGGTGCGAGTACCGGCAGGATCGGAGGACTTGCCCGAAAACTTGCGCACCCGTGCCGGCTGGAGCCAGTTGGCGGGAGGGTTTCTGGTGGGCGGCGTTGGCGGTGCCCTGTTTGCCTACATGCTCCTGAACAGTGCGGACGTGTTGGCCCAGATTTTGCCTGGGCTGTGAATGAGGTTTGAGGCTCCCTGGTTCGGGGATCTGCAGAAAGGAGAGGGGTATTGTCCCCTCTCCTCTATCCAGATCGGCTCGGATCCTTTGGGCCGCATTTTCCAATGGCAATTGCACTGTTCACAATTGCATGGTTCAACCGCACTTTGCCGGTTGGTTTCTGGCTACTGGACTTTGTAGATCTTTTGTTTGGCTAGCAGCCTTGATGGTTTTAACAGTCGAGATGGAATAGCGAATATGAGTTTAAGCTCCGCTTCTGCGCTCGCTTTTGAGGCCCTGTATCTGGGCATTTCTCCCAGTCTCAAGCTCTTTGATCAGCCTTTATTAGGATCCCTGGGGAAATGCTTTCGGATAGCCTACTGGGAGTACCACCAAACCCAGGATGAGCCTTGTAGCCTGGAGACTGTAATCACGCTGCTATACGAATATCTCAAAGCTTGGGATCGACCCGTTCATCTTATCGGCCACGGCTTGAGCGGGGTGGCCGCTTATCTTTTTGCCTGCCGTTACCCACAGCGGGTACAGTCTCTGACCTTGCTGGCCGTGGGAGGTTGGCCTGCTACCACTTGGCATGCCCATTTCTATGTGCAGCGAAAAATCTTTTGCTGGAGTCGGGAACAACTCTTGGTGCGTATAGCCCAGAGCCTTCTACCTACTTCAGAACAGTGGCGAGCACGCTCACTCTCCTATGCTCTGGCTAAAGATTTGGATACTTCTCCCATACCTCACTCCCTATTTCAGGCGATAGCGATTCCAGCCCAGAAAGTGTCGGTGCCGATGTTGGTTTGCGCCAGCAAGGATGACCCCATTGTGGATCCTGCTTCGCTCGAGAAGTGGAGAAACCACCTAAAGCCAGGGGATCAAATGTGGTTTTGCCCTGGGGGGCGACACTTTTTTCATTATTCTTTTCCAAGTTTGGTCAATCTGAAAATAATGGATTTTTGGCAGGAATTGCGTAAACTTCAGCCCAGCATGGCTTAGGGCGGCTGGACTTTCGCGGGATGATAGAATGGCTACTCATCCAAACAGCAGAGGAGCTCCGTTTGCAGCTAGGGCGAAGCAGCCCAGGTGGAGCCCCTGACAACAGGAAAACGGGCAGGGGTGGAATGAGGCCATTGAGCTCCCGGTAAAATTGATAGAATAGGGCAAGCCCCCAACTTGGATAGGGAATGGGCTTAACCGCGGAATCCGCGACTATGTTCGACAAGCTGCTCTTTCCCATCGACAACTCGCGTGAGACCAGCCACGCCTTGCCCTTGGTGGCAGACATAGCGCAGCGCTACAAAAGTCAGGTGTACTTGCTCTCTGTACTGGATGCCGCGGAGCTGGACGCGGAGAGGGCGGAACAAGCTCGGCAAAACATCCGCAACCTGCTCAAGCAAACGGAGTCTGGCCTGCATCAAATCGGCCTCAACAGCGTCAAGAGTGAGTATCGAGAGGGAAAGGTGCCTTTTGTCATCTGTGATGTGGCAGACGAGCTGGAGATTAGCCTAATTGTAATGGGATCCCGCGGCCTCACCCTCTCCGGAGAGGGGCAGAATAACTCTGTCAGCCACCGCGTGATCGATCTTGCCCCCTGCCCGGTGTTGGTCGTGCCCTGAGGAGAGGGATCCCATTGACCAAAAGGCGCGGCAAGCCCCGTCCTTCAGGGCGGGGAAGGATAGCGCCGACCGTAGCCGACGCCCTTTAAAAACGCAGTGCCGGCCATGTGAATATCGTTGTCATCACGCATAGGCCAAGAATACGATTGAGCGGTGCAACGACTTCA
>NZ_JBSSCH010000018.1:0-46097 GCF_054059615.1 Thermostichus sp. OS-CIW-33
CTTGGCTCATAAGTTCATTGTACTTCATCAAAGCGCATTCCTCCCGACACCGACCCTACGGGTACAGTGCGGGGCTCCTGCGATTTCTAGCTGAACCGAGCTTGGGGAAAGTGCCTGGGTGAACCCTCTCCCCCTCTCCGCAACTTTATAGGTACGGTCAGAGATTTCTGCTCCGCGCACGTTCTCCAGTCTACACCATCCCCCAACCCCCACAGGGTAGGGGCTTTTGTCTCTTGGTAGCGGGGATTTTGCCATCTTTTAAACCCGGAGATGAATCCGAAGCTGGGCCTGATACGTAACTTATTTGGCCTGTTCTCTGACCGAGGAGCTTTTTTCCATGTTGTTGATCGGTTTTTCCCTTCGGCCTCGTTCAATTTTCGAGGTTTTTTGCGGCTTTTGCCTGGTTGCTGTCTTGTTTCTCAGCGGTTAAGGAAGCTTTACAAATCTCACAACCCCACTTCTACCCATTGCTAACTTTGGCCCTGGGCACATTCACATTGCTCAGCCGCAGCCAGGACAATCTTTCGCCCAGGCCACAGGGCCGGTGGCCTTTGTCTTGAACATGTTGCCGAATCCAGGCAATCAGTCGGGGAATTTCCGACTGGAAGCCAACCTCACCCCTGAGCAAGTCTCCAGCTTTTTGGCCGGAGCTTACTACATCAACATTCACACGCAGGCCAACCCGCCGGGCGAGTTGCGAGCCCAGGTGGTTTTCCCTCGCTAAGGTTTGATCCAGTACCCCATCTGGGATCCCCGCAGGTGAGGGGATCCCTAATTTTTGCGGACGGATTGGCTGTTCTGTGAACTCCCCCACGGTCAGTCGGGCCGGCAGGACAGAGTTTCTGTGTAGCTCCTGGCCAGCAGCTTTCGGTAGTCCTGGAGCTGGCCTGCCAGTCCCCTTTACAGAGCGAGCTGTGGGCTTCACCTCTGGGCTAGCTGTGGAGCGCCAAGGGAATAACTACACAGGTTGTTGCCCACCTACAATGGCCCGACAGCGAATGTAGGGGCCGCCTGCATCCACCTTGGCCGGTTGACCCTTGCCGCAATGGCCGGATCCCAAATCCCACAGGAAGTCCCGCGAGACGGCATCTACCGATTGCAGCACCTCAAAAGCATTGCCGGTGATGGTGACACCGCGCAGCAACTCCGCCAGCTTGCCATCGCGAATGCGGTAGGCCCGCTCCACGCCAAACATAAACTCGCCGGTGGAGTCCGCCTGCCCGTTCCTGGCCCCATCCAGGAAGTAGCCATCGGGAGTGCTGGCGATGATTTCTTCTAGCGTTTGGGATCCGGGTTCAATGAAGGTGTTGCGCATGCGGATCAAAGGCTCATCGGCATATTCCCAGGCGCGGGCATTGCCGGTGGGCTCTACGCCAAAGTGGGCAGCAGTTTCGCGGTTGTGGAGATAGCTGACCAGAATGCCGTTTTGGATGATGGTGGTGCTTTGGGTAGGAACGCCCTCGTCGTCCACAGGAAGGGTTCCCCCTGCCCCTGGCATAAACTCCGAATGGCCGGAGTCTTTGAGAGTAACCAAGTCGCTGGCCACCCGCTGCCCCAGCTTGCCGGCAGCCACAGAACCCGCCAGGACAAAATCCGCCTCGACCGTGTGGCCAATGGCCTCGTGCACCAACAGCCCCACGATGGAAGGCGACAGAATAACCGTGGCCCATCCCCCTTCTGCGTAGCCTGCGGACAATAAATCAACCGCGGTAGCAGCCGCCTTTTCCGCCATCTGCAAGGGATGCGAGCGGAACAGGCAATCCCATCCCCCTGTTACCCCAATGGCCTCGGAGCCACTGCTGAGCTGGCCGGCAGCTTCGGCCACCGCCTGAACTCGCAGCTCGGGGCGTACCAGACGAAAGGCCACATCCGCCCCATCGGTGGTGACGATGGCTTTTTCCTCGTAAATCTCGTTGTAGGTGCAACTGGCGGAGCTAATTTGGCGGGAAGCCTGCCGGGCCTGCGCCTCGGTTTCCAGAGCCAACTGGATCTTCGCCTCCAGCGGTTTGTTCAACACCTCCTCCACACCGGGCTCGCAGAACTCCCCTTGGGCCAGCCGCACACTGGGCAGGGATCCCAGCTTTTGTTTGCGGTAGTCGGCACTGGCTTGAGCAGCACGGCGAGCCTCAGCGATGGCCTCCCGAATAGCAGCCGGCGAGGGATCCCCGGTGGCAGCAAAGCCCCAAGTGCCGGCCTCCAACACCCGCACCCCCACTCCGGAACGGCGACGAACCGCGGTGCGCTCAAGGCGGCCCTTCTCGGCAGTGATGCTGCGAAACACCTTGCTGTGGTAGCGCAGTTCCACAAAGCCAGAGCAATCCCGAAGAATGTCGCGCAGAAGGTCTCGCATAGCAACAGGGAGATGGGTGTAGTCCTCAGTCCAGCATAGCCCGATCCTGGAAAGTCGATGAGCTGCCACGCCGAGTGAAAGCCCCGATCCCGTTCGTGTCAGCAGTGCGGAACATTTTGGCCAGGCCCGCCGTTAGAGGACAAAGTTAACCAGCTTTTTCGGCACCACCACCACTTTTTTGGGCGTTGCCCCTTCCAGATATTTCTGCGCTGCCTCTGACCGAAGGGCCAACTGTTCCTGCTCCTCCGGCGTTACCTCGGCAGGGGCCTCAAACGAGCCGCGCAATTTGCCGTTCACCTGAATCACAATGGTCACCGTGTCGGCCACCAGCGCTGCCGGGTCATAGCTGGGCCAAGACTGCCGATGCACCGAGTCTGCGCCCCCCAGCGCCTGCCACAGCTCCTCCGCAATATGGGGGGCAAAGGGCGCCATCAGCAACACCAGCGTGCGGATCCCCTCTGCATAGACCGGCGAATCCAGGATCCCGGCCTCGCCCAGAGCATTGCTCAGCTTCATCAGCTCGGCAATGGCGGTGTTGAATTGATAATCGTTTTCCAGATCTTCGCTGACTTCCTTGATGGCGGTGTGGATGGCCCGGCGCAGATCTTTTTCCGCCTTGGTCAGGGATCCCACCTCGACCTTGGCCGGCAACAGCTCTGGGGCCCCGCTCTGCAAAGACTCCGTCCCGCTACCGCGAACGACAAACTCGTACACCTGCCGCCAGACGCGGTTGAGAAAGCGAAATTGCCCCTCCACATCGGCATCGTCCCACTCCAGATCCTTCTCCGGCGGGGCCTTGAAGAGGATAAACATGCGGGCCGTATCCGCCCCGTAGTGGGCCAGCACCTCCTCGGGATCCACGCCGTTGCCCTTGGACTTGGACATGGTAGCGTAGATAACTTGCAGGGGCTCGCCCGTTTCCGGATCCCGCGGGTCGTTGGGATCCTGCACCAGAGCTGCCGGGATCCAGCGATCCTTGCCGGACTTGTTGGGGTTATAGTAGGTGCGCCCTTGCACCATCCCCTGGGTGAGCAGACGCGAGAACGGCTCGTCAAAATCCAGCAGCCCCCGATCCCGCAACACCTTGGTAAAAAAGCGGGAGTAGAGCAGGTGCAGGATGGCGTGCTCAATGCCACCCACATACTGATCCACCGGCAGCCAGGCGTTCACCCGGTCTTTGCGGAAGATCTCTCGGTCGTTGCGGGCATCGCTGAAGCGCAGGAAGTACCACGACGAGCAGATGAAGGTGTCCATGGTATCGGTTTCCCGGCGAGCCTCCGCGCCACAGGTGGGGCACTTCACCTTCACCCAGTCCTCCAACTGGGCCAACGGGGATCCCCCTCGCCCCGTCAGCTCCACCTCCTCCGGCAAGAGCACCGGCAGATCCTCCTCCGGCACCGGCACAATGCCACAGTGGGGACAATGGATCACCGGGATGGGACAACCCCAATAGCGCTGCCGCGAGATCAGCCAATCCCGCAGGCGGTAGTTGATCTGCTTTTCCCCCAGCCCCTGGGCTTCCAGCCAGGCGATGGCTCTTTCCACACTTTGCCCTGGGCCTTTGCCCACCGGGATCCCGTCTAGGGGGCCAGAGTTGATCATCACCCCTTCCCCCGTCCAGGCAGCCTGCAGTTCTGAGGACTCCGTCCCGCTGGCGCGATCCGCTGAGGCCGGAGAACCCTCCGGCGGCTGCACCACCCGCTTGATGGGCAGGCCGAACTTGCGGGCAAACTCGAAATCCCGCTGGTCGTGGGCGGGCACGGCCATGATGGCCCCCGTACCGTAGCCCATCAGCACATAGTCGGCAATCCAGATGGGGATCCGCTCTTGGTTAACGGGGTTGATGGCGTAGGATCCCGTCCAAACCCCTGTCTTTTCCCGGTCTTCAGCGCTGCGCTCGATCTCGCTGCGGGCAGCGGCCTGGGCTTGATAGGCTCTGACGGCCTGCAGTTGCTCGGCAGTGGTGAGCTTGTCCACCAAGGGGTGCTCCGGCGACATCACCATGAAGGTGGCCCCCCAGAGGGTATCAGGCCGGGTGGTGAATACTGCCAGCTCGTCCCCTGCCTCGGTTTTGAAAATCACCTTGGCCCCCACCGATTGGCCGATCCAGTTCTCCTGCATGGTGCGCACCCGCTCCGGCCAGCCGGAGAGCTTTTCCAGATCCGCCAGCAGTTGGTCGGCATAGGCGGTGATTTTGAAAAACCACTGCTTGAGCATGCGCTTTTCCACCAGGGCGCCGGATCTCCAGGAACGCCCCTCCGCATCCACCTGCTCGTTGGCCAGCACCGTCTGATCCACCGGATCCCAGTTCACCGCCGCCTCTTTCTGGTAGGCCAAGCCCGCCTGCAAAAATTGCAGGAAGATCCACTGCGTCCACTTGTAGTAGTCCGGCGAACAACTGGTAATCTCCCGCTCCCAGTCGTAGGACAGGCCCAACCGCTGCAACTGATCCCGCATCTGGGCAATGTTTTGGTAGGTCCACTTGGCCGGCGGGATCCCCCGGTCGATGGCGGCATTCTCCGCCGGCAGGCCAAAGGCATCCCAGCCCATCGGGTGCAACACCGCGTATCCCTGCATTCGCTTGTAGCGGGCAATTACATCGGTGATGGTGTAATTGCGCACATGCCCCATGTGCAGGTTGCCGCTGGGGTAGGGGAACATAGACAGGGCATAAAATTTGCGGCTCCCGTCCTTCAGCTCTGGGGTGCGATCCAGCCCAATTTCACGCCAGTGGGCCTGCCACTTGCTCTCAATGGCCTGGGGATTGTAGCGCGCGTCCACGGTTCGATGCTCCTGGGAAAAAAGCGCATACGCTGGGAGATAGAAGCATTTTGACATACTCCCCACGCCAGTGCTCTCAAGCAAGGAACGGGATCCCTATTGGCGCTGACAAACCGACAAGCAGGGATCACAAGCAGAGATTCAGTAGGTTTCTTCGTGCCACCTGTCTGCTTTCTTCAGCTCCTTCTGGAACTTGCTCCAATCCTGACCGGCTTGTTCGGCCAAAGGCCCCATGACGTTGTTGATCCCGTCCTCCATCCCCTTGAGGCCGCAGATGTAGGTGTAGGTGTTGGGCTGTTGCAGCATCTCCCACAGCTCGGCGCCGTACTCGGCCATGCGGTTTTGCACGTACATTTTCTTGCCATCGGGGGTTTGTTGCTCGCGGCTGATGGCGTAATCGACGCGGAAGCGATCCCCGTACTGGGCTTTCCAGGCCTCCAGATCCCCGTGGTAGAGCAAGGTGGAGGTGGTGGGCACCCCAAAGAACAGCCAGATCTTGCCCTGATAGTTGGGATCCTCTTCAAACAGGTGCTTGATGAAGGCGCGAAAAGGGGCAATGCCGGTGCCGGTGGCGATCAAGATCAGGTTGGCGTTCTCATCTTCGGGCAGTAGGAAAGTTTTCCCCGATGGCCCCGTAATCATCACCTCATCGCCTGCCTTCAAATCGGTGAGGAAGCCGGAGCAGACCCCCACCCCCGGCTGGCCTGTCTCTCTATCGACATATTCAGCCCGCTTCACGCTCAAAGAGACGGTGCGCCCCTCGCCATCATCGCCAAAGCGGGTGGAAGCAATCGAGTAGAGGCGGGGCTTGTGGGGCTTGCCCTTGGCATCTTCGCCAGGAGGGATAATGCCAACGCTTTGCCCTTCTAGGTAGCGGTAGTTGGGATCCGGCAAGCTGAGCACAATGTGCTTAGTCAGTCCGGGTGCCCCTTCGCCGACAATGGAGTAGGTCTCCACACATTGGCCGATCAAGGGGGCGTTGGGACGATACAGATTGACGACAACCTCTCGCTTTTCTGCGCTGGCAACCATACCTGCGATCTGCTCCTGGCACTGGGAGGAAATGAGCTTACATATAGCAAAATAGCAAACACCACAGCAGCCCGGCTGCTCAAACGGAACTTGTCAGAGGAGAAGCAGACGACCTTCGCCAGCCCCCCAGGCCGTCCTGAGAGCGGCAACCCCGGAAAAATAATCCCGGCCAAGCTCATCGGCCAAAAATATGGATTTTTTGTTAAATTGTTGCTTGTGGTGCCCACAGCTCTGGCCTGCCAGCGGCTTGTGATGTAACGGCTTTATTTGGTATCATGCAAGACCGTAACAGTTGGTAACTTTCTAGAGCCTTTTTCTCAGTTTTGCCCTGCCCGTCCCCAAGGAGTTCCCATGGCAAGCAGTCCTGATCGTGTTGTGATGATTGGTGTCGCCGGAGATTCTGGCTGTGGCAAGTCCACCTTTTTACGCCGGCTGGGGGATCTATTTGGCCGGGATCTGATTACCACCATCTGTCTGGATGACTATCACTCCTTGGATCGCTACCAGCGCAAAGAGAAGGGCATCACGGCGCTGGATCCCCGCGCCAACAACTTCGACCTGATGTACGAGCAGGCCAAGGCGCTTAAGAACGGCCAAAGTGTGATGAAGCCCATCTACAACCACGAGACGGGGCTGATTGACCCACCGGAGCTGGTGGAGCCCAACCGCATCATCGTCCTGGAGGGGCTGCATCCCATGTATGACGAGCGGGTGCGCCAGCTGCTGGACTTCAAGGTGTACTTGGATCTGGCCCCAGAGATCAAGATTGCTTGGAAAGTGAAGCGGGACATGGCGGAGCGGGGCCACACCTACGAAGATGTGTTGCGCTCAATCGAGGCTCGCCGCCCGGACTTTGAAGCCTATGTCGATGTGCAGAAGCAGTACGCCGATGCCGTCATTGAGGTTTTGCCTACCCAGTTGTTGCCGGAGCTGGATCCAGAGCACAAAGTACTGCGGGTGCGGCTGATCCAGCGGGAAGGGGTGAAGTACTTCGACCATGTCTATCTCTTTGACGAAGGCTCCACCATCGATTGGATCCCCTGCGGCAAAAAGCTGACTTGTTCCTATCCAGGGATCCGCCTCCACTATGGCCCTTCCACCTACTTCGAGCACCCGGTTTCGATTCTGGAGATCGACGGCACCTTCGACAAGCTGGAAGAGGTCATCTACATCGAGAACCACCTGAGCAACTTGTCCACCCGCTACTATGGCGAGCTGACGGAACTGTTGCGCAAGCACCCGGAATACCCGGGATCCCGCAATGGCTCTGGTCTGATTCAGATCATCGTGGGCCTGAAGCTGCGCGCCCTCTACGAGCAAATTCGGGCAGAAGCCAAAGAGCTGGCGGTGGCTTCCTAGTGTTTGCCCCGCTTAGGGGATCCCTTCGGTAAAGTGTTGGTGCAGGTCGGCTGACCCAGCATAGGTCGGCAGTAGGGCTTCGGTGTATGCAGGGATTCCAGTTGGAGATCTTTCCGGAGGGCCCCGTCTTAATCCAACGGGCCATCGAGATTTGGCAAGGTCGGTCAGCCGCTGCCATTCGCGAGCGGGGACGCTTTACGGTGGCCTTGGCGGGAGGGAGCACCCCCAAGAAGCTGTATGCTGCCCTGGCCCAAACCCCAGGGATCCCTTGGCAACAAACCTGGCTGTTCTGGGGAGACGAGCGCTATGTTCCCCCGGATCACCCTGAAAGCAACTACCGCATGGTACGAGAAACCCTGCTGCAGCAGATCGGGATCCCGGCGGCTCAAGTTTTCCCTATGCCCACCCAAGCGAGGGATCCCCTTCGCGATGCTGCCGAATACGAGGCCACCCTGCGGCAGATTTTCGGTACAGAGTGCCCTTCTCTCGACCTGGTATGGCTGGGAGTGGGGGAAGATGGCCACACAGCTTCCTTGTTTCCCGACACAGCCGCTCTGCAGGTGCAGCACCGCTGGGTGACAGTGGGGCAAAAAGGGCAGGAGCCGCGCCTAACCTTGACCTATCCTGTTCTGAACCAAGCAGCCCAGGTGGTGTTCCTGGTAACCGGAGCGAACAAAGCCCCCATCGTGAAAGAGGCGCTGACCACCGAGGCCCACCTACCCTGCCAGCGCATAAACCCCAGAGGACGGCTGCTTTGGTTGCTGGATGCGGCGGCAGCAGCTCAACTGCCCCTGCCCTGTGTCCCGCTGCTCAGCTAAACAACAGGCGGGCTAACTGCCGATGGGATAGGATCCCCAGGCCCACCGCCCCCAAAATCATCCCAGCCCATTCCAGTGGCCACAGGTTTGATAGCCCCAGCGGCCAACGCACCAGGTTTCATGGGTCGAGAACCGGCGGGGCAGGGATCCCTCAGGGGTTGCCGGGCAAATTCTTCAGTACTGGAATCACCAGCTCTTGGACGGGCAGCGCTACGGGCTGGGCGGAGTCACTGCTCAGGGAGCTGGATGGCGCAGAAGGAGAAGAGCTGGGGATCTCGCCCATGGGCCGCAGTTGCCAGCGGATGATCTGCTCGCCGCGGTAAAAGGTGACCAACAACTGATCCCCTTGCGATTGAATTTGCCAGGTGCCATCACCGCTGGTTACCGAAATATGGCCGCCGGAAAAGGGTGCATCCAAGGCCGGCCCCGATTGGCTCCAGATACGCCCGCCACCCGTTTCCAAGATCAATTGCACCGTCGCCCCCTGCCCCTGGCCGCTCAAAATTTGGCCGGTTCCGCTCCAAACTCGGGTTTCCGTCTGAGCCACGGCGGGTTGCCCAAGCTGCAGAACCATGAGCAACAGCCCTGCCCAGCTCCAGTGATTTCGCAGCCTCCCTCTCCCATCAGGGAAGAAGGAAGAAGAGCGAGAGAAACAAGCCATTGCACTCACGTTGATACCACGCGCCGCGATAGGACTGAAACAGACGAAGAAGAAGGCGAAAAGGTGTCGCAGGAAGCAATCCCTTACACAGTTTTTTTCACAGCTCGCTGAAAGCCTTTGGGATCCCTCTGCGCTCTCTTGGCTCTGGGTTAAGCCTGCTGCTGGAATCCGCCCTCGGCTTGATCCCAATCTAGCAATCTCCATCCCCCCAGACAGGATGTAACCTGAGACTCTGGCTGCGGGGATCCCCAGCAACTGTTTCGTCAATGCGCAGAGTCAAGACCCAGAGTGCCTCCGCCGCAATCGTAAGCCTCACTACTTGAGAGAAAGGAAACGCTCCAGAGCTGCCACCATTGCCGGTGGCCAACGGCGGACGGTTTTCACCCATTCCAGGTCGGCGTAGCGGGGATCCAGCCCTTGCACAGCCACCCAATGACTTTCGGCCTCTCCTTGCCGACCCTGCACCCAAAGGATGGCACTGAGAGCAGCCCGCATATCTGGAAACTTCGGGTACTTGCGCACCAGAGCCCGCATCAAGCGCAGGGCAGCTTCTGTTTCGCCCACCTGGTAGAGGCTCAGAGCATAGTTGGCCTGAGCGAAGGCGTAGTCGGGAGCCAATTCTGTGGCGCGGCGGTAGTCGGCCAAGGCCTGTTGCCATTGGCCCAGCCCTGCTTCCGCATTGCCGCGGTTGTTGTAGGCTGCCGCATCGTTGGGATCCAACTGCAACACTCGTTCGTAGTCTGCAATTGCTTCCTGCCACCGCCCCAGCCCCTCCAGAGCAGTTCCTCGATTTAGATAGGGATCCGGCGCCTCAGGGGCCAAACGAATGGCCTCAGCGTAATCCTCCAGAGCTGCCTGCAGTTGGTGCTGGCTGACACGGGCATTGCCCCGGTTGCTCCACAGGGCTGGGTTGTCCGGCTGGATCTGCAACAGTTGAGTCCACAGGGCTTCCGCCTGGGCAAAATCTCCCCTCTGAGTTGCAGCAAAGGCTTCCTCAAACAGTCGATCGATCTGGCGATCCACCTTGTGGCTCGCCGCCGTTGCCACAACACCCAATCCAGGCCAGACAGGGATCCCCAACCAAAGCAGCAGCCCCAGCAACAGAGCCGAGAGGACATTGGAGACAGACTTCATGGCCGCCAAAACCACCTCAGATGGGGTGTTTCCACCTTAAGCCATCGCCACAGAAGGGGGTCTGATGGTTAGCGCGCCCTGGAGGACTCGAACCCCCGACATCCGGTTTTGGAGACCGACGTTCTACCAACTGAACTAAGGACGCATTGGCCAAAGGTTACACCCGCTTACCCAGTGTAGCAGGTACACCTAATTTTCAGAGGAGCTGTTCCTCAACTATCCGGGCTCTCTGCCTTAGCCTTGATGCGAGTGGCTTTGCCCACCCGATCCCGCAAATAGAACAGCTTGGCCCGGCGCACTTTACCTCGCCGCAGCACCTGAATCGACTCGATGCGCGGGGAGTGAATGAGGAAAACCCGCTCCACACCGATCCCTTGGAAAACCTTGCGCACCGTAATGGTGCGGTTGATACCGGAGTGGCGCATGGCAATGACCGTGCCCTCAAAGGCTTGTACCCGCTCCTTGCCCCCCTCTTGAATGCGAACTCCCACCCGTACCTGATCCCCAACCCGAATCTCCGGCAGATCCGGCTTCATCTGGGCAGCTTCAATGGAGCGGATGATCTCCTCAGCGTTGATGCGAACGTTCATGGCCTTCCCGCGCTACCGGCAGTTAACCATGGTAACAATCGTCGCTGTTTTTTGTACAGAGCTGGCCGACATAGAGCTCAAGAGGTGGGAGACTGTGTTTACGCTTCCCCCATTTTTCCAATAGGCTAGACAAAGATAAAGCTTTTGTTACAAACGGGAGACTTTTGTGATCCTGCACACCGATGAGCCCAAGACGGGATCCCTGTCTACTCCCAAGCTTGCAGAGCAGCCTCTGCCCCAGAGCAAACCCCGCCCCAAGAGATTTCCCTTCGGTTGGATGCTCTTGGGCTTGCTGTTGGCCGGCCTAGGGGGCAGCGGTCTCCTGATCCAGCGTCAGCTGCAGCAGCAGAGGGCAGAACGGCTGGAAAGATTGACGGTACCGGTTCAAGTGGTGGATCTGACCCAACGCCTGCGGGTGAGCGGCCAGGTGCAGCCGCTCCGCCAGGTGAATGTCAGCCCTCGCGAGTCGGGTCGCCTGGCGGAACTGTTGGTGGATCAGGGAGATGAAGTGGTGGCAGGGCAGTTATTGGCCCGGATGGACTACGGCGATCTCGCCAGTGGCATTCGCCAAGCCCAAGCCCGCATTCAAGAGCTGCAAGCCCGTCTAGCGGAGCAACAGGCCGGAGAGCGCCCCCAGGTGATCGCGGCGGCCCAGGCCAGGGTGGATGCTGCCCGGTCGCAGGTGGACTTGGCTCAGAGGGAGTTGGAGCGCATTCAGGCCCTGGTGCAGGCGGGGGTGATAGCCCGCAGCGAGCTGGATCAACGCTCGGCCCGCCTGGAACAAGCGCAAGCGGATTTGCGAGCTGCTCAACAGGAGTTGGAGCGATTGCAACTGGGGAGCCGCCCGGAAACCCTACAGCAAATTCAAGCCCAAATTGCCCAGGCACAAGCCGAGCTGGCCCAACGGCAATCCCGGTTGGCTGACACCGAAGTCCGCGCCCCCTTTTCCGGTGTGGTGGTGCAGCGCTTTGCCGAGGTGGGATCCTTTGTAGCTCCCACAACAGCAGCTTCCGATGCCACCGCAGCTTCTTCCAGTTCCATTTTGGCGCTGGCTCAGGGAATTGAGGTGCGGGCAGAAGTGCCAGAAGCCCAGATTGCCCAGGTGCGGGTGGGTCAGCCGGTGGAGATCCGCTCCCTGGCCTACCCCGACCGCCTGGTGCAGGGGCGGGTGAAGCGGATTGCACCCGCTACGGTGGTGGTGCGAGAGGTAACCGTCTTTCGGGTCTTCGTTGAACCGGAGCCTGGGGCCGACTTTTTGCGCACCGGCATGACTGTTTCGGTGGATTTCATTGGGGATCCCCAGCCTCAGGCTCTGACGGTGCCCTCAGTGGCTATCCTCCGGGAGGAAAGCCAGGAAGGCGTGCTCCTGCTGGATCCCCAAAGCCGGCAACCTGTCTATCGCCGCGTGGAAACGGGCATCACTCAGGGTGGAGTTACCCAAATCCTCTCTGGTCTGCAGGCAGGGGATCGGGTCTTTACTGCCCTGCCTCCTGGGGTGAACCTAGAGACTTTGATTAAAAGAGCGGAGCAACAGCCATGAGCCTGGCAACGGCGGCCAAAATGGCCTGGCAAATGGTGCGACGACATCGCCTGCGCACCGGGCTGAGCATGCTCGGGATCCTCATCGGCAATGCGGCGGTGGTGGCCATTGCCGGATTTGGCTATGCTGCCCAAGAGATGGCGGTGGATCAATTTCGCTCTCTGGGCACCAACTTGCTGATCGTCTTTTCGGCCAACTTGGGCCTGGTCGATGCCGGCAACATCCGCCCCCTCACTTTGGAGGATGTGCGAGCCATTGCTGCGGAAGTGCCTGCCGTGTCAGCAGCTGTCCCCAGCCTGGGCACCAATGTGCGCGCGGTGCGAGGTGGAGTGGATCGCCGCTACGAGGCCACCGGCACTTGGCCGGAGTACTTGTCGGTCTTGAACCTGGAGATCGAGGCAGGCCGCTTTCTCTTGCCCTCCGACATCGAGGAACAGCGCCCGGTGGTGGTGCTGGGCAGCGATGCCGCCAGCCAGTTGTTCGGCCTGGATCCCGCCGCTGCCATTGGGGAGACCGTCCTGCTGAACAACTTGCCCTTCGAGGTAATCGGCACTTTGCGCTCGAAGCCGACGGTGTTTGGCAACAGCGATGCCGGAGTGTTTCTGCCGGTGGATGTGGTGGCCAATCGGTTGGTCGGGCGGCGTTCCCCCTACGGCACAGAGCTGACGGCGATTTTCGTCTCGGCCCGCTCTGAAGCCGATCTGCCTGCTGCCGAGTTCCAAATCCGCAACCTGCTGCGCCAGCGGCACCAATTGGTGGGAGAAGATGACTTCATCATCCGCAACCAAAAGGTGCTCCTGGATGGGTCGGCCAGGATTTTGAGCCTGCTGCGGGTGCTGCTGACGGGCACGGCGGCCCTCTCCCTGCTGGTGGGAGGGGTGGGGATCATGAATGTGATGCTTATCTCGGTTGCGGAACGCACCCATGAAATCGGGCTGCGCAAGGCGATTGGGGCGGATAGCCGGCAGATTTTGCAGCAGTTTGCCGCCGAAGCGATTTTCATTGCCGTGACCGGGGGGGTGCTCGGGATCCTCCTCAGCAGCGGCCTGCTGGTGGCGGTGCAGGTGTTCACCCCCTTGGCCACCCAAGTCGATGGGGTGGCAGTGGGAGTGGCGTTCTCCCTGTCCACTGGGATTGGGCTAGTCTTCGGCATTTTCCCGGCCCGCAAAGCGGCGCAACTGGATCCCATTGAGGCCCTGCGGGCCTAGAGCTCGTATCCAAACAGGCGGGGATCCGCCGGCTGCCCATCGAGATCCGCCAGGCCATATTCTGCCCAGCGGCGATCCACCAAGCGGGCCACCTCCGGATCTGGAGCAAGGGGCTCCCGCCAGGGAGCATCGGTTTCCGGGGGGATCTTGGTGGTGGCATCAATGCCCATCTTGCCCCCCAGACCCCGTCTTTCGGTGGCAAAGTCCAAGGTGTCAAAGGGATTGTCCGGCAGAATAAACACATCCCGCTGCGGATCCACCCGCGAACACAGACACCACAGCACCTGCCGTGGATCCCGGACGTTGATGTCTTTGTCCACCACGATCACAAACTTGGTGTAGCTGAATTGGGGCAAAGCGCTCCAGAAGGCCAGGGCTGCCCGCCGCGCTTGGCCGGGGTAGGCTTTGTCGATGGAAAGAATAGCGGCCTTGTAGCCCAGCGCCTCCATCGGCAAGAAGAAATCCACGATCTCCGGCACCTGCTGCCTGAGGATGGGGGTGTAGATGCGGTTCAGGGCCAGCGCCATCATGTCGTTCTCTTTGGGGGGCTTGCCGCTGAAGGTGGTGAGGTAGATGGGATCCCGGCGGTGGGTCAAGCAGTGGAAGCGAATCAGAGGGGCCTGCTCGTTGCGGGGGCCATAGTAGCCGATGTGATCCCCGGCAGGCCCGTCGGGGGCCACTTCCCCAGGGGTGATGGTGCCCTCCAAAACGATCTCAGCATGAGCCGGCACCTGCAGATCCACCGTTTTGCACTGGGCCAGGTGCAACCCTTCTCCGGCGTAGAGACCGGCAAACAGCCACTCGGACAGATCCACCGGCAGAGGTGTGGCCGCCGCCAAAATCACCACCGGATCCACCCCCACCGCCACCGCCACCTCCAACTTTTGGCCCAGGGCCGCCGCTTTGCGCAGATGCCGAGTCGCCCCCCGCACCGACAGCCATTGCACCGTCATGGTGTTGCGGCTTTGCAACTGCAGGCGGTACACCCCCACGTTGGGGATCCCATTTTCCGGGTCTTTGGTGACCATCAGGCCCAAGGTCAGCACCCGTCCGGCATCGCCGGGGTAGACCCGCAACAGGGGCAACTGGGTGAGATCGACTTCCTCTCCCCGCAGCACCACCTGCTGACAGGGAGGAAGCAGATCCCGGCTGGGTTTAGCTTTGAGTACGCTAAACAGAGCTTGTCCCAACTCCACCGCCTGGGCAAAGCTCCGCGGTGGCCGCGGCTGGTAAAGCAGGGCCAGCTTTTTCCCCAGTTCCTCCAGATCCTGAGGCTGCTCCATTCCCAAAGCCCAGCAAATGCGCTCCACCGTGCCCAGGGTGTTGATGAGCAGCGGCATTGAGGATCCCTTCACCCGCTCGAACAGCAGCGCCGGCCCCCCGCAGGCCAAGAGGCGATCGGCAATCTCGGCAATTTCCAGATCCGGATCCACTTCTGCCGAAATGCGGCGGAGCTGACCACGGGATTCCAGCAGAGCAATAAAACGGCGTAGATCTCTGGGCATGAAAGGGAACCTAAGGGCTTACTTGTCGCGATTGAGGGCTAACCCGCTCATGAAGGGCTTCTGCAGCGCAATAAACACCAGCAGCGGCGGGATACTGGCGATGATCGCTCCCAGCATCATGGGGCCATAGGAGGCCGAGCTATCCAGATTGAGCAGGGATTGCAGCCCCACCTGCACCACTTGTCGCTCTCGGCCTTGCACGATCAAGCGGGGCCACAGGTACATATTCCAAGCGTAAACGAAGTGAATCACCGCCTGCGCCCCGATGGCGTTCCAGCTCAAGGGGATCAGCACCTGGGTGAGAAATTGCAGCGGGTTGGCCCCGTCCAGTTGGGCCGCCTCCGCCAGCTCGCGGGGAATGTTGGAAAAATGCTGGCGGAACAAAAACGTGGCCGTGGCGCTGGCCAGAAAGGGCACGATTAAAGCGTAGTAGGTGGATCCCCAGCCCAAGTTGGTGACCAACCGCAGCAGGGCAATGATCAAGATTTCTGTGGGCATCATCAGCGTGATCAGCACAAAGCCAAAGGCCAGCCCTTTGCCGGGAAAGCGGAAGTACACAAAGGCCAGCCCGGCTAGCAGCGACAAAACCGTCTTGCCCACGGTGATCGCCACCGCCACGATGGTGCTGTTGACCATGTAGTGGCCCAAGTGCCGCGCCACCATCACCTGATGCCAGTTGAAGGCAAAAGAGGAGCCAAAGGTCAATTGATAGCGGAACACCTCGGCATTGTTCTGGGTGCTCACGAGCAGGGCGTACAACACCGGAAATCCCAGAACCAAGCAGGCCAGCACCAGGCCCAAATGCACATACCAACGCTCCGGGATCCAGCGCCGCCAACGCCAGGGAGAAGGCCCTACCCAAGTTGAATTGGGCTGGGCCACTTGAGAGCGGGGATCCTGCAACAATTGAGCCATAGCACCTCCAGACGGCGAACACCGATGAGCAGATGGGCTTTTGAGTCGATCTTCGGCTTCTCTTGTGAGGATAATCTGCCAGAGTTAAGGGCAACCTAAGGAAGGCCGGTCGCCTTAGCGGTGCGGAGCACTTCTGGCCTGAACTTTCGAGTGCTTTCACCGGCGATGGGGAAACGGGTAGAGTAGAACAGCAGTATCTGGATAACCCAAGAGAGGATCCCATGACTCGAGGCTTTGGCCCCTTCGGCAAAATCCAAGAAGCGCTCAAGAAAGCCCAAGAGGTGCGCGATGGCGCTCAAAGGCTGCAAAAAGAGCTAGAGGAGATGGAGATCGTCGGCGAAGCCGGCAATGGGCTGGTGAAAGTGACGGTAAACGGCAACCAAGAACCCCTTAAGGTCTCTCTGGATCCCCAAGTGCTCCAGGAGTCGGTGGATGTGGTAGAAGACTTGCTCCTGACAGCAATGGTGAACGCCTACACCCAATCTGCTGAGACGATGCGCAAACGCATGGAAGAGCTGACCGGAAACATCAGTCTGCCGGGGTTGGGACTGGGTTGAGCCCCACTTGCTTAACCCCGCTTGCTTAACTCTGTATGTACACTCGCCCCTTGGCTCGCCTCATCGAAGAGCTGCAACGGCTGCCCGGCATTGGCTCCAAAACCGCTCAGCGCCTAGCTCTCCACTTGATCAACCGGCCTGCCGGCGAGATCGAAGCCCTGGCCAAAGCCCTGCTGGAAGCCAAGCAGACGGTTCGGCACTGTTCCATCTGCTTCAACTGGTCAGCGGAGGATCCCTGTGAGATTTGCCGTTCGCCACAGCGGGATCCCTTGCTGTGGTGCGTGGTGGCCGACGTCAAAGACTTGATTGCGATGGAGCGCACCCGCGAGTTCAAGGGGCTTTACCACGTTTTGGGCGGCCTCATCTCCCCCATGAACGGGATCGGGGCCGACCAACTGCACATCCGCGAGCTGGTGGCCCGGGTGGCACGGGAAAAACCGCAGGAGCTGATCTTTGCCATCAGCCCCAGTGTAGAGGGAGAGGTGACCATGCACGTGGTCAAGGATTACCTGAAGCCAGTTGCCCCCACCTTGCGCATGACCCGCCTGGCCTTCGGCCTGCCCATGGGATCCGAGCTGGAATACGCCGACGAGGTCACCCTGGCCCGTGCCCTGGAAGCCCGGCAGGAGTTGTGAGCCGCTCCAGCCCCTCAATCGCAGCCGGTTACCCCCTCCGCGCAGTAGGTGCTCCACCAGGGGTTGAAGTTGGCAGGATCCTCCGGCAGAGTGCTGATGTTCAGAAGTTCCTGGAAGCTGCTGTTGCGGCCTCCGTAGCGCAGGTGCATGTGCACCGGATCCCCGTGGGGTGCCCGCAGAATCACATAGGTGAAGGTCTCGCAACTGGCGTCTGCTCCAGGCTGCAACTGAAACAAATCCCAGATGGAACTTAAGGAGCGCTCAGGGTAGTAGAAGGGATCCGGCGCAGCCCCCCGATAGGCGTAGCGACAATTTTCCGCCAGGGGCTTTTTCCCCTCCAGATCGGCGTAGAAGGAGAAGAACTCCATCTTCTCAAACTTCACCCGCTTTGGATTGCGCGGATCGTTGGCCGATTGTTCCAGGGACGTATCCAGAGTGAAAACACCATCAATTCCCAGGTAGGGCACTTTATAAGCATTGGGGGACACAATCTGCAGCTCTAAGGCTGCCGCAGCCGCTCCAAAACCCAAGAGACTCAAGCTGCCGATCAGCCAGGTTAGGGCCGTTGAAGAACCAATTTGGCGAGAGAGCATAAAACTTTGTTGTGCCTGTGTTGTGCAGTAAACTGCAGAGCAGTTTAGGGGAAGCTTTGAGCTCGTACCATCCCACTGGGGGGCATCTGGCGAGAAATTCGCCGACTGCAGGTGCAGCTCTGAGGAACGGGATCCCATCTGGATCCCAACAAGGCAGTAAAATTGAGGTCAGGCTCACCGTAGAGGGGCCAGGTTGGCTGCCCAAGCCTGACTGTCTGGAAACTGTTTTGAAAGCGAGGAAAACCCCGTGGAGCTAGCTGAGATTGAGGAGTTGATGAACAAAGCTGTGCAAGCCACACAGCGCTCCTTTAATACGGTGCGCACCGGGCGGGCCAATTCCAGCCTGCTGGATCGGATTCAGGTGGAGTACTACGGCGTGCCCACTCCCCTCAAGGCCCTGGCCAGCCTCACCACGCCAGACTCCAGCACTCTCTTGATCCAGCCTTTTGATCCCTCGACCTTGGCGGCCATTGAGCGGGCCATTGTCGCCTCTGACCTAGGTCTAACCCCCAGCAACGACGGCAAGGTGGTGCGGCTCACCATTCCCCCCCTGACGGAAGAGCGGCGCAAAGAGCTGAGCAAACAGGTGGCCAAGCTGGCCGAAGAGGGGCGAGTCTCGATCCGCAACATCCGGCGGGATGGCATCGACTCGGTGCGCAAGCGGGAGAAAAACGGCGAGCTGTCTGAAGATGAGTCCAAAAGCTTGCAGGATGCCATCCAGAAGCTGACCGACCGCTATATCAAAAAGATCGATGAGCTGCTGGCAGAAAAAGAAAAGGAGCTGACGACGCTGTAAAAGCTCCTTGTGGACATAACTCCCCACGCTACTGGCCTGCTTCTGCATAGCCGTAGGACGGGGTTAAAGACCCCATTTTTTGATCAAAACTCGACACTCATCCCGAAACTTCAAGGTTTCCACTTGCCCCTCGAAGTCGGGCAGCCGTTCGTTTCTCCTCGTCCAATTCCAACAAGAGGGATCCCGGCTTAGGCCAGGATGGAAGAGCGGAATACGACAAACCTTGCCGCAATGGATCTGATCCTGTGCCATCAATCGGCGGATTTCGACACCCTAGGGGCGGCGGTGGGAGCGGCCCGCCTGTATCCGGGTGCCCGCATCGCCTTGACCGGGGGATCCCTGCCGGGGGTGCAGGAGTTTTTGGCCTTGTACCGAGATGAATTTCCCCTCATCGAGCTGCGCTCTGTGGATCCGGGACAGGTGCAGCGGTGGATTGTGGTGGATTGTCACGATCCGGATCGCTTGGGAAAAGCTGCCGCTTGGTTGAGCGTCCCCGGCGCGCAGATTGAGATTTTCGACCATCACCCCAGTCCACTGGATAACTTTTGGCCGCAGCAGCAGGTGAACTGTCATATCGAGGCCGTGGGGGCCACCTGTACCTTGCTGGTGGAGCGGCTGCAGGCTGCTGGGATCCCTCTCAGCCCTTTTGAGCGGCTGGCGCTGGCTTTGGGCATTCACATGGATACGGGATCCTTGACCTTCCCGGAGACCACCGCCCGCGATGCTGCTGCCCTGAGCTGGCTGTTGGATCAGGGGGTGAACCTGGTCTTGTTGCGGCGCTTTTTGGGGGATGGCCTCACCCCAGAGATGCGCGAGCTGCTCAGCCAGGGGTTGGCCCAGATGCAGGTGCAGCAGGTGGGGGAGTATCGCCTGGGAGAATGGCTGCTGGAGCTGCCGGAGTTTGTGCCCGGCTTGGCCGGCCTGGTGATGCGGCTGATGGATCTGACGGGAGTGGATGTGCTGCTCTTGGTGGCGCGGCAGGGGGAGCGGCTCAGCCTGATCGGGCGGGCGCGGCAGGAGTTTGCCCAGTTGGGCAGGGTGATGGCCCTCTACGGCGGCGGTGGACACGATTGTGCTGCAGCAGCCACGTTAAAAGCCAGCCCAGAGCAGCCTTTGCCCGACCCGGCCCAAGTCATGGCGGCCCTCAGGCAGGCTGTCAAAGAGCGGATCCCGCCCCCGGTGACGGCCAAAGATTTGATGTCGGCTCCGGTGCGCACCATCCGACCGGAGATCACCATCGACGAGGCCCAGCGGGTGCTGCTGCGCTACGGCCATTCCGGCCTGGTGGTGGTGGACGCTCAAGGTCGCCTGGTGGGGGTGATCTCACGGCGGGATATCGATATCGCCCTGCATCACGGGTTTGGCCATGCCCCCGTCAAGGGCTACATGACCACCGACGTGAAAACCCTCTCCCCCGACACCCCCTTGGCGGAGATTCAGCGGTTGATGGTGCAGTGGGATATTGGCCGCCTGCCGGTTCTCCAGGATGGACAGTTGGTGGGCATTGTAACTCGCACCGATGTGTTGCGGCACCTACACGAGTTGCCGGCCCTCTCACCCCAGTTGGCTTTGCCCACCCTTTCCTGCCCTTTGGATCTCACCTTCGCGGCCCTGTCGGAGCGGCATCGACAGTTGCTGGAGCAGGCCGCCCACATCGCCGATGAGAAGGGCCTGAGGTTGTATCTGGTGGGGGGAACGGTGCGGGATCTGCTGCTGCACCGGTGGGGACGGCAGCCCTCGCCCAACCTGGAGCGGCTGGATCTGGACTTGGTGGTGGATGGGCCCTACTCTCCGGCCCTGGATGGGACGGATCCCCCGGGCTGGGGCTTGATTTTGGGACAAGCGCTCAAACAACGCTTCCCGGAAGCGCGGCTGGAGATCCACGGCAAATTCCAAACGGCGGCCTTGATCTGGCCAGGCGGCTTTTGTGTGGATATCGCCAGCGCCCGCACGGAGTTTTATCCCTACCCGGCCTCTCCCCCCGAAGTGGCCATGGGATCCATCCAGCAAGACCTCTATCGGCGGGATTTTTCCATCAACGCCTTGGCCTTGCGCCTCAACGGCCCCCAGCGAGGACAGGTGCTGGATTTTTTCGGCGGACAAGCAGATCTGCAACAGGGGATCATCCGGGCATTGCACCCCAACAGCTTCATCGAGGATCCCACCCGCATTTATCGGGCGGTGCGCTTTGCGGTGCGCTTGGGCTTCGCCCTGGACTCGACCACAGAAAAATGGATCCGCGCTGCCGTAGCCAGTGGTCTGCACGATGCCGTCGGCGGGGATCGCCTCAAGCAGGAGCTGGCCTACATTCTCGGATCCCGCGATTGGCCCCAAGCCTTTGAGCGGCTGGCAGAATGGGGAGCTTTGCGCTGTATTCACCCCGACCTGGAGTGGGATCCCTCCCTGTGCCGGCGGTTGCAACGGGTGGGCCGCTGGGCCTATCACTTTCGCCGCCGCTATCCTGAGCTGGGATCCCAGGAGATCTGGCAACTGCGCCTAGAGGCTCTCCTCCTCACCCTGCCCCAAGCCCCCCAGGTGGCCAGCCAACTCCACCTCACCCAAGCAGGCATCGAACGCCTCAGCCATTCCTCCTATTACCAAACCCTGTTGGCCCAACTGGATCCCGGCAGCCTCTCTCCGGCCCAGGTGGTGCAACTGCTGCAGGGGCTGCGGATCCCGGCGGTGATTTTGTTGGCTGGGATCGCCCCCAAGCCGGCCCGGCGGCTGATCTGGCGCTATTTGCAGGAGTGGTACTGGGTGAAGCCGCTGCTCAACGGCCACGATCTGCGTCGTCTGGGTTATAAGCCAGGTCGCCCCTTCCAAGCCATTTTGGAGCAACTGCGTTGCCTCACCCTGAACGGCGAACTCACCACCCCGGCAGAAGCTGAAGCCTGGCTACAAGAACACTTCCCCCTGCCGCAAGCTCAATACCGAGGAAGAAAGTAGAAGGGCAAATCAGTCGAAATAGAAGAGAGTGACCAACTTGTGTTGTTCCTCAGCATGCTTGCAGGCATCCAGCAGCGTGACGCTGTCGTGGAAGACAAAGCAGATCAACTGCTGGCACTTGCTGATGATCTCCAGGTTGCACAGGCGGCTGGCCTCCGCCAAGGGAAGATGGTCGTTTTCCGGATGCTCCACCAGATGCAGCACCTGCTCCAGGCTGGCCCGCGACTCTGCCGGCTGTCGCTCCAAACTCTGCGGCAAGATCACCGTCAAGGACTTCATGTCCGCCCGCATCGCCCCCCGAATGACGGCCAAGTTGGTGCCAATGGCCCCAGAGGTGAGGATCTGATTGCCGGTAAGGGCCAGGGCATAACTGAGGGTCTCGATCAAATACTGATGGGTAATGGGCACATGACGGCTGCCCAGGATGGCCACTCGCTTCGGCCCAACTTGCTGAATGGCGGCCAACTCCTGCAAAAACGTATCAACGCTGGTGGGGACATCAATAGACTGGGTCAACGGGATCCCTCGGCAAATTCTCAAGATCTGGGCTAGGTTATGCTATCTCAAATTTCCGCTTTGGGATCCGGCCAAGTTGAAGCTCTACGGCTTCAGCCCCAAACTTTTGGTGGAGTGCTCAGGCTGTCTGCAGCAAGCTGGGCTTGGCTGTGGGCGGAAGATCCCGCCTGAATGTGGATGGTGTAGCTCATGCTGCTGTGAACGCCCCTGCCCAGCCAATGGCCGTAGAGAGGGGCAGCATCTCTGGGATAAGCGCTGGCCGCCAAAGCCACATGACCGTCGGCCACGGCCAACCCTTGGGTGGGATCAAAGCCCCGCCAACCGGCCCCTGGCAAGTACACCTCCGCCCAAGCGTGCAAATGACGGCGCCCAGGCTCTGGGGGTTCTCCACCCCTGCTCTCCCCTGAAGGCCGTGAGGGGCTGACTTGGTAGCCACTGACAAAGCGCGCGGCCAAGCCTACCGTACGGCAGACCTCCATGAACACCAGGGCCAAATCGCGGCAGGCTCCGGTTTTGCGATGCCAGGTCAAGCCGGCAGGCCAGGGATCCCCCTTTTCCCGCAAGATGTGGCGGCATTCTGAATAGATGCGCTGGTTCAGCGCCGGCAGAAAAGCTGTCGTTTCCCCCTGCACGTGATCCCATAGCTCCCAGGCCAAGGCCTGGATGCCGGGATCCGCCTGAGCCGTCAGATAAGGCTGTAATTGGGCTGCCAGCGTGCTGGGATAGTCGATGGGGAGATGGGTGGCCCAATCGCAGAGCAGGTAGTCGAAGGGATTCTGCCGCAGGGTGAGCACCGTGGCCTGAGTTTGGATGCGCAAGTGCTCGGTGGAATCCCCAAACCAGAGCCGAACCGCCGCGTTGCCCTCCAGGTCCACCAGCGCCGATTGGCCCACCGGCTGCGGATCCACCTGCAACTCAAAAGCCAGGAGAGTTTGGATCCCGTCGCAGCGCGGTCGCAATCGCACCGTATGGGGCTCCAGTTGGACTGGACGACTGTAGCGATATTCGATGAGATGGCGGATCTGAATTTGCACAGGCCAAATGACGGGCAAGGAGTTTTATCACAGGCAAAGGAGCACCGAGATTAGGCAACCCAAACTGCTCCCAGATCAAAGCCAAGAAGCGGTTGCATCGTCTGCCCGAGATCTCTAGACTTCAGGGATCCCGAGTTTGAGATCTCCGAGAGCTTTGCCCTGCCTTCCCAATCATCGAAACCTCCAGCTTAGAGCGAATATACTCCCCGGCCCGTACAGGAGCATAGCGAGGGGGGTTTGCTGCATTCTGGCATGTGGGCAGGCATTCGATCCAAGCATCGTCCCGAGGAGCTGTAAAGTAAACCAAAGACAGGCGGCGACTGGAACCGAAAGCCGATCGGGGTGGATTGACCACGCGGTGCAACGTGGAGCGCCAACGGTCATTGGTCCAACGGGATAGCAGATCGCCAACGTTGATGACAAAGGCGTTGGGAACAGCCTGCACATCAATCCACTCTCCTGCTTTGGAGTACACCTGCAGCCCTCCCGGCGCCCCATCCTGTCGCAGAATCGTGAAGCCACCGTAGTCGGAGTGAGCCCCATAGCGTAGCTGTCCCGGGATGGGCTCCACCTCCTGTTCAGGATAATGCACAGCCCGCAGCACTCCCCCTTTCCCCTCCATAAAAGGCAGAAAATAGGTTTCCGGCAGATCCAAAGCCAACGCGCCCATGCGCATCAAGGTTTGGGTGAGCTGAAGCAGAGCCGCATCATAAGCCAGAAGAGCAGCCCGCAGTCCTGCTGGATGGGTGGGCCAAAGGTTGCCCGAATCCGGATCCACCCCTGCTTGGGGCCGTTGTGGATCTTCCCGAAACAGGTCATTGAACACCAGCGCCTCACAGAGATCGTAGGGAACCTCTGCCCCACGGGTAGCGGCTACACTTTCGATGCCAATCGGCAGGTATCCCTGGTTTTTGACGCGATCCGGAGTCACCACCTCCATTTTTTGTTCCAGCGGCAGGTCGAAGAAAGCCCTCGCTCTCTCGTAGGCTGTTTGTATGATGGCCTCCGGGATCCCATGCCCTGTGATCACCACAAACCCCACCTCCTCCAAGGCTGCCCCAAAAGCCTTTGCAACCCCTAGCGGATCCGTGCCCTCCCGAAAGGGGGTCAAATCCAGACAAGGGATCCCAGCTTGCTCAAAGGAAGAAACTGGAGACATAGCCGACATAGAGACAGGTGCTCAGAACAGCTCCTACCCTACAAAGAGAACTTGCCCCAAGACTGTGTGGGCGGATACCCCCTCAAAGCCAGCGCCAGCTCAACCCCATATCCAAACTAGGGATATTCTTGCTTGGCCTGTTGCCAGAGGACTTCCAGCTCCTGGAAACTGCGTCCTTTCAGAAGGGAGCTTATGCCATCGCCGGGCAGGGATCCCGCTGGTTCCTGAGCCAGCTCTTCCATGCGCAAAAAACGGCGAGCAAAGCGCAGGTTGGTTTGGGTTAGAGCTTGGGCAGCATCCAAACCATACCAACGGCCCAAGTTGACCAGGGCAAAAAGCAGATCCCCCAGTTCGGCTTCCTGCCGAGTTGGATCGGGGGGATCCCTCTCCAATTCTCGACGCAGCTCGGCTTCTTCCTCGCGGATCTTGGCCCAGATCCCCTCCACCGTTGGCCACTCAAACCCTGCCCCCACCACTTTGCAGGAAATTTTCAGGGCAGCCATTAGGGGAGGCAAACTTTGGGCATAGTGCAGCAGTTTTTGGCCAAGGCTTTGATCCGGTCGCTCCCTTTGCTTGATCTGTTCCCAAGAGCGGTGCAACTCCGGAAGATCTGCCATCACAGCATCCCCAAACACATGGGGGTGACGGCGGATGAGCTTATCGGCAATTCCCGCAGCCACAGCTTCCAGATCAAAGTGGTTCTGCTCGGCAAAGATCTGAGACTGCAACACCACCTGCAACAACAAATCCCCCAGCTCTTCGGCAATTGCTGCCGGATCCCCGGCTCGAATGGCAGCTACCGTCTCATACGCTTCTTCAAGAATGTAGGGGGTAAGAGACTCTGGAGTTTGGGCCCGATCCCAAGGACACCCGTCGGGAGCGCGCAACCGAGCAACAATAGCCGCCAAACGACTCATGTGTGAGCTAGAGGCGGAACGCTCCAGATAAAGGTGGGCAAAATGGCCCGTCGCTTGAGGATCCCAGCTTTGGAGCGTCAATGGGCCGGCCACCACCTCCAAGTCTTCTGTTAGCAACGTAACAGACTGGACGGGAGAACAGATCTGTTGCAAAACACTGCGCAGCTTCGCCAGATCCTGGCCCCCACAGCTTTTCAGCAGCAGGGATCCCTGCTCAGCAGCGAACCACCGAGCCAGAGCCTGCTGCCAGTTGGGCTGAAGACTATCCAGCGTTTGCAGCATGATCAAAAGGGTAGGCGCGGCCCAAATCCAAAAGGCGGCTGAGCTGCTCCAGATCGATGAAACTCAACTCCAAAAGGATCATCAGCAACGGCCCTTGCTGGCGATGCTGCAGCTTCTTGGCCAGGCTCAGTTGAGAACGGTCGATAATGCCCGTTTCCAATAGATATTCCTCAAGGGCTGGGGGGGGAATGGGATCTAGCATGGTCGTTTCGCAGCGCTGAAGAAGGACAAATATGAAACTGAGAAGATAGTAAACTAACGTAACTATTCTTAACACTCCTACAGAGTTTCGGCAAAGATCCGGCTGGCAAATAGGCCACAGGTGAGCTTACCAAGCCCTGCGCCCACAGCTCCAGGACAAGAGAACCCCTAAATTGCCTCGGCAAATGAGGTTTCCGTATCCAAGGACACAAAAAATGGGTACCAAGAGTTCATGGTATGGTAGCAAATTGGCGATCAGTTGGCAGCACCCCGAAAGGCCGACTGCTTTTTCTTTGTGGGAAAAACCAACTCACCTTGCAAGATGTTACCTTTTTATCTCGTTGAATCCTCGTGCTTGATAAAAATCTTACAACAATTCTTCGGGGATCCAATCTGTTCGGCTCCTCTGGGATCTGCCCTAATGCTGTCATCCTGCTCGGGTTCGGTTTTGGGCATACATCGTCCTACGTTCAGCTAAGCTAGAGACACTTGCCACATGGACTCCCGTTATGTCTGAAGCCCAGGGTTTACTGCCGGTGGGGGCAACGGTTCAAGTGGTGGAGATGCCTCCTTACCTAAAAACGGCTGACCCAATGCCAATGTTGCGCCCGGCCCATTTGATCCGCTTGCACGAACAAGGGGTGATCCTGCAGCGGCGGCTGTTGGGCACCTACAGTGTGCAGTTTGCCAATGGCATCTTTCTCATAGACGGAAAATATCTCGCGCCAGTGGGATCCCTGTCCTGACACGCCCATCTCTCCTCCGAGCCAGCTGGATGGGTTTGCCGGCCTTTAGAACCTTTGGGAGCTGGCAGCTTTCTGCAGAAGCGAGCCTTCAACTGGCCGGCGGACTTTCGCGATAGCCTGAACCGCGGCTAGCCGCTTCTGACGCTTCAGCGAGCTCAGTTGCTTATTCCCGTCAGCGGTGTCGAAGTAGCTGACAGACCTGCCCAGCTTTTGGTAGCTGGTTTTGCGATCTGCCACCGCCGCGCTGTAGAGGGCTCAGCACATCCGCCCCCAGTGGTGCAAGAGTTTTTCTTGCTGGCGACTGGGATAAAGCTGGGCCGCGGCAGCGTTGCGTAGCCACAAAGTGACGCAGGGGGTTACCCTGCCATAGGGTGCCAGTCCGCTGCGCTGAGACTGGAGACTGCCGCGCATCAGGTTAACTCATGTTAATTTGGGGGCGTCTTCCTCTTCCATCCTGCGATCTCTATGAGCATTCAACTTCCTCGCTGGCTAGAACTGGCCTTGCCTTTCTTTCATCCTGTGCTGATGATTTTGGCATTTGCGCTGGCCCTGTATGCCCTTTACCTGGGTCTGCAAGCGCGACGGGTGCGCACTGCCTCAGCAGAAGAACGCAAGGAGCTGATCAAAGGGAAGTTTGGTCAGCGGCATTTCCTCGCCGGATCCCTGTTCTTGGTGTTGATGGTGTTCGGGGCGCTGGGCGGCATGGGGGTTACCTACCTGAACAATGGCAAGCTGTTTGTTGGGCCTCACCTGCTGGCCGGGTTGGGCATTGTGGCCTTGGTGGCCAGCTCTGCGGCTCTAGCACCGCTGATGAAAGACGGGCAAAAGGTCTGGGCGCGTAATGTGCATGTCCTATTAAACGTGGTGATCCTGGCGATCTTGGGTTGGCAGGCGGTGACCGGCTTTCAGATTGTGCAGCGCATCGTCAACCAAATGCTGACCACACCCCAGGTGGCTTAATCTCCCCGAAAGACCCATGCAACCCTGAACAGGGCTGAGCTTTGGGAGGACTTTGTCCCGCTGGTGCGAGCCGAGAAGTCCGTCGACCCAAAGACTTCGGCCTCCCCTTTTCGGAACCCAGAGCTTCATCATGTCAGAATGGCAGAGCAGGCGCTGCATCCTTCGGCTGTAGAGGGGCGCAGTCTTGTTGCCGATACCCAGTTAACGCAACGGTTCTCCCTATGTCGGTTAGCCCTCTTCCCAGTTGGGTCAAGCGTTCCATCGGCAAAGCCAGCGAGACTTCAGCGGTGCAGCAGGTGATCAAGCAGCGGGGCCTGCACACCATTTGTGAGGAGGGGCGCTGTCCAAATCGAGCCGAGTGCTACAGCCAAAAAACCGCTACATTTCTGCTGATGGGAGGGATCTGCACCCGCGCCTGCTCTTTTTGCCAGGTGGCCAGTGGACGGCCCGCACCGTTGGATCCCACAGAGCCGGAGAAAGTGGCCGAGGCGGTTGAGCTGCTGGGCCTCAGCTATGTGGTACTCACCTCGGTGGCCCGCGACGATCTGCCCGACCAGGGATCCGGTCGCTTTGTGGAGGTCATCGAGGCAATTCGGCGGCGCTGCCCCGGCACCCAGATCGAGGTGCTTACCCCCGACTTTCGCGGGGATCGCGAGTGCATTGCCCGTGTGGTGGCTGCCCAGCCTGTTTGCTACAACCACAACATCGAAACGGTGCGACGCCTCTCCCAGGCAGTACGGCGCAGCTCCGGCTACGACTTGTCCTTGCGGGTTTTGCGAACGGTCAAGGAGCTGAATCCTGGATTACCCACCAAGTCTGGGCTGATGCTGGGGCATGGGGAGACCCGCGCAGAAGTGCTGGAAACTTTCCGGGATCTGCTGGCGGTGGGATGCGATCGTCTGACTCTGGGGCAATACCTACAACCTTCCTTGGCCCATCGCCCTGTGGAACGCTACTGGACTCCGGAAGAGTTTGCCGAGCTGGGCCAGATAGCCCGCCAGATGGGGTTTCGCCAGGTGCGCTCAGGGCCATTGGTGCGCAGCTCCTACCACGCTGCCGAAATGGTTGAGAACTAGGCGAGAAAACCTGGCAGGGAGGTTGTGCGGTCTGATACAGCCGGTCTTCCCTGTTCAATCAAGGCACGCAAGCCCGCTTCCAGGCCAAACGCTTGTGCTGCAAACCGGCTGAGCACCTGCGGCGCCAGGGATCCCAGGCGGTACAGGCTGACCCCCGCCACCAGACCCGGCAAAAGGCCGTTGCCCCAGTCTCCCCACAGCCAGGAACTCACCCCTTCCGCCAGCAGCAGCAGAGCCCCATTGAGCAGCAGCGGTCGCCACAGCCCCTTCCACAAGACCCTCCGGGGCAGGTGCAGCCGGATCTCCAAGCCCAGCAGCCAAAGACCATCCAGCAGCGGGGCCAACAGCAAATCCAACCCCAGCGGAGCTAAGCCCACCCCCATCCCCTTGCCAAGGGCGAAAATCCTGCCCCATTGCTCCACAAAGAGGGCATGGTGCTGCCACTGTTTTTCCAGAATCTGGGCCTGAACCCGATCCAGCCGCTTCAACACATTCAAAGCCAGGAGGGATCCCGCCTCGGTTTGCAAAATCTGCAGAATTCGCCCCCGCAAGGCTTCAATTTGGGGTGCAGGCCGTTCCCATTCCAAAGTAATGCGGCCATCCGGCCAGTGGGTGCGGACTTTCAGAGGTTTTGGGCAAGCGGCCACGGTCAAAATCTCCTGCGGCGATACCCAGCCTAGGTGGCGGCTGATCTGGGCACAAATGGCCTGCAACTCCGCTTCGGAGTAGAGATCGCATTTGTTCAACACCAGCAGGATGGGCTTGTATAGAGTGCGCAGCTCCGAGAGAGCTTGGTATTCCAACTGGGTCAGGTCGGTGGCGATGACAAACACGATCAAATCCGCCGAGCGGGCCACATCCCAGGCCAACTGTTCGCGGGCTTCTCCTTCCACTTCGTTCAAGCCCGGAGTATCCACCAGCCTCACCCGCCAAGGGATCCCCGGCTCCGGCTGCCACAGCAGGGATTGGGGCTGCTGAGTGACCCCATTGAGGGGGCCCACCTTCAATCGCTCCTCGCCGGTTAGGGCGTTCAGGACGGCCGACTTGCCACGGTTGACCAGCCCAAACACCGCAATGGAAAACAGCCGCGCGGTGAGGCGCTTGCGCAAAGTGGATAGAGCCCTGAACTCCGGTTGTAAATCCCGACGGCTGGCCAGAGATTGCCAATGATCCCAGCACCTTTGCAAAACGGTTTCGGCTTGGGTCAAGGGAGTGGTCATAGACAGGGGCAATGGACTAACCCTCACTCTAGAGGGAATTGCCCCTCAGGGCTAGCCGTTTCTCCCCCCCAGCGTGGGGAATCCAAACCCCACAAAATAGGGCATGATCACCCTAGGGTTCCCCCGAATCTCCTATGCTGTACCGCCTTCCCCAATCTCTGAAATGGCTTCGTGTGGGTGGATCCCATCGTTCTAAGCAAGAGCGCCAGATCGTGCGCAGCCTGCTGGCCTTTGCTGGGGCGCTGCTGGTTATGGATGTTGTGCTTCTGAGCGCCCTTCGCTAGTCCAACTTGGCAAGCCCATCGTTAGGTGATTCCGAACAAGTCTAAGTCTGAGGCATTCCTCTAGCACTGCTACAGGCAAGCACTCCCAGCCCCTTGCCCATTATGAGGAGAGGGGATCCCAGAATTGGCAAACAGTTGCACTGCAACTCGAAATAACCCCAACCCGATCAGAGGGTGGGAAGGGTTTTCCAAGTTACCAAGTTGCCTGTCAGGCAACTGTTAATTGACCAGCAAAAGGCTAGCTGGGATCCCTTGTGCTGCGAGGGCAAGCCGCCGGGGATGGGGGCCGGATCGGGAATAATGGAAGCGGCCCCAGCCGGGAGAGCTGGGTTTTCCCCGCGCTGAGGTCGTTGTTTCCCTTCTCTTGAGGCCGGCTATGGTTTTGCAGGAGGCGGCGGGCGTGCCCCGCATCAACGCGCGCGAGTCGGATGTTTTCGACATTTTCAACCTGAAGCATTATCTCGGCCCTAACCCCTATCTCAATACAGCCGCTTTCACCTTCGACTTTGCCCTTACCCAGTGCCCACAGCCGCTGCCCATTGATGTCTACCTGTCCAAGGTCTGCTTCCATTTCCCCCAGTTGCAGGAGGGATCCTATCCTTCCTACGCCCACTTGTTTGCCCGGCTGGTGACGGAGGTGAACCGGTTGCAGATGGATCTCCACTTGCAGAAGTGGAGCTGTCACCTGTTTCCAGAGTATGTGCGCATCGCGGTGCAGACCTTGCATGGCCGTACCACTCGTGCCGCGGTTTATTTTGCTTGGGATTGGCTGGAAGCCATCGCCCAGGGGCAGCCCTTCGACGTTGAAGGGGAGATGCGCCGCCTGCAGCAATTGTTTCGCAACTCGGTGTACGGCGGGCCGACGGTCTATGCCCTCCTGCGGGCTGCTCACGAACGCGGGATCCCGACCTACTACCTATGGGATGAAGGGGTGATGCAGTATGGCTATGGTCGCAACCAGGTGCGAGGGGTGGCCACCACCTTTCACTGCGACAGCCATCTCGACTCTGACTTCACCACCCGCAAAGACGATTGCAAAGCCTTTCTGGCGGCGCAAGGGTTCCCCGTGCCCCAGGGAGAGGTGGTCGCCTCTTTGGCAGAAGCTTTGCAGCAAGCGCAAGAAATCGGCTATCCGGTGGTGCTCAAGCCGGTGGCCGGCCACAAGGGGATAGGGGTAACAGCAGGCATTCAAACCCCAGAAGAACTGGCCTTTGCCTACGAGGTAGCCGTGGCAGCCCTTCCCCCTGAGGAGCCCATCCGACTGATCCTGGAAAAGCATCTGCAGGGCACTGATTTTCGCCTGTTGTGTGTGGGAGGCCGCTTTGTGGCGGCCACGGAACGACGCCCCGCCTCGGTGACGGGAGATGGCCAAAGCACCATCGGGCAGCTCATCGAGCAGGCCAACCGGGATCCCGTCCGTTGGGATACCCCCACTTCTCCCCTGGGGCCGATCCAATGGGATGAGGCAATGGAGCGCTTTCTGGCAGAGCAAGGCTTGACAGTGGACAGTGTGCTGGAACCGGGGCGGACGGTCTATCTGCGCAAGGTATCCAATCTCTCGGCGGGAGGAGTGAGCCGCGATGTCACGGCCACCGTCCATCCCGACAACGTGGTTTTGGCCCAAACCATTGCCCAGCAGTTCTCGCTGGTGTGCTTGGGCATCGATGTCATTGCCCCCAGCCTGGAGCGCTCCTGGAAGGAGGGATCCCTGGGGATCATCGAGATCAATGCTGCGCCAGGTGTGCTCATGCACCAAAAACCTGCCATTGGCGCGGGAGTGGATGTGCCGGGGGCAATCCTCGACCATCTGTTTCCCAAGACGGCCCGCATCCCGATTTTGACCTTCAACCGCCTTACCTTGGCCGAGGCGCACACCTTGGTGGAGCACATCTTGTCCCACCGCCCCAACGCATGTGTGGGATCCGTCTGTCGGGAGGGCGTGCTGCTAAACCACAGCTCTAGACCCCTGCAGGGCAGCCTCTTTCGCCAGGTGAAAACCCTGCTGCGCCATCCCCAACTGGATCTGCTTTTGGCGGAAGCCGACGAAGAGACCCTGGAGCGGGAGGGCTTGGCCTACGAAGGCAGCGATCTGGTGGTGCTGCGGGATCCCTCCGATCAAGAGCTGCAAACCCTGAAACGGGATCTCAACCCCGGCGGCGCCCTCTTCCTGCAGCGGGGATCCACCCTAACTTTGACGGTGGCGGGCCAGGCGGAGCGATTTGAATTGCCGGGGACAGACCTTCAGATGGGGATCCTGCTGCGCTCCATGACCCTGCGGATCATCTGCAGAACCATTAGCCAGATGCTGAAGAACTGGTCTGGCTGAGGGGTTTTGGATTTTCTTCAGATTCTTGTAAAAGGGTAGGCAAAACAAGGGATCCCTGCTGGGGAAAAAGGCCGGCCAGCCAGTCAGCTCTACACCCCTCGGAAAGAAGCGCTATCATAGAAGTCCGTCGAATAAACTCCCTTCGTAAAACCTCGCGAGGCAGATCGGATGGATTGGGTAGAAAAGGTGCTGGAAAAGATCCGGGAATGGGTGGAACGTGTGATCGACACCCTGCTGGGGAACCCCCAGCCTCAACCTGCTCCTATTCCGGTAGAAGATGGATCCCATCGTCGTCGTTAATCCGACTGCCATTGCCCCCGGCGGCGAGCCTCTCAGCCTCTTGGTACTGCATGGCCCCAACCTCAACCTGCTGGGGGTGCGAGAGGTGGGCATCTACGGCTCAGTATCCCTAGAGCAGATCGATCAGGCTCTGCATCGGCAGGCAGAAATGCTAGGGGCGAAGCTGGAGATTCTCCAGTCCAACCATGAGGGGGTGCTCATTGATGCCATTCACCGTGCCCGCCAGCAGCATGTCGGCATTCTGATCAACCCTGGGGCCTATACCCACACCAGCATTGCTCTCCGAGATGCCATTGCAGCCGTAGGATTGCCCACTGTGGAAGTCCACCTAAGCAACATCCATCGCCGCGAGCCCTTCCGCCAGCACTCTTACATCGCCGCCGTAGCGATTGGGCAAATCAGTGGTTTTGGGGCGCAAAGCTACCTGTTGGGGCTACAGGCTCTGGTGCAACATCTGCGCCTGCAATCTGTGTAGGATCTGTGTAGGAGGATCTGTGTAGGTGCCCTCAGCTCTCCAGGAACTCCTGCACGGCTGTGCGAATAAAAGCTTCATCCTCGGGGTTTTGATGAGGATTACCGGCCCGGTGCCCCCAAATGGAGGGGATGATCTTGTAAACCGCGTTCGGGATCCATTCTGCCTCAGCCCGACAATCTTCTGGGGTGAAATACAAATCCGTCTGGGCGGGCATCACCAATGTTTGGGCCTGAATTGCCCTCAAAGCAGCCCGATAATCTCCCCGGTGAATGGGGTTGTCGCTGATATCGCAGCGGATCCAAGTTTCGATCATCGATAGCAAATTCTGCGGATCCCGGCGGCGGTAATTGGCCTCCCAGCCTCGCTCTAGATAATCTTCGAGAGAGGCATACCCCAAGGATTCATAGCATTTTTGGTTGAAAAAAGGTTGGGAAACAGCCCAACTGGCGTAGATGTGGGCAAAAGCTCGCAGACCCCGCTCTGGGACACCCGTAAATCGACGACCGTTCCAGGCGGGATCGGCAGTTAGGGCTGAGCGCAAACTCTCCAGAAAAACCCGATTGTGAACTGTGGTCTTGGCGGTGCCACAGAGGGCTACGATCCGTTCCACCCGCTCAGGAAACAGGGATCCCCAGTGATAGGCTTGCTGAGCCCCCATCGACCAGCCGTAGATCAGGCGGATGCGTTCGATCCCAAAGTGTTGGCGAATCAGGCTCTCCTGCAGGCGCACATTGTCCCAGTGGCTAAACCAGAAGCCATCTTCCCGCAAGCCACAGGCTGGATCGTTGCTGGGGGAAGTGGAAAGGCCATTGCCCAGCATATTGGGAATGAGAATAAACCACCGCTGCGGGTTGAGGATGCCGTCGGGACGAATCAGCCACTCCAGGTCGGGATGCTGAGCCCCATAGGAGGTGGGGTAGAGGATCAGGTTGTCTTTTTGGGGGGAAAGAGTCCCGTAGGTGGCGTAGGCGAGCGTGATTTGGGGCAGTTGGATCCCGCACTGTAGCTGAAAATCGTTCAGGCTCCAGGTGTAGTGAGTCATGCCTGAAATTGTTCAATCACCTGACGATGAACCCGCACATACCCCTGCCCTAGATGAGCCAGATGGGGCTTGAGGTATTGATGGGCATCGGCCAAAGCATGAAATGGAATGGAGGGGTAAAGGTGATGCTCAGCATGGTAAGGCATATTCCACATCAAAAAGCGGATTGGCCAAAGGGTAAGGGTGGTACGGGTATTGGAGAAGGGATCCTCGGTTTGGCTACAGCCTGTGTGCTCTGCCAGCAAAATGAAGCGCAAGATCGGCTGCCCTACCGCCAAAGGCAACAGCCACAGCCACACTATCCAGGGATCCCCCAGCAGAAGGGAGAGCAAGCTCCCAAGGCCGTAGACCCCTAGCTGCAACCGCACCGAACGAATGACCTCTTGGCGGGCCGATTCAGGAATGTAGGGATAGCCTTGCAACTGGCCGCTGGCTATGCGGATGTAGGTCTTCACCTTGCCGATCCACCAAGTCAAGCCGCTCAGCTCGAGCAAATACTCCGGCCAGCTCTGGGGTTTGGGATCCTCCAGCTCCGGATCCTTGCCCGGAATCTGGGTATAGCGGTGGTGCCATTTGTGGTATCGGCGATAAAAAGTGCTGTTGTAAAATGAGAGCAAGCCCGCCACCCAGGCTACCCCGTCATTCAGTTTCGGGCTGGCAAAAGCGGTGCGGTGTACACATTCGTGCAAAGCAGCAAACATCGTCGCCAAACTGGCCCCGTAAACCACCAGCGCCGGCAGGGCAATCCAGCCATTGACACCTTTCTGGGTCACCCACAGGCTGCCACTCACCGCCATCACCGCCAAATGTCCCAAAAGCTGCCGGAGCCCGGCTGAATTGGAGCGGACATTCAGTTGTCTGAGGCGCTCGCTTGGGATCAACCGTTGCGGATCCGGCAAAATCGGTGTTGTCTCGACAGCCATGGCCTGTTCTTGTGAGCTACGAGAATGGATAGAAGTTATCCAATATCAAACCGAGGCCAGACCTTTCCGCCTGTGTCCAAGACAACAAAACCCTGGACCAAACTCCTAACCATGACTGCGGGGATCCGGCTGATTGGGGAGGGCGCGCCTGCCCCGCTCCAGCTCAGACACCGGCCCGATGTTGGTCAACTGCAGGGGCTGTCCAGTTGCCAGAGCCAACACATTGGCTCGCAGAATCGACGGCGGCTGTTCGCCAATCGCCGATCCCAGCACTTCTCCCTGCCGATCCAAAAACAGAAAATGAGGGATGCCGTTCACCCGGTAGCGGCTCAGCTCCGGCAGCCACTTGGGATTATCCACATTGAGCATGACAAAGTTGACTTGATCGGCAAATTCCTTTTTGAGATTGGCCAGGAGGGGCGCCATGGCACGACAGGTGGTGCACCAATCGGCATAAAACTCCACCAAAGAAGGCTTGCCATTGGCCTGAGCTTGCTCCCAAGGTATGGCTTCTTGGGCTAGAGCCTCTAGGTTGCTGCCCGCCTGACGACCCTGGCTGGCCAAAAACAAACCCACCGCTAAGAGCACAGCTACTGCGGCAACCAGCCCGTTGCGCAACCGTTTTGCCCAGTCTTCCTTCATCTTTCCTCACCTTGCCATCCGCTGGATCTGACCTTAGCCGTCGCCTTCACTGTTTTAGCATCCCACCCTGTCCCACCGGTTCCGGCCAGAACCGGGTCTATGCCATCCCACGATCTTGGGCCGGGATCCCGGCTGGAGAAGAGGGCCAGGTGAGCGATAATGGGTGCGGCGTTTGCACCGATGGCTCAGCGATGCGCATCTCCTTGAAGTGGCTGCGAGAACTGGTGGATTTCCAACTTTCACCCGAAGAACTGGGGGAGGCCCTCACCCTGGCGGGGTTTGAAGTGGAAGAGATTGAAGATCGCCGCACCTGGGCAGAGGGGGTGGTTTTGGGCAGGATCCTGGCTGCCGAGCCTCACCCCAACGCCGACAAGCTGCAGGTTTGCCAGGTGGACTTGGGATCCGATCGGCCTGCCACCATTGTCTGTGGAGCTGCCAACGCCCGCCCTGGGATCCTGGTAGCAGTGGCCACGCCCGGCACCCATTTGCCCGCCCTCTCCCTCACCATTGCCAAAGCCGACAAGCGGGGGGTGATCTCGGAGGGCATGATCTGCTCTCTGGCCGAGCTGGGGCTGGAGAAATCTTCCGAAGGGATCCACGAATTCCCGCCCGACTTGGATCTGGAGGTTCATCCGCTTGGCTCTGATGTGCGCCCCCTTCTAGGCTTGGACGATGTGGTGCTGGATCTCACTTCCACCGCCAACCGGGCCGATGCCCTGAGCATGGTGGGGATCGCCCGCGAAGTGGCTGCCCTCACCCGCAACCCACTGCGCCTGCCCCCCGTCAAGCCTCTTCAGGCCAAGCCCATCCCCAACTTTCAGTTGCGCATTGCCGACGCCAAAGCCTGCCCCGCCTACAGTGGCGTGTTGATCGAAGGGGTGAAAGTCGGCCCTTCCCCCGACTGGCTAAAACACCGACTGGCCGCTGCCGGCATGCGATCCATCAACAATGTAGTGGATATTACCAATCTGATCCTGCTGGAATGGGGCCAGCCTTTGCACGCCTTCGACTGGGATCGCCTGCTCCAGGTCATGGGCAAGAAAAAACCCACCATCGAGGTGCGCTTGGCCCAGCCGGGAGAAACCTTAAAGACCTTGGACGGCCAAACCCGCACCTTGCAAGCCGACAGTCATCTCATTGTGGCCGGCAGCCAACCGGTAGCTCTGGCCGGGGTCATGGGAGGGGAAGAAACCGAGGTCGGCTCGACCACCACTCGCATTTTCTTGGAAGCAGCCCTATTCGATCCAGCGGTGACGCGGCGCTCGGCCCGGTCTCAAGGTCTGCGCACCGAGGCTTCCACCCGCTATGAGCGAGGGGTTAACTTTGCCACCCTCGATCAGGCCCGGGATCGGGCGGTGCAGTTGATCCTGGAACTGGCAGGGGGAGCAGTGGCCGGCCTCACCACCTTTGACCAGCGGCCCCCCCTGGAACGCACCCTGAAATTGCGGCTGTCGCGGCTGATCGATGTGTTGGGGGACGAGGTGCAGGCGGCGGATGTGGAGGAGATCCTATCTGCCTTGGGCTTTCAGCTCTCCCGTTGCGAAGGGGCCAATTCCCAGAGTGCCCTCTCCCCCGCTACCGAGACGGCAACCGTGGCCAGCTGCGTTTGGCAGGTCGTCGTTCCCCCCTATCGCCTGCGGGACATTGAGCGGGAGATCGACCTCATCGAGGAGTTTGCCCGTCTCTACGGCTATGACCGCTTCTCAGAAACCCTACCCACCGAGCCGCAGGTGGGATCCCTTTCGGCGCGGGAAACGTTCACCCGCCAGATCCGAGAAGTGCTGCGCGGCATTGGCCTGACAGAGGTATATCACATCTCCCTCTGCCCAGCGGAGGAGGATGGATCTTTGGTGAGGATTGCCAATCCACTTTCGCCTGAATATTCAGCCGTGCGCAATGCGCTACTTCCCGGCCTAGTGGAGGCCTTCCGCTTCAACTGGGATCAAGGCAACGGCCCGCTCCAAGCCTTTGAAATCGGTCGTGTTTTTGCCCATGCCCTTCCCCCCAACCCCCACCCTTACCGGGAAGCTGAGCATATCGGCGGTATCTTGGGCGGGGATCCCAATCCCCACGATTGGCAGCACCGCAACCGACCCATGGACTGGTTCGAGGCCAAGGGGCTGCTGGTCTCCGCTCTGGAGCGGCTGGGATTTGGCCCGGAGTTTCGTCTGGATCCCCCTGAAGAGCAATCGTCCCTGCTTCACCCCGGTCGCCAGGCCAGTTTGTGGATTGAGGGATCCCGCATCGGTTTGTTCGGGCAACTGCACCCCCGCCTCTGTCAGGAAAAGGGGCTGCCAGATCAGGTCTATGGGTTTGAGCTGCAGTTGGATCCCTTGCTGGAAAGCCTGGAGAGACGGGGCATTGTGCAATTTGTCCCCTTTTCGCCCTTTCCTGCTGCCGATCGGGATATCGCCTTCTTTGCGCCACTCGACCTTGCCGTTGGTGAGATCGAGAAGGTTATCCGTCGAGCGGGCGGAGAACTTCTCCAATCGGTGCAGCTTTTCGACGAGTACCGGGGCCAAGGAGTACCTGCAGGGCAGCGCAGCCTTGCCTTCCGCCTAGTGTACCGCGCTCCCGATCGCACCCTCACGGATGCGGAGGTAGAAGCTCTGCAAAACCAGGTGAGGGCGCAGTTGACAACACAATTTCCGGTGACCTTGCGCAGCTAGCCGACCCCTCTGTAGCTACTATAACATCCTCCCGGCGCTCGTCCTGTGGACAGGGCGCGGGCTACCCTTCCCGTCAGCAGGACGGAGTCCTTACCTCGCAGTTGGGCATTCCTGCCCCACGCCACTTGCCTGGGTCTACAACCCCCGACAAAACAACTGGACAGGCGGTTCTCCTTCCCCAGCCTCCCTGGCTACTGCCAGCTCGCAAAACAACCTCTAATCCACCCAGCACAGTTCCCAAGGCTGAGGCTGAGTCCCGATGCACCCGGTACCGGCATTCAGGGCACTGAGGCCCCCCGACAGCCCAGCTGTTGCTAACCGTCCCTCAGCACTTGCAACCGACTCGACGCACTCCTTGGGCAACATCCCCCTTGCCCAGCCCTTGGCCTTGAGGTCTTCCACAAAGAGATAAAGAGGGTCTGCCCTCGGTCCTAACGCCAATGGGCCCTCTGGAAATGGAACTCTTGGCAACCATTGGCAATGCCCTGCTGCATCCTGGCAACCTGCAGTGGTGCTCTCTTCCAGTGGCAAGACCCCTGCTGTTTTCTCGCCCCCCTGGGTTGCAGCCTTCTCAGCTGGCCTTGCAGGGCTTTGAAACCCTTGGGCCGTTCCCGGCAGACGCTGTCTGGCAAGGGGTTCTGCTGACGGTAATCAGAAGGGAAGGGTGCATCGGCAGGCAGGATGGACTCCTGCAGCAAGGAACCCCTGTCCAGTGGCCAAGAGCAAGATTCTACCCACTCCTTAGATTTCTGGCAAAGCGTAGTTGTATACGCGCCGGCCAATCTCCAGCCACGTCAACAGCGAGGACTCTGTCCCGCTAACGCGAGCGGCTTGCTGGGAGGCATCTGGATCAATCCGGTGCTTGTAGGGTACGCCAGCACAGGTACGTTTTACTACAGATTTTGCTCAGGGGTATGGCGGGGATCCATGTATCCCGGTGCTCACCCTGCGGGCAGGGCGCGGGACTGATTGCCCCCGCACCCCGTTAGCTACACCGCCGGGAAGCCCTGCCCTCTATTAGGGGCTAGTGACTAGTGACTAGTGGCTAGCCACTATCCAGGGTGAGAGTCGGGATGAAAGGCGGGGACATGATGTTTTGTCCTTGACTGGTGCCATAAACATAAAAAGTAGCGGGGTTTTATACACTGCCGCTATAAACATCAAGTACAGGGTGGTGGGGCATCCCGTCCTTTTCGCGCTAGCAGCGCGGAGCGCTAACCGGAGTCACTGGGAAGCCCGCACTCTCTCGCTTTAGCGGCGCGGAGCGCTTTGCATCAGCATGAGTGCGGGAGTATGTCACTTAAACCAGAAGCAGATCTCAGCTTTTGCCCAGCTTCAGCATCTGATCCACCACCCCTAGGGTTTCTTCGTAGAGGTAGTCGGGGCCAAGCCGCTGCAACTCGGCAGCCAGCAGGGTGTCGAGGGAATCCTGCTCCAGGGGAGCCACCTGGCGAACCACACATCTCTGAGCGCCCCCCATGGCTTCCATGCGCATACACCCTGTGATTTCGGAGCACAGCACAGTACAGGCGTCGGCTTCTTGGTTGCTGGAGGTGAGGCGCAGCCCGATGAGATCCCCCGGCTGGCTGATTTCCGAGGCCAAGGGCACAGCGGCCAGTTCTGCCATCACCTCGCCGCCCCTTTGGGTTTGAAAGCGGATGCGGTCAATCTTGTAATCGTGTTCTTGAGCCTGAACCCGCTCTGTGGGAGTCCATCCCAGGCGACCGGCCAGCCAGCCCAAGAAAAGGAACGCCTGGCAGGGATTGCCGGCTTTGTAGTCGAGGTTCACGCGATCTACGAGGTATAGGGACTCCCGCCGGTCGGGAGGGTCAAAGGCTTGGGCGGTGAGTTCCTGCCAAGGCAGCAGCCGCCGCCAGTTGAGATCCCCACAGTGGCGCCCCTCACCCACCAAGAGGTGGATTTCCTGCAGATCTTCTTCTGGATTGACAAAGCCCCGTGAATCGACGATGACCCGGTTGCTCAGAGCCACCAATTTTTGAAACAGCAAGCTGTTCAAATCCAGATCCCCTTGCCACCACAAAAAGGTGGGCAAGTTGGGGATCAGCAGCGAGGCAACGGTGCTGCAGGCCCGCACAAAGGCCGATTCGGGCGCTTTCAGGGTGATGTATTCGCAACAGACCAACGAGCTGCGCTGCTCACGGGTCACCGGACAGTAGGCGGCCACCTGGGCCTCGATGGCGTCGTCTGCAGATCCCTCCCGTTTGGCTCGCAGGTCAATGACGCGACAGGGGTTTTGGGTGGCGATGGCCTCGACGGTGGGAGAAGGTAGCAACAGCGCATCGTCCAGAGATTCGTACACCACCAGGGTAAAGGTGGCAGCGCGGGCGGCAACGCTCTCTCCTTTGGAAGACCAGATCTTGTTCAGCTCCTGCTCAATATCTTCGATGGAGACATCTTTCGGGGTTTGTAGGGGCAGGACGGCAGCAGATTGATCCATAGTCTCCTCCTGGAGTGGACTCTTGCTCGATTCTAGGCAGGCGGGCCGGCTGGCTGGGAAGGGCTTAAGGCCAGGTACAGATTGACCAACTCAAGCCTGCTCTCCGCACTTGCTCCAGGAAACTCGAGGCTCAAGCAGGCCGAGGCTGGATGTTCAGCTCCAAGGGGCAGGCGGGATCCCCTGTCAACAGGACTCCGCGGCCATTGGCGTGTAGGTGCCGCACAATCCAGTACAGGGTTTCTATGCGCTCCGGGCAGCCTAGTTTCTCTGCCAGTTGGGGCAAAGTCAGGGATCCCTGGTGCTCCTGCACCGTCTCTAGCAATCGCCGTTGCAGCTCCAAGACAGCGCTGGCGGCTTTCTTGCCTGCTTCCACCCCCGGTTGATGGTAAGCGTTGATCTGGATTAGGGAGGCGTAGAGGCCCACGGCTCGCTCGTAGAGGGCAATCAAGGCCCCCACCGAGCGGGCATCCACCCGTGGCAGCGTTACGGTAATGGAGTCGCGACCGTTTTCGTAGAGGGCCTGGCGGGTGCCCTGCAGCAGGCCGTTCAGGTAGTCGCCACTGGTCACCTGCGGCTCCACGAAGGGGGAAGGGATCCCGGGCTCCCGATCCTGAAGCACCTCGATGAAGGTGACAAAGAAGTTGTTCAAGCCATCCCGCAACTGCTGGACGTAGGCATGTTGGTCGGTGGTGCCCTTGTTGCCGTAAACGGCGATGCCCTGCTCCACGCGGTTGCCGTTTAGATCGTGGGATTTGCCCAGGGATTCCATCACCAACTGTTGTAAGTAACGGCTAAACAGCAGCAGGCGATCCTTGTAGGGCAAAACCACCATGTCCTTGCGCCCTTGCCCTTGACCGACGATGTACCAGGCCATGGCCAGCAGAGCGGCGGGATTGCGCTCCAGGTGGGGCAGGCGGGTGGCCTCATCCATGGTGGCTGCCCCGGCCAGCAAAGCCCGGATATCAATGCCCTGCAACGCTGCCGGCAACAGGCCCACCGGGGACGTTTCGGAGGTGCGCCCCCCCACCCAGTCGAAGATGGGGAAGACCTCCAACCACCCCTCCTGCCGCGCCTGCTGCTCCAATTGGCTGCCGGGGCCGGTGATGGCCACCGCATGGGCAGAAAAAGGGATCCCGGCTTTTTGGTAGGCCAGCTTCACCTCCACCAAGGCATTGCGGGGCTCTGGGGTGCCGCCGGATTTGGAGGTGGTGATCACCAGGGTTTGCCCCAGTTGGTCTGCCAGCCGCCCCAGCACCCGGTCAAACCCGTCGGGATCCGTGTTGTCGATGAAGTGGATGTTCAGGGGGGGGTGCAGCGGAGCCAGGGCCTCCGCCACAAATTGCGGCCCCAGAGCTGAGCCGCCAATGCCGATGCAGAGCAGCTCGGTGAACCGTCCCCCCCCGCTGGCCGGGATGGTTCCGCGATGGATCTTTTCGGCAAAGGTTTCCACTCGCTCAATGGAATCCTGAATGGCCTGCCGGATTTCAGGGGTGGGAGCCAGCTCGGGCGCCCGCAGCCAATAGTGGCCCACCTGGCGGCCTTCGTCGGGGTTGGCAATGGCTCCTGCCTCCAAAGCCTGCATATCGGCAAAAGCCTGGGCAAAGCGAGGCCGTAGCGCTTCCACCTGAGGGGGAGTGAAACGGATGCGGCTGATATCGACGAAAATCTCCAGGCCGGGATGGTAGTAAAGCCAATCGCAGTAGCGCTGCCAGAGTTGGAGGCTGTCCATGGGATCCCTTTTGCCGAAATCCCTAACCAGCTTACCAAACTCTTTCTTACTCCCAGCCGAGGGTCGTGCGCTCCAGCCAGGACTGATCCAAACTGATGAGTGCCTCTTTGACCCCCACACCGGTCTCAGGGTGACGCCAGTCGGGAGCGATCTCCCCCAAGGGAGCTAAGACAAAAGCACGTTCCATCATGCGGGGGTGGGGCAACGTCAGCTCAGGGCTGTTCAGGATGCGGCTGCCCATGGCCAGCAGATCCAAATCCAGGGTTCTGGCCTCCCAGCGGATGCGCCGCACCCGTCCTGCCTCCTGCTCGATGGCCAGCAGCGCCCTTAGTAACTCCAGGGGAGACTGGTAAGGGGGGAAGGGATCCAAGGCCACCACTGCATTGAGGTAATCAGGCTGTCCGGGTGGCCCCCCTTGGGCTGGGCTGCGGTAGAGACTGGAACGGGCCGCCACCTCTCCCAGCTGGGGCAGCTTCTGCACAGCCAGGCGCAACTGCTGCAGCGGATCCCCCAAGTTGCTTCCCAGGGCAATGTAGGCCAGGTCGGGATTCATACAGATCGGCGACGGTCGATCTCTACGTAAACATCATCGAACAGCCCCGGCAGGGGAGCTTGGGGCTTGTGAACCCGCACAGTTAGGGCCTCCAGCTGGGGATAGCTCTGCCACAGCCGCTCTGCAATCTGGTCTGCCAAGGTCTCGATCAAGCGGCGGCGCTGGCCGGTCACCTCTTGCCGCACCATCTCATACACTTGGGCATAGTCCACTGTGCCAGAGAGGTCATCCTGGATCTGGGCCAGGGAAAGCTGCATCTCCACATCCACCACAAAGCGCCCGCCCAAAACTGCTTCCTCCGGGCAGTGGCCGTGGTAAGCATGAAAGACAAGGCCCTGGAGCACCAGCCTACCCTGCATCATGGTGCAGAGCTTCCCAAGTGGCGAGGGCGGAAACATGAGCTGGCACGTTATGAACCCGTACCAGGGCAGCTCCCCGGCTGGCCGCAAACAGGTGGACGGCCACGCTGGCGCTGTCTCGCTCGCTGGGCACGGCAATGCCGGAAAGCTTGCCCACAAAACTTTTGCGGGAGGCCCCCACCAAAACTGGGTAGCCGTAGGCCACCAGCCGCGGTAGGGCTTTGAGCAGGGTTACATTCTGCTCAGCAGTTTTGGCAAAGCCTAAGCCCGGATCCAAAACAACGCTGGGCACGCCCGCCGCCAGAGCCCGCTCCGCCTGTTCCCTGAGGAAACCGAAAACCTCCCCCTCCAGGTCAGCATAGTCGGTCTGCTGCTGCATGGTGCGCGGCTCTCCCCGCATGTGCATGATCACCGCCGGCACCCCCTTTTCGGCACAGACCTGTATCATTTGGGGATCCCGCAGCCCGCTGACATCGTTGATGATGTGCGCCCCGGCAGCCAAAGCCGCAGCCGCCACCTCCGTTCTGCGCGTATCGACGCTGATGGGGATCCCGGATCCCTGCAAAGCTCGAATTACCGGCAAAACCCGGTCGCATTCCACTTCTACCGGCACCGGATCTGCCCCTGGGCGGGTGGACTCGCCGCCAACATCCACCATCAAGGCCCCTGCCGCCGCCATGGCCTCGGCTGCCTGCACGGCTGCTTCTGGGGATCCCCACTGGCCGCCATCGCTGAAGCTGTCGGGTGTTACGTTGAGCACCCCCATCACCCCAACGCCCCGCCAAGAAAGACGGTAGCCCTCTGGCGTCTGTTCTGCCCCAGGCAGAGGACGTCGGGAGATCAAGCTGGTAACACCCATAACCGCTGCAGGCTGCCGTGTTGCAAAAGCAGGGGGAAAAGTCTCCCACTGCCTAGGATGGTATTGCCGTCAATCCCAAGGCTGGCGCAAGCCCAACAGGATTCTACAAAATTTTTTACAACGTCCTTACAGAGCCACGATTGGTGAAAGGCTGCCCCTGCCGGCTCAAGCGCAAGGAATGGCCCCCGCCGACAGAGGAAGCTCTCCCGCTCTGGCTAGAACATGATGTCGTCTTCGGAACGACCCCAGATGCACCAAATGATAGAGGCAAAGATTGCCATGTAAACCCAGGCCATCGGGCCGTATTGCAGCAGATCCATCAATACATCCCTAAAACATTTGTTTATCTAGTCCAATTATTGTGATGTTTCGTTACAGCGTCAACAGTTCTCTCAGGAAAGGGCTGCTTCTCAGACCCAACTGGAGCTAAGGCGCCAAGCTGGGATCCCTTGTCCAGGGCGGGTTAAGTCTTTTTGCCTAAAGACAGGGAGCAAGTCTTCAGTTTCTGAGAAAACCCAGCTTGCCTGAGAGATGCAGGAGGATAGGGAACTAGACATTGAAGCGGAAGTGCATCACGTCCCCTTCCTGGACGACGTAGTCTTTGCCTTCGCTGCGCAGCAGGCCCTTTTCTTTGGCGGCATTCAGGGATCCCGCCGCCACCAGATCGGCATAGGCCACCGTCTCGGCCCGGATGAAGCCCCGCTCAAAATCGGAGTGGATCACCCCGGCTGCCTGAGGGGCTGTGGCGCCGACTGGAATCGTCCAAGCGCGGGTTTCTTTGGGGCCAGAGGTAAAGTAGGTGCGCAAGCCCAACAGCTCGTAGGTGGCTCGGATGAGAGATTTCAGCCCGCCCTCTTTTACCCCTAACGAATCCAGATAGGCCTGTCGCTCGTCGGGGGGCAGCTCCACCAGTTCCGCCTCCACCTGGGCTGAGACCACCACCACACCTGCCCCTTCCGCCTCGGCAAATTGCCGCACCTGCTCCACCCAGGCATTGCCGCTGGCCAGATCCGTTTCCGCCACATTGGCGGCGTAGATGACTTTTTTACGGGTGAGCAGCCCCAACCCTTTGATCAACTGCTCTTCTTCTGGGCTGAGGGGTACCAGGCGAGCCGGCTTGCCCTCGTCCAAGGCAGCCTGTAATTGTTCCAGAGCCTGCAACTCCAGTTGGGCGGTTTTGTCGGACTTGGCCTGCTTGCGCACCCGCTCTATGCGCCGCTCGATCTGGGCCAAATCCGCCAAGGCTAGCTCCAAGTTGATCACCCCGATATCCCGCAAGGGATCCACCGAACCCGCCACATGCACAATGTTCTCGTCTTGGAAGCAGCGCACCACGTGCACCACGGCGTCCACCTGGCGAATGTGGGAGAGAAACTGGTTGCCCAGACCCTCCCCCTTGCTGGCTCCAGCCACCAGCCCGGCAATATCCACAAACTCGATTTGGCTGGGGATGATCTCGGCAGAACCGCTGATCTTGGCCAGCACCTGCAAGCGCTCGTCGGGCACCGCCACCCGCCCCACATTCGGCTCAATGGTGCAGAAGGGAAAGTTGGCCGCCTCGGCTTTGGCATTTTCACAGAGGGCGTTGAACAAGGTAGATTTGCCTACGTTGGGCAGGCCGACAATTCCAGCTCTCAACATCCAGATCTTGGGGAAAAAGCCAAAAACCAGGGTAACGGGATCCCTTGCCCAGCGGAAAGATCCCTACTCTGACGTTAGCATTTGCCGCCCCTTTCCCAACCGGTGGATCCGCTCCCAAGCGCTCCGCGCCGCCAACGCCACCACCCTCGGCTCCTCTCCCAAGAGAACTGTATTTTTTGTCAGCTGCACAGTGTTGGGCAGCTGAGGTCTTTTGACATCCTCCCCGGCCTGAAGGCCGGAGATTCCTACCACGCTACGCATGGATGGCTCCTTGCGCAGTCGTCTCGGCGGGTTCCTGCTTCCGAC
>NZ_JBSSCH010000019.1:0-43490 GCF_054059615.1 Thermostichus sp. OS-CIW-33
CGAGGGGATTCGGGCGTGGATGGCGCCGCAGGACCAGCCCCATGAGCGCTTTGAGTTCCCTGAAGAAGTCCTCCCCCGCGGCAATGCGCTCTAAACCCACTGAGCTCGCTCGACTTTAGCTGCGGTAGATCCCTAGAGATCTGCTCTGTGAGGATGAGCGCTTGCCCAAGGGATCCCCTGCCGCGGATCCCAGTGGACAGGGAGCCCAACGGCAGGCGCTCGCGTTAACTAAACTTTTTTTGGTGTCTCTTGTTCCTGACTATCATTGGAGGTTGGTCTCTGTGACCTCGACAACATTTGGTTCTGCAGTGGTGCAAGATCGCACCCAAGGCGGATTTGCCTGGTGGGCTGGGAATGCCCGCTTGATTAATCTCTCCGGTCGGCTTTTGGGCGCCCATGTGGCCCACGCTGGCCTGATCGTCTTCTGGGCGGGGGCGATGCTGCTGTTTGAGGTGGCTCACTTCACGCCGGATCGGCCTATGTATGAGCAGGGCCTGATCCTGATGCCCCACGTGGCCACTCTGGGCTGGGGGGTTGGCCCGGGGGGCGAGGTGATTGACACCTACCCCTACTTTGTCATCGGGGTGCTGCACCTGATCTCCAGCGCCGTGCTGGGGTTGGGGGGCATTTATCACGCCATTCGCGGCCCAGAAACTCTGGAGCAGTCTTTCCCCTTCTTCGGCTACGACTGGAAAGACAAGAACAAGATGACCACCATCCTGGGGATCCACCTGATCCTGTTGGGGTTGGGGGCTTTCCTATTGGTGGCCAAGGCCATGTGGTTTGGCGGTGTCTATGACACCTGGGCTCCAGGGGGTGGCGATGTGCGGGTAATTACCAACCCCACCTTGAACCCCGCTGTGATCTTCGGCTACCTGTTTAAATCTCCTTTTGGTGGGGAAGGCTGGATCATCAGCGTCGACAACATGGAGGATGTGATCGGCGGCCACATCTACATTGGCATCATCTGCATTGCCGGTGGGATCTGGCACATCCTCACCAAGCCCTTCGGTTGGGCCCGCCGCGCCTTCATCTGGTCTGGGGAGGCCTATCTCTCCTACAGCTTGGCGGCGGTTTCCCTGATGAGCTTCATTGCCACTTGCTACATTTGGTTCAACAACACCGTTTACCCGAGCGAGTTCTACGGCCCCACTGGCCCAGAAGCATCTCAGGCTCAGGCTCTCACCTTCATCGTGCGCGACCAGCGCCTGGGGGCGAACATTGGCCAAGCCCAAGGTCCCACCGGTCTGGGTAAATACCTGATGCGCTCCCCCACGGGCGAGATCATCTTCGGCGGCGAGACGATGCGCTTCTGGGATGTGCGGGCTCCCTGGAAAGAGCCGCTGCTGGGCCCCAATGGGTTGGATCTGGATAAGCTGAAAAACGACATTCAGCCCTGGCAAGCCCGCCGTGCAGTGGAGTACATGACCCATGCGCCGCTGGGATCCCTGAACTCGGTGGGGGGTGTGGCTACTGAAATCAACACGGTGAACTTCACCAGCCCGCGCACCTGGTTGGCTGCTCACAACTTCATCTTCGGCTTCCTGTTCTTTGTCGGCCACCTGTGGCATGCCGGTCGCGCTCGCGCTGCCGCTGCTGGCTTTGAGAAAGGGATCAGCCGCGAGAACGAGCCGGTTTACCGGATGAAGCCGATCCGATAAGGGCATAAGTCCCTCTGGAATGTACCTTTGGCCCCCCTTGCCGGGGGCCTTTTTTTGGGCATCCCCCCCTCAAGGATTGGCAGAAAGAAAGTTTGGGGTGGAAACTGAAGAGCACCGAGTCATCAGAGCAGATGCACAAGATCCCTGTTACCGTCATCACCGGATTTCTGGGATCCGGCAAGACCACGGTGATCCGTCACCTTTTGCTCAACAACCAGGGCCGCCGCATTGCCGTGTTGGTTAACGAGTTTGGCGAAGTGGGCATCGACGGCGAGTTGCTGCGGGATTGCCAACTGTGTGAGGGGGAGGGATCCATCCCCATTCTGGAGCTGGCCAACGGCTGTCTCTGCTGCACGGTGCAGGAGGAGTTTTTGCCCACCATGGAAGCTCTGTTGCAGCGGCGGGCGGAGCTAGACTGCATTTTGATTGAAACCTCAGGACTGGCCTTGCCCAAGCCGCTCGTGCAGGCTTTCCGCTGGCCCACCATTCGTACAGGCGCCACGGTGGATGCGGTGATTACGGTGGTGGATGGTCAGGCTCTGGCCTCCGGGCAACTGGTGGGGGATCCGGCGGCCCTGGAGGCGCAGCGGCAGGCTGACGAAAGTTTGGACCATGAGACTCCGCTTGAGGAATTGTTTGAGGATCAGTTGAGTTGTGCCGATTTGGTGGTGCTCACCAAGGTGGATCAGATTACCCAAGAGGAGCAAGCTCGGGTGGAAAGCTGGCTGCGGCACCACTTGCGCCCTGAGGTTCAAATCCTCCCTTGTGAGCGGGGGCAGGTTCCCCCAGAAGTGCTCTTGGGCTTTAATGCAGCGGTGGAAGACCAGCTCGAGCGCCGCCCCAGCCACCACGATCACGGGGAGGAGCATGAGCACGAAGCTTTTGAGTCTTTCTACCTCAGCTTGGAGGGAGGTTATGAGCCGGGATCCCTGGTGGCTCAGCTACGCCAGTTGGCCCAAGAGGAATGTCTTTACCGGATAAAAGGGTTTGTGGCCGTCCCCTACAAGCCGATGCGCCTGGTGCTGCAGGGGGTGGGATCCCGATTTGAAACCTACTACGACCGCCCCTGGCGACCCCAGGAGCCGCGCTTGACCCGACTGGTGCTGATTGGGCAAAACCTCAACCGCGAGCGCATTGCCGCCCAGCTCCAGGCCTTGGCCATCAGAGAAACGGTGGCCCCCACCGGCTGATCCCTGTCGGAGGCGAGTGGGATCCCTTGGGTCCTCGGCTCTCATCCCCCCGTCCCAGAGGGAAAGGAAGCAGCGTCCAGTTCTACTGTTACTCAAAGGTGGTCTAGAGGTAGGTATCCAAAAGAGAGGCCACGGTGGGGAAGTGGCAGCGCAAACCCAGGGTTTCTGGGGAAATGGCCGGGTAAACAAAATGGCGCTGGCGCAGACAGAACTCATCCCAGGCTGAAAGCCGCACCCGAAATAGAAAGGCCAAGCCGCGAACGAGAGCCGGGGGCAGAGGCACTCGGAAATAGATCCGTTTTTTGAAATAAGCACACATCTGTTCCACACATTCATCCCAGGAGAGGGGGGGATTGCCCAACACCCAATCGCCGCCACCAGGCAGATGGGCCACCCAATAGGCCACCATCTCGGCCACATCGGCAGCGTGGATAAAGTGGAAGCTGGCATCCACCCGCAAAAAGCGGATCAGATCCAGCCAGCGGAGAACGTCCTTGAGGCCGGCAGTGATGTGGGAGTAGGGGTGGTGGGGGCTGCCGCCAAAGAGCAGGGTGGGATAAAGGGTGAGCAGGTGCTCCGGCCAGAAGCCGCTTTCCTGCCGCCGCAGCAGCATCTCGTACTTGCTGCGGATGTAGTCGGTGCCGGCCCGTCCGGCAATGGCCAAAGGCTCCAGGTCCTGGTTCAAAAGGCTGGCCGTGGAAAAGTAGATCACCTGCTGACAGCGCTCCGGATCCAACAACTGAAAGAGCTCCAGGGTGTGGGTAACATTCACGGCCCAAGCCAGGGCGGGATCCCCCCAAGCCGCTGCCATGTGGATCAGCCCATCCATCTGGCGCAGCAGAGCGGCGTGTTCCCGGATGCGCAGGAGATCGCCGGGTACTAGGGTGATAGGGGCGGGCAGCCGTTCTAGGGGCAGCCGCAGGCGGCTGGTCTCGCGGATGAGAACGTACAGGTGGTAGGCGGGCCGCTCAGGAAAATCGGGATCCCTTTGCTGGGCCAGGCGCTCCAACACATAGTGCCCCAGGCAGCCGCTAGCGCCGGTAAGAAACAGGTTTCGCAAGAGGTCTTCCCAACGGGACTCGATGAAAAAAGCTTCTGACTAGTGTACCGCCTCAGCTTCTGTCTGCCGGACTGCCTGAGCCCTCAATTCCCCTGCAAGAGAGCCGCTCGACTGGGCAAACTTCAGCAGGGATCCCACACTGGAAATCTGGCCGCAAGGATGTCAGCATAGTTTGACAAGAATCCAACTCAAAGAGCATATCCGAATATCCATCTGCATCTGTGGCTGTAACCTCTTCTCCGCCTTCCCGTTCCCGCGCTTTTGGCCTTTGGCCGCCGCTGGCCTTGGTTTTGCAGCGGCTGACCCAAGCGGTGCCGGTGCTGCTGTTGATCACGGTGCTCAGCTTTTTGCTCTTGCAGCTGGCCCCCGGAGATTTTTTGGATCCCTTGCGGGCGGATCCCAGTGTCAGCCAGGAGTTTATTGCCCAAGAGGAAGCGCGGCTGGGGTTGGATAAGCCCTTGGTTTGGCAGTACTTGACCTGGCTGGGCAACCTGCTGCAAGGGGATTTCGGGGTGAGCTACACCTATCGCGTGCCGGTAGCACAGCTCATCCTCTCCCGCGCCGGCGCTACCTTGCTGTTGGCGGTGTCCTCTGTGGTGCTGACTTGGCTGGTCGCCATTCCCCTAGGGATCCTGGGGGCGCTGCGGCAGAACACCCCCCTGGATCGGGCGTTGCAGTTGCTCAGCTACCTGGGCCAGGCCATGCCCAGCTTCGTGCTGGCCATTTTGCTGCTAATTGTGGCCCAAAACGTGAGCTGGCTGCCGGTAGGGGGGATGACCAGTGTTTATTTTGCCGAGCTTAGTTTGGGGGAAAAGTTGCTGGATCTGGGCCGCCACCTGCTCCTGCCCACGCTGGCCCTGAGCATCACCAGCTTTGCCGGGCTGCAGCGGATTACGCGCGGCAATTTCTTGGATGTGCTGCGGCAGGAATACATCCAGGCGGCGCGGTCCCGTGGGATCCCAGAGTGGCGGGTGATCTGGTTGCACGCGCTGCGCAACGCCGTCAACCCCTTGATCACGATCTTGGGCTTTGAGTTTGCCAATCTGCTCAGCGGCTCTTTTATTGCCGAGTTTTTCTTCAATTGGCCGGGGCTGGGCAAGCTGCTCTTGGAGGCTGTTCAAAGTTTCGACATCAATGTGGTGATGGCGGGGCTTCTGCTGGGGGCCGTGATGCTCATTCTGGGCAATTTGTTGGCCGATTTGCTCCTGATGTGGGTGGATCCCCGGATCCGACCCGACTCACTGCTGTAGTCAACCATTGCTGCTACGGATCCCTCAAACAGGCGGCTCAATTGTGGAGACAATATCCCGAATCACCGCCTCAGCCTCTTGCCGTCGGTTGCCGGCCATCTCTCCCGACCCGGCCAGAGAAACCCGATGGGTCAGTACCGGCACGAACAGTGCTTGCAGATCTTCTGGTAGACAAAAGCTGCGCCCCTTCACCAGCGCCTGAGCCCGTGCTGCCCGCGCCAAGGCCAGGGCTCCACGGGTGGATACCCCCGCCCGCAGCAGCTTGGACACGCGAGTGGCCTGCACCACCTGCAGAAGATAGTCCGCCAGGGATCCATCCAAATACACCTGATCCACCGCCGACTGAATCTCCCGCAACTCCATCAGGGAGAGAACCGGCTGCAGATCATCCACCGGCTCGGCCTGTTGCCGTTGCAACAGCAAGGCTCGCTCTACCTCAGGGCTGGGGTAGCCAATCGACAGCCGCACCAAAAACCGATCCAACTGGCTTTCTGGGAGGGGATAGGTGCCGTGGTACTCCAAAGGATTTTGGGTGGCCAACACCATAAATGGGCTGGGCAGCGGGTAGGTGCGATCGTCCAGCGAAACCTGCTTTTCCGCCATTGCCTCGAGCAGAGCACTCTGGGTGCGGGGCGAGGTGCGGTTGATTTCATCCGCCAAGACCACGTGGGCAAAAATGGGGCCGGGACGAAATTCAAAATCCCCTTTTTCTTTGTTGAAAAGGGTGAGGCCAAGGATATCTGTCGGCAATAGGTCGCTGGTAAATTGAATCCGCTGAAACTTGGCTCCCAAACTGTGGGCGATGGCCCGCGCCAAAGTGGTCTTGCCTACACCGGGCACATCTTCAAGCAAAACATGACCTTCCGCAACCAAGGCCGTGACCACCGCCTGCACCACCTGCGATTTGCCCTGAAACACGGATTCGATATTGGCAATCAGCTTGCCAATCTGTTGGTGCAAGGTTTGTAATCGCTCCGCTGGGATCCGTGCTGAACCAGACCGGGTGCTGACACTCGCCATAAACCATTCCCAAAGGGGCCTATTCCACCTTACAGGCTGGATCCCATTGCCAGCTCAGGGCGGGATCCCGCTAAACCCCAGTGAAAAACCGGAGTATCATAGACCTAAGCCCTCCACAAGGATGGATATCTTGGAACTGTCTTACAAAAGTGAATATGCTCTCCTGGCCCTTCTGGAATTGGCCCAGCACTACAGCGATGGCCAGGTGCTGCGGATTAAAGAAATTGCGGCTCATCAGTCCATACCCGACCGCTACTTGGAGCAATTGCTGGCCACCTTGCGCAGACAGGGGTTGGTGCGCAGCCAACGGGGATCCAAGGGAGGCTACTTCCTGGCCCGAGCGCCCTGGCAGATCTCGCTGTGGGACATTATTCAGGCCATCGAGGGGGAAGATCTCACCCGCTCCCGCGACTTGCCCTCGGGCGATCTCACCCCAGAGCGGGAAGTGCTCCTGAAGGCCTGGCAAGATGCCCAAGCTGCGGCGGTAGCCATTCTCCAGAAGACCACCCTACAAGACCTCTGCGACCGGCAGGCACAACAGCAACAGGCTCGGCTCATGTACTACATCTAGGCCAGAGGCTGGAGCTGGGATCCCTGGCAAGTTTTGGGTTATCCTGAAACCCACTGCTTTTTGAATTGAGCCCTTCCATGACCGTTCGCTCTTCTCGCTCTCAGGCTGCCGATACGTTTTCCGCGGAAGATTTTGCCCAGGCTTTAGACAAGCAAAACCTCAGCTTCCAACCGGGGCAGGTGGTGCAAGGCCGCATCTTCCAACATCAGAACGATGGCGCTCTGGTGGATATTGGCGGCAAATCCCCGGCCTTTTTGCCCCTCAAGGAAGCAGGGATCCGCCCAGGGGAAGATTTGAGTGCGCTCTTTCCTTTAAAGACAGAAGCCGAGTTTCTCATCCTGCGGGAAGATGCAGAAGGACAAATTGTGCTCTCGGCGCGGCGGCTGAGGCTGAAGCGGCTTTGGGAAGAGCTGGCCCAGAAGCAAGCCAACGGCCAGACGGTAACCGTTCCAGTGATCGCCACCAACAAAGGGGGGGTGGTGGTGGATGTGCAGGGGCTGCGCGGCTTCATTCCCCGCTCCCACCTCAGCCAACGGGAAAGTCTGGAGGAGTTGGTGGGGCAATCCTTGACAGCAAGCTTTATCGAGGTGAACCCAGAAGCCAACAAGCTGGTGCTCTCCCAAAGGGCGGCTGTAAAGTCCGAGAACCTGAGCCGCTACACCAGTGGCCAAGTGGTGGAAGGCAAAGTCAGCGGACTAAAACCCTTCGGTGTGTTTGTGGACTTGGAAGAAGGGGTAACCGGGCTGTTGCACATCAAGCAGGTCAGCCAAAGTTTTGTAGCCTCGCTACCGGATTTGTTCAAACCAGGCCAACGCATCAAAGCTGTTGTCATCGATGTGGATGAGGCCAAGGGACGGATGGCCCTCTCCCTGCGGGTGCTGGAAAAGCATCCGGGCGAGGTGCTGGAGCAGCTGGACAGGGTTATGGAGGAGGCCGAAGAGCGGGCCGGTAAACTCAAGGGGAGAATAACATCCGACGGCCAAGTCATCTGATCCCATCTCTGCCTCGAGTTCGGATGCAAAACCTGCAGAGGGAAAGCAAGACGCCTTACGGCAATCAGAGGAAAATCATTCCGTGACCGTGGACATCGTGTCCATGACCGTGGAGTCTGCCGGATGCTCTCTTTCTGGAACTAACTCTGATTATCGTGGGCTCGCTAGGTACCTCCTAAGGGATCCGGGCTTGAGCGAATACATCTTGAGGGATCACCTTTAGACCCGGCAGGAAATCATCTTGAATGGCTTGGGATCCCGTAAAGGTGCGCGGCGGGGCATCGGGATAGAAGACGGTGATGCTCTTGGCTTGGGGATCCACCACCCAAACCCTGGGGATCCCAGCTTCTAGATAATCGGTTGCCTTCTGAGCTATGGCTCCAAAACTCTGGCCAGGAGAAAGGATCTCGATCACCAACTCGGGAATGGCAAAACAAGGTTCATCGGTCATGGCCTCAACTGGCAATCGCTCGTTGGAGATGTAGGTGAGGTCGGGAATCGGGATCCAGGGCTCTGCCTTTCGTGTTAAAACAACTGCCCACTCAGTATGTGCTGACCCAGGCTTAGGACACTCAGGGCTAGAGCACCAGTCCTCCAAAATTTGCCACAACACCGGTTGGAGACGAGCATGGAAGCGTTTTGGCGACATGGGTTCGTTTTTGGAGACGGCCCGCCCATCGACTAGCTCATAGACAATATCCCCCTCCGGCAAGGCCAGAAACTGTTCGGGAGTTAGCTTTTGACCTGAAATGGACAACTCTGGAGTCGATAGCATCACAGGATCCCCGTTGTTTAGGATGGCCGAATCTCTGTCTAGGCTAGCTCTGACATCCCCCACCTTCACCGTTTTGAAACAGTTGTCGAGCAGGGATCCAAATCCAGCGGCAAGATGGCTCCACTCAATTTTGGGGGTAGAGATCCCCATCTTTCTGGCACCGGCTGAGCAGAGGATGCCACTTTTCGGGAGAGGATAGGGCAACATTCAACCCAGAACCCTCTCCAGGCAACTTGAGAAGGGGGGGCTTCCAAGCTGCAGTAGCTTGAAGATGCCCGTGCTTCAATGCTTGAAAGCCGTCATCGAGAGGATCCCTATGGCTAATACCCTTTTGACCACTCTAGGCACCAGCCCCTACAGCGAGACGGTGTATGTTTTTGGGGAGCGGAAAGCCGATAGAACCCGTTATGTTGCCAAAGCCCTCTGTCAGCTCTTTGACATCGAGAGGGTGATTGTGCTGCTAACCCAAGAAGCACATGACACCCATTGGAAGCATCTACAGGACTGCCTACCCCCCCACGTGGAGAAAATTGCCAAGGCCATTCCTGAAGGGAAAACCGAGGCAGAGACCTGGCAGATCTTCGACGTGCTGGTCGATAGCATCGAGCCCCATACGCGGCTGGTTTTCGATATCACCCACGCCTTTCGCTCCATCCCCGTGCTGGTGCTCTTGGGAGCTGCCCTTTTGCGCAAGGCCAAAAATGTAGAGATTCAGGGTCTCTACTATGGTCTGTACCGCTCTGGCCAAGCGGAAACCCCCATTATCGATCTCACCCCCGCCCTTCGTCTTTTGGATTGGCTGACGGCTACCGACAAATTCATCAGCACCGGCTCGGCGCTGGAGTTGGGTCAACTTTTGGATACGGTTCAACGGGACTTTTACCGCCGACAAAAGTCTGGCAAAGGGGATCCCAGACCTACTCGGCTGCAGAACTTTGGCCAAGCCATCCGCAATATCTCTCGTTCCCTGGAGCTGGTAAGACCGGTCAGCCTTTTGGAGGATGACTTGCTTAGGTTGCAAAGGCACTCCACCCAGGAGTTGGCAGAAGAGGTGGGCCAATTTGCCAAGCCCTTTGGCTTGCTGTTGCAAAGCATTCAAGACAGCTACAGCCAACTGGCTTTGCCAGCAGACAGAGCTACGGATGCCAAGGCTCAAGTTCAAAAGCAATTTCAACTGCTGCGCTGGTATGTGGAGAAACGCTTCACCACGCAGGCAATTCTCTTAGCTCGGGAGTGGGTGATCTCGGCCCTCTGCTTGTGTGAGGGGCTGCCCAACTACCGCCAGCGGGAAGCGCGGCAGGAGATCGAACACCAACTGGGATCCCTCATTCCACGGGAAGACCAGCCCCAGGCGCCTCCTGACATTGCTGCCCATGTTCCCGATGTGCAGAAACTTGCCAACCTCTGGTCTCGCCTCAGCCAGTACCGCAACGATGTTGCCCATGTGCAGATGAATCCAAACCCTTTGAACAGCGAAGCTCTAGAAAGCTTTGTTTTGCAAGACCTGCTGCCTGGCCTGGAAGAGCTGTTTCCCAAATTGACCTGGGCAGAAGGGAAGTTGGAAGGGGATCTTTCCACTTCTCCGTAGGCTAAAGACATCGGTTCGCCCTCAGGTTCTGGGTTTTTGGTCAAACAACGGCTATTGAGAAATACTGAAGAAAACTGAGGGCTGGCCGGGATCAGATCGATTTTGTTTTGTAGCTTCTGTAGCCACGACATCGGGTGGCTACCGGGGTTTTGTTCCTTGTTCGAGGAGTTCCTAACTGTTCTGTTTCTCCAGCGAAAACACCATGTCTTACTACTGGCAAGCTAAGCTCTGGGGTCTGTTACATGATCCCGCCCTCAAAGCCCTACACGACAGGACTGGCCGCTCCAAGGAAGGGCCGTGGGCCAAACTGGCAGCGATGCAGGGATGGTCTTCTCCCAAAGCCGAGGGATCCTCTCCCATAGGCGATGCCGATCTCATCGCCTCGGCCAGCGACCGGGCTGCCATTGGCCATTTGCCTGTAGCCATCGACTACCAGGTTGAGGATCGCGGCCAGGGGTTAGGCTCTGGACTGGAGATGAGCCATCTGCTCTCCGGGCGCAAGCGCTTTTGGCAATTGGCCGATGACCAACACCAAGCCCTCAAGGATGCCCGCTCCCGTGCAGACTACCTGATGGAACGGGAGGAGAGCGCCATCCCCGATTGGGTTTGGCAAGAGGAGGATCCCCAAAAAGTGTTTTGGTGGTTTTGGCGGTGCTTTCCCCAGGCCATTTGTCAGGAGTTTGGGGATGAGAGCTTGCTGCTATTGCCGGCAGAAACCCGGCTTCCAGACGGATCCCTGTGGAGCCACGCCAGCGTCACCGCAGCCTTGGCCGGATGTTTGGCCGGCTACGACGAGCCCAAGTTCGCGCGTCCCTTCTTGGTGAGCTTTACCTTCAACCCCATCCAGGAGCTGATCAAAGCCAGCCGCAAAATGCGAGACTTCTGGGCTGGCTCCTGGCTGCTGCACTACCTTTCTGCTCGCATAAGTTGGCGACTAGCTGAAAAATACGGTCCCGACTGCCTACTCTACCCCAGCCTCTATGGCCAGCCATTAATCGACTACTGGCTGCGGGAGAAGTACCCCGAATTTGAAGAATGGATCCCTCAGCCTTCGCCTGACGCCCTGCTCACCGCCGGTTTTCCCAACGTGCTCCTGCTGCTGTTGCCGGAAGACCGGGTGCAAGCGGCCATGCAGATGGCGCAGCAGACCCTCAAGGAAGAATGGAAGCAGTTGGCCCAGAGGGTGCTGGATCACCTGCAGGCGGATCGCCGCTGGCTGAGGCAGTTGCACCCAGAGGATCCCTCCTGGGGAGGGTGGCTAGAGCACCAGTGGCAGCACTACTGGGCAGCCGTGCCCTTGGGATCCCCGGCTCACTCTCTCAAGGATACCGGCATCCTTAGACCCCCTCATGTTTCCATTGATGCGGATCCCTGGGTCAGTGCCCAAAACCGCACCTATCACCTAGAGGCCAAGCAAAAGCTCTTTGCTGATGAGGAGCTGGAGTTCTTGCGAGTTAGCTTCTGGGATCCCCAAAGACAACAGCGCCGCCAATACAAGGCCGGACTCAACGTGGGATCTTGGTGGGCAGCCGCAGTGGAGCAAAGTCGGCGGCTACAAGCCGCTTGTAAGCAGGCCCGCGATTGGCAGCTCCCCGTTGCGTTTGGGCCGCGCAGCACCGTTTCGGGCTTGGGGCCGGTGGTGCATCCCTCACCGCGGCAGGGGTGGATAACAGAAGGGGAGAGTCGGCGGCTTTGGCAACGGCAGGCCGGGCTCTTCGATGGCCGGGAACAGCTCAATGCCACCGAAACCCTCAAGCGGGGCTTGTACAAAGTGCTGCCGGAGCTCTTCCGCGAGCTGGATGAAGACCAGATTGCCGCTTCCTACCCGGATCTCACCGCTGGCGTAGCCGGCTACCTCAAAACCCAAGGGCGACGGGAACGAGAGCACTTCGAGCAGGCCTGTCAGGCAGTGGAGGCCCGCTACCCGGAGGTCAGAGGGGTGCTGCGGGAAATGCGGGGCAAATGGGGGATCCCGTGGGCCGACCGGCAGAACCTGCGCTACCATCCCCGTCTGCTCAATGCCGGTTGGCTGGTGGAAGACCTGGAGCTGGACGAGGAAACGCAAAGAAGCTACCGGCAGGACATCGAGACGCTTCTAGGCCGCTACTACCCCAGCGTTAACCCCGCCAGTTGGTACATGCTGGCTGCCGGGGATGGGGACGACATGGGCAAATGGCTCAGGGGCGAGAAGATGAAATCCTACTACGACTATCTGCCTCAACCCCTACAGCGGCTGGCCAACGGGCAAACGGAAGCCATTGGCGAGGTTTTTGGCAAGGACAAGGAGGAGCTGGAGCAAGTCAAAGACGCTTTTCAGAAGTTTGTCAAAAACAGCCGCAAGCGCATGGGGCCTGCCACCCACAGCGCCCTAAGCCGCGCCCTGCTGGATTTTTCCGGCCAGTTGGTGCCCTACCTAACAGAGCAACGCTATGCAGGCAAGCTCATCTACGCCGGTGGGGACGACGTTTTGGCCTACACCAACCTCTGGGAGTGGGATGGCTGGCTGTGGGATATTCGCCAGTGTTTCCGGGGGGGAGAGGATGACTGGCGGGAGTTTGAGAACCTGGGGGACTACTGGCAGTGGAAAAAAGGGCGGCCTCCCGAAGGTTTGAGCCGGCGCCCCCTCTTTACCCTGGGATCCGCAGCCACCATCAGCTTCGGCGTGGTGATTGCCCATCACTCGGTGCCTCTGGCCATTGCCCTGGAAAACCTTTGGCAGGCGGAAGAAGAAGCCAAGGGCCACCTCTATGCCCATGGCTGCCCCAAAGACAGCGTGCAGGTGCGGGTGCTGTTTGCCAATGGCAACCAACTGGTGAGCACCTGCAAATTCGACACGTTCGACAAGTGGAAAGACCTCCTTGATTTTGACTGGAAGCTCATGGGCCAGCAGCAGGATCAAAGCTCTTTGTTTGAACAAGCGGCCCAGCTTTGGGAGCAACACCCAGCTCCGAGCCTAGAGGCAGTGCGCGAGTGGGCCCGGTTGTTCTGCAGCCGCCGGGATCTCTTCAAACAGGAATCGAAGCAGAAAGAGCACTTCCAGAACAAGCTTGTGGAGTTTATCCAGCATTTTTGGCAGCACAGCCTACCCGCCCAGCCCCAGGAGTGGGATCTGGAGATCAAAAACTGGTTCAAGTTGGCAGCTTTTGTGCTGCGCAACCGCACCGTGAAATTGGGGAGGAACGGCCGATGAGTTGGTTTACCCTATCACCCTTGGATGTGTGGATGTTTCGAGATGCTAAGCCCTTTGCCCCGGGAGAGCGGGCCTGGGCCAATAGCAGCTTTCCCCCCAGTGGCCACACCTTGGCCGGGGCTGTTCAAGCCTACCTGGGCCAGCCGATGACGCTGCGGCTGCGGGGCCCCTTTCTCTGCCATGACGAAAGGCTCTATTTCCCTGCCCCTTTGCACCTGGAAGACGGATCCCCCCTTGTCCCTGTGCCTTGGTTGGACGAGACGGATCCCTACTTCCATTGCCACTGGGATCCCACCCGGCCAGCCCCGTTGGTGTCCCTGAGGCCAGCAGAGGAGGAACCCGAACGCAGCCAGAGCAGCAAGAAGAAAAAAACAGGAGGCTACCTGCCCTTCGAGGTGGTGCAAAAGGCGCTGGAAGGCAAAGGCTGGGATCTCAGCCAGGCCGTCAAGCCACCGCTGAAGTGTGAAGTGCGGCCCCACAACACCCTGCAGGTGAGCAAGCGGCAAGTGCGAGAAGCCGATGGCTACTTTGTGGAGACCTGTATCCGTCTTCAGCCGGGCTGGAGTTTGGCCCTTTCCATCGAGTGCTGGGATCCAGATGGCGAAGCCTGGGATCCCTTGCCCCTGCAGCAAGAAGTGGTTGTGCGGCTGGGGGGAGAAGGCCACGGTGCCTTGCTAGCCCCTTGTCCGAAGTTGCAGGCGCAGTGGCAGCAGTTGCAGGACCTTTCTCAGGCCGCCTTTTGCCAAGCCCGACGCGCTTTGGCCTACTTAGCGACCCCAGGTGTGTTCATCAAAAAGGTGGACGGGCGTTCCCTATGCCGTGCCTGGCCGTGGGAATGGCGATTGGCCACTCCCCATCCTGCTCACTCCCTCACCGGCCCCCTGGTGAGCGTGGCCACCGGCAAGCCCGTTGCCATCAGTGGACGCCTGCGGGTGGATCGCCCCCCAGAGCAGCGGCAGATGAGCCTGCCCGCCCCCCAAGTTTTTGCCGCGCCCCCTGGCAGTATCTACTACCTGGAGCAGCCGGCCCCCCTCAACCAAGAAGAGCCGGAGCTGGAAGATGGCCGGCTCAACGTCTTCCACCGCTGGCGGCTTTTGGGCTACAGCGAATTGCTTTGGCTCCGTTGGGTCGACTGACCGTAGGTGTTTGAAGTTCTGTTTCAAAGTTGATGAAGGAGTGTTTTCCTATGGCTTTTCACGTAGTCTATCTCACCTTGTTGACCCCTCTGCACACTGGCGGCACCACCCAAGAAGGGAACCTCTTGGGGATTGCCCGCGAATCCCACACCCATTTGCCCTACATCCCTTCCAGCACCATTCGGGGCAGGTTGCGGGCCAGCGTGGCCGATAAAGACAAAAAATTTGAGCTCTTTGGCAACGAAATTGGGGAGGGGGATCAGCTGACCCAGGGATCCATTTGGATTGGAGATGGCTCCTTGCTTTGGATCCCGGTGCCCTCCCTCAGCCACGGGGTGGTGTGGATAAGCTGCCCGCTTCTGCTCAAGCGCTGGCTGCGGCTAACAGGCCAGAGTCTGCCAGTGCCGGATCCCTATAGCACCAACTTGGGAACAAACCAGCCTATCTACCTCAAAGATGCCATTCTCAAAGAGAGTCTTCGACAATGGTCGGAATGGAAGAGCTACACCAAAGATCCTAATATCAGTCGCGTGATTGTTTTACCAGATCAGCACTGTGCCACCCTCATTCAAATGAGCCTGTGGCGGCAGGTGAAAGTCAAGCTTAGCGAGCACAAGGTTGTGGAAGGAGGCTTCCGCTATGAAGAGGCCATTCCTCCTGACAGCTTGATGTACTTTACCTGGGGGGTTACCGCCCAAGCAAATGGCAGTTCTGAAGAGGCAATGAAAGAGTTTCGAGATCTGCTGCAATCCAACCAGATTATGCAGATTGGCGGCCAGGAAAGCTTGGGCCGAGGCTTTGTGGAGCTGTCTTTGAACTAGATCTCAACCTAGGAGGGAGGTTTTATGAATAGCTTTGACCCGCGTACATTGGCCAAGCCCGTTTACGAATCCCTGTGCCAGCTCAGAGCGCAAACCAGGGATCCAGAAAGGCTAAAAGAGCAAAAAAACCAGGCTGTGGAGCTCTACACCTATCTTTCTACTTGGGGCCTGCTGCGCCTCAAGGCCGAAGAAGACGCCCTTAGCCAAGAGGGCAAAAAAGAGGTGGTCAAGGAGTTTTTCGATTGCCTAGAAAAGATCTCCGGTCAAAACGAAATTGCCAAATCCAACGGCCTGGATCGTCTCATGGGGTTGGGAGTTGAAGAGTACCTGGGCTTAACAGGGCTGGGACTTGCTTTGGCACAAGAATTCAGCTTCTGGGCTACAGCCATTTACCATGACGTTAGCGGGGGGGAATAATGAGCGTAGCCATTCCAATCCAGTCTATTTCCCTGTATGAAGGAAGCCAAGTGGTTATCCATTCGCTGACTTGGCAAGACTTTGAGAGCATTTTGGAGGAGTTAGGGGAAGACCGCAACACTCGCGTTGCCTATTACAACGGCACTTTAGAGATTATGTCTCCCTTATCCAAACACGAGCGCCCTCACCGCATTGCCGGATACATTGTCTCAGCCATTCTCGATTCTCAAGGGAGAGACTGGGAAGACTTTGGCTCAACAACCCTTAAAAAGTCTGGCAGTGCTGGGGTGGAGCCTGACACCTGCTTTTATGTCCATCACCTAGAGCAGGTGCGAGGGTGTGAGGGAAGGATCGATGTCGATCTGTTGCCTCCGCCTGATCTGGCCATTGAGTCCGACGTTACTTCCCGGACCTTTATCGATGCCTATAAAGCTATTGGCGTGCCGGAAGTTTGGCTCTTGGGTGAGCGAAGTTTGCGGATATTTATTCTGCAGGGAGAAGACTACGTAGAATCGAGCTGCAGCCGGCTTTTTCCAGACTTCGACATCTCCAGTCTTGTACCTCAACTTATTCGACGCGCCTTAGAAATTGGCACCAGCGCTATGTTGCGCGAATTTCGGGAAACGCTTCGCAATTCCTAATACTGCTTTCCAGCTTTAGGAGAAGATCAAATGCCTAGCAATCGTCCTGCCAACGCTCCACAACCCCTTCCCCGTCCCGGAGGCTCGCCCCAGCAGCGGGATCCCAGCCGTCTGCCAAGTTCAGGAAGTCGAGGAGGAGGCCATCCCCCCAATCAGAGAGGGGGGAGTGGTGGTGGAGGGGGCGGCAACCATTCCCAACCTTCTCCCTGGTTAGGACATCCCTCGGATCCCAGTCCCAACCCAGATCCGACGGCGAGCTTTATTGAATATCTGCGCTGGATGAGAGCTCCAGCAACTCCTTTCAAAGACGGAACCAAAGTCGATCTGGTGCACCAAGTAGAAGCAAAGGCAAACTACGGAGCGCGCCTGCAAGTTCTAAATGCTCGCATCAAACGCATTGCCGGAGAAGAAAACACTTTTCAGGTCACCTGTCCCTGGCGAATTCGGGTGGGTGGAGCCAAAGGCCCGGAAAGCATGCTGCTGCCCGCTTTTGATCACTTGGGGATCCCCTACATTCCCAGCTCCACCTTGCGGGGGGTAGCCCGCACCCAGGCTATTCGAGAGTTGATGCGGAAGCGCAATCTGTCTTGGAAAGAGGCGGATAAAGCAGTGGCACCCTGGCTTGGGCACCTGGAAGCTGAGGATAAAGATAGTGCTGGCAAGGTGATCTTTTTGGATGCCTACCCTGTGCCGACCAAGACTCAAAAACAAGGGGATCCTGATAATTCCAAAACAGGAGGTCTAGCTGTTGATATTGCCAATAACGTTTGGAGATGGAATGGCAACAGCTTGGAATATAAAGCAAATCCCAATGTCTTTTTCTCTCTCAAACAGGCCACGTTTTTAATCGGGATCCGCAAAGGCCCAGGCTGCACCGACGAGATGTTAGCCCAAGTGAAAGAATGGCTCATCCGCGGGCTGGAGCAAGGAGTGGGATCCCAAGTCAATACCGGCTACGGTCGGCTGATTCAAACTGGCAAAACTCTATCTCAATATAAGGGAGAATTCTTGCGGCTGCCTTTTGAGCTGGAGGGTCAGTTGATCCACGGGCGGCAAGTGGTCAACTGGAGATCTGATAAGAACCGGTATGACAACAAATCAATTGCCGAAGTCCGACCGGTAGCCTTTAAGAACATGCTGCGCTACTGGTTTCGAACCTTTGCCCTGGGTGTTTTGCCCGTGAAGCAGGTGCAGGAATGGGAGGGGCAACTTTTTGGGGCCATCACTCCCCAGCAAAAACATGGCTGGATCCATGTGGATCTTTTGAAGGGGCGAGTAACTCAACCAGAGCCGGAACCCAACCAAGCTGGACAGCAAGAAGGGATCCTCATTCTCAGCCTTTCTGAGGAGTGCCACAACCATGCTTCAAAGGAGAAGCAGGAAGCGGTGCAAAAGCTCTTTCGGAATCTGACCTGGATGCTGTTTCACCTGGGAGGTATTGGCCAGGGGGCAAGAAGGCCCTGCTACTCTCGCCAAGACCGCGGTAGAGCTCCTTGGTGGCGCGGATCCACCCTCATTCCCAACTCCGAAGATTCATTTTGGAATCTGCCAGAGTCGGTAGAGGAATTCCAGAAACTCTTTCAGAAGCGGCTGCGGGGCTTTTTTGAAGCACTCCAGGTTTTGACTGGGCAGGCCATTGATCCCAGCAATCCCAAGAGCTTTGGTCAGGTCAGCAAAGAAAAAGAAAAGTGTCCTGAAGCTGTGGATGCCCATTGCAGGATTGTAGTCTGCAGCGGCCCAGAAGAGTTTAGTAAGCCCTATGCTTTGGCTGTTTTGCACAAGGTAGGCAAGATAGCGCCAGGAAAATACGACAAGTTTCTCTGCGGCGACACAGGCACGCCGTCCCCTGTCTGGATTGCAGATTTGGATGACTATCAGGTGGTTACCGTTTTTGGGGCAACGGTGAATCCTAGGAAAAGTTATCTTGAACAGCTCAGGAAAAATGCTGATGATTTTGGAATAATCTGGCCCTTGAAGTAGAGATCTTGGAGAATCTCTGGAGGAATAAAATGTCCAAAAAGAGGATCAATGCCAAAGTTCTTAGAAACCTTGTTACAGCTGTGGTCAACGGCTCGATCACGCTGGCCATCCTGCTAATTGCTCCCTTGGGATTGGCAGCTGTGATTACCAATACCGTTCTTGTCATGATTGCCAGCTTCTTTTCGGGCAGTCTGGCCGAGATCGTGATGGATTTCTTGTCAAGTCCTGAAATTGATGTTGAGATTTTACCGGAGCGTGGCCGCTCTAAACCCGGCAATGCCATAGAGCAGAGGCGAGGCGCTGAAGATCTGCGTCGTCATGACGAATAATGCGAACTTTAACGAATAATGCGAACTTTATATGTCTCTCAGCAGGGGTGTAGGCTTAGCCTTAAGCAAGAGTTCGTAATGGTCTATTTGGGCGAGTCGCTCTTGCAGGAGGTGCCTCTACCCTTGCTGGAACAGGTTTTTATCTTTGGCCGATCCCAGGTCACCACAGACGTAGTGAGAGCGTGCCTGAGGCGGAATATTCCTATTGCCTATCTCTCGCGGCTGGGCTACTGCTACGGTCGCCTTATTCCCATTGCAAGGGGCTACCGCCGCTTAGCTCATTTGCAACAAGCGCTCCCTGAAGAATGGCGATTGCAAACAGCAGCCCAGATGGTGCGAGCCAAGCTGCTCAATAGCCGGGTGCTGCTGATGAGACAGCTCAGGCAACGCCCCACTGAAACAGGGGATCTGACCCTGCGCAGTCTGGAACATTTGGCTGCTCAAGCTCTTGAGGCCAAGTCTCTAGATCAATTGCGGGGCATTGAAGGAGCGGCTGCGGCTCTGTATTTCCCGGAATTGGGAAATTGCCTTCAGCAAAGGGGCTTTGTTTTGCTTAACCGCACTCGACAGCCGCCCACTAACCCGGTTAATGCCATGCTCAGCTTTGGCTACATGGTGCTCTGGAACCATCTATTAACCCTGATTGAGCTGCAAGATTTGGATCCCTATCAGGGTTGCTTGCACGCTAGCAGTGAACGCCATGCTGCTCTGGTTTCGGACTTACTGGAAGAATTTCGGGCGCCTATTGTAGATTCAATAGTCCTCTGGCTGATCAACAAGGGCATTATGAACATCGAAGAAGACTTTGAGTATCGCGATGGTGGCTGTTTTCTAAGTGATAGTGGCAGGAAAAAGTACCTTACAGCTTTCATCCAAAGAATGGAGGGATCCATCCAGACCCCTGACGGAGATCAACCCCGCTGGGATCTGCTAACGCAGCAAGTTAAAAAGTTTAAGCAATCCGTCTATAATCCTCAAGATTTGTACCAGCCCTACCGGATTCGCTGATGTTTCTTTATGTTGTTACCTACGATACTCCCTGCGACAAGCGACGCAAGAAAATTGCCGACCTGCTAGAAGGCTACGGCAAGCGCGTGCAATACAGCGTGTTTGAGTGCGTCCTCGACAAAGACAAGTTCGAGGAGCTCAAACTGCGGCTCCGCAAGAAGATCAAGCCCGAGGAAGACAGCGTCCGCTTCTATCCGCTCACTAGCTATGTCCTCGCCCAGGTGGAAATCTGGGGTGGGCCTGCCCTGACTGCACCCCCCAGCTCGGTCATTGTGTAGCTCAGGCAAGTCTCTTCCTACTTAAGCACTCGGTGTTTCCAAAAGCACACTCAAACGGTATCAACGCCTGCGCGAGCGATCCGCCAAAAGCCGCAAAGGCCGATTCTTTCGTCCGATCCCTCGACGCCTTGCGCCACAAGGCTTTCCGGCCCCAAAGCCCCCTCGCCAGCACCCTTTTTGCCGACTTTTTTCCGGATCCCTCGCAAATGGGTCTTGCATTCCTTGCCCTGCTTGGGTTTAATAGGGGTGGAGTTCCCCCTTCGGGGGGATCCCTAGAAATTGGAAACGACTTCTAGGAGTCGCGTAGAAGTACAGCTCATCAGACGTTCCCCCTTCGGGGGGATCCCTAGAAATTGGAAACGCTACCCAGGTAGTTCCTTCTCCTGCCATAGAATCGTCTTTAACGGTTCCCCCTTCGGGGGGATCCCTAGAAATTGGAAACTAACGTACTAAGGAAGCGGGTATCTTGGACATAACTAGTTCCCCCTTCGGGGGGATCCCTAGAAATTGGAAACAGAAAGGCCTACCTGGCACCTCCCGATTTCCTCGATCGGTTTGTTCCCCCTTCGGGGGGATCCCTAGAAATTGGAAACGCCTTTGACAGAAATTTCTACGATGTGGAATATCTGGTCCTGTTCCCCCTTCGGGGGGATCCCTAGAAATTGGAAACTTGATAGGTACTTTTCCTATCTTTGGTAGCTTGATACTGTTCCCCCTTCGGGGGGATCCCTAGAAATTGGAAACGAGGCGGCAGCACAGTCAAAGGTTTTGGGAGGATCGTTCCCCCTTCCGGGGGATCCCTAGAAATTGGAAACATCCCCGTGCAGTAGCGTTCCGTCCACTCCAACAACCAGTTCCCCCTTCGGGGGGATCCCTAGAAATTGGAAACCAGAAGAAGCGCGGCGGGTGGCAGAAGAGTCGCAACGGGCGGGTTCCCCCTTCGGGGGGATCCCTAGAAATTGGAAACTTTAGTCTCCAGCGCTTAGCATGTACAGTCAACTCGACGTTCCCCCTTCGGGGGGATCCCTAGAAATTGGAAACGCGGCAGATCTGGCGATAGAAAAGCAGGTCAAAAGGGATGTTCCCCCTTCGGGGGGATCCCTAGAAATTGGAAACTCTCCGAGGTGGATAACACCTGGGGGTTCCATTCGTTTTATGTTCCCCCTTCGGGGGGATCCCTAGAAATTGGAAACTGCAGTAGGGATACTGCACCGATGGGACAGGACCATTCGGGGTTCCCCCTTCGGGGGGATCCCTAGAAATTGGAAACCTCCCTTACACGGGCTACAAAACCACCTTAGTCAGGTTCCTATAAGTTCCCCCTTCGGGGGGATCCCTAGAAATTGGAAACGCGAACGCATTTTGCGTTCACTTCCTTCGCCCGGATGTTCCCCCTTCGGGGGGATCCCTAGAAATTGGAAACATTTTTAGAAAAGGCAGTATTGTGTTAGCTGCCTGAAGGTTCCCCCTTCGGGGGGATCCCTAGAAATTGGAAACAGGCGCATACTCCCTTAAACAGGGTACGAAAGCACCTGTTCCCCCTTCGGGGGGATCCCTAGAAATTGGAAACCGCCGGGTCATTCTGACCCAGGTCTGCTTTTGAAAGTTCCAGTTCCCCCTTCGGGGGGATCCCTAGAAATTGGAAACTGCCATAAATCTCCCATTCGACAAAGTCGATAACGATACCGTTCCCCCTTCGGGGGGATCCCTAGAAATTGGAAACCCTATAGCCACAAAAAATCCCCCGCCAATAAGGCGGGGTTTTTCCTTCGGGGGGATCTATAGAATTGGAAACCTAGGGATCCCCAGTTGGAAAGAAATTGGAAACAGAGAAAAGATTAGAGTAAAGCCGGTGCTGCTCGGCAGAGGCCAGGCAGCGCTGTTGGTGCTCAGGCCACTCCTGGAGGGCTAGTTTTTGTTGTTCCTGGAGAAGGGTTTGTAGGTCTGAGTCTGCAGGCAGCTCGCCTTGCAAAACCTGCAAATCGTTAAAGCGGCCCAGTTGATCCTGCAAGCACTTCAGGGTTGCTATCCAATCTTGCATGGTTTCCCCGTAAAAGGGCGCAAAAAACTCCACCTGATAGCGCAGCCGTTTGGTGGCCTTGCGCAGCTCGTGCAGTTGCTCAGCCTGGGCTTCCGTTTCGGGGAAAGCAGGGATCCGCCAGCCTGGCTGCAGCAGCCACTGGGCCAGCAGGGGAGTCAGCAAGTGGGGCAAGCTTTCCGGCAAAGGCAGCTCCGCCTGGGGCTTATAGCGGGGGTGAGCCAGCCACTGCTCGCAGGCAGCTTGAAACGCCAGGAAGTCAGCATCTTCAAGAATGCGGCGGGAGCGTTTCTCGGCTTGGGTTCGACGTTGCTGCAGATCTTGTTTTAGCTTCTCCAGTTCTGCCTGCTGGGCTGCCGGGATCCCTTCCCAGCAAGGTTCCTGCAGGATTTCCAGCAGCACGTCCAGATCCCGTTGCTTGCCCAAAGCACTGGCCAGCTTTTGCAGGCGTTTGGGCTTGAGAGGCTTGGGCAGCCGGACGGATCCCTGAAACACCTGCACCCAAGTGCCAATACGGCGCAAGGTCACCCGGATTTGGTGGAGAGATTCTGCCGCCTCTGGATGCTGAGCCAGAACTCGCCTTACGTGTTTCTGCAGCCGCTGCCATTGCTGGCTCAACAGCTGGTGGGCCCAGGCGGCCACGGTTGGCAAGGGCGCAGATGAGGGCAAGGTCAAGTGCAAGGACTCCGTCCCGCTGACGCGAAAGGACTCCGTCCCGCTGGCGCGATCGGTTTTCAGCTCAGCAGCAACAGCGTCCACAGCCAGTCTCCTCTACCCAAAACGAGAACCAAGAGAGCAGCAGGCTCTTTTCACATAGGTCATCCAGAATAGCTTGAGGTTACCCCCGCCTCTTCCTTTTTAACCTAATCTTAACCTTGGTAAACCGAGCAGGCTGTGGCCAGGGAAACTGTCGCGAGCTTTGGCCTGTCGCGCCATTCCCGTCAGCGGAACAGAGTCTAGGGCTCCCGGCCTGCTGTCGCAAGTGGTAGGCGGGGTTCGACCACTGACCAGAGGCGGGCAGCCACCTCCAGGGGGGATCCCTGGGCTGAAATGCGGACAATCCGCTGGGGTTCTGCGGCAGCCAGAGCCTGGAACCCTTGGTAGACGCGGCGGTGGAACTCCAGGTGTTCTTGTTCGAGCTTGTCGCAAGACCCTGTTCGCGCCAGCGGGCCGGAGGCCTTCCGCGCCAGCCCCACCTCTGGGGGGAGATCCAGCCACAGGGTGAGGTGCGGCTGTAGACCGCCGGTGGCCAAGTGGTTGAGCTGGCGGATCTTCTCCAGGTCCAGCCCCCGACCGTACCCCTGGTAGGCCAGGGTGGAATCGGTAAAGCGGTCGCAAACCACCACCTGCCCTGCCGCCAGAGCCGGCGCGATGACTTTGCTCACGTGTTCAGCCCGATCCGCCGCGTACAGGAGCAACTCCGCCAGAGGGCTAAAGGGATCCCCGTGCAGCAACAGCTCCCGCAGCGTTTTGCCCAGCGCCGTGCCCCCCGGCTCGCGGGTACACAGGCAAGCGTAGCCTTCTTGGCGCAGCCGCTCAACCAAGAGGGCCTGTTGGGTGGTTTTGCCCACCCCTTCCCCGCCTTCTAGGGTGATGAACACACCGTCATCCTCTGCAGGAGGGTTAGCGCAGGTTGAGTTGGGGCTGCAAATTAAAGGAGTGCCCCGGCACCATCACGTAGACGTCGGGGATGTTGGTGGGCTCCAGGCTTTGCAGGGCTAACCCTTCGATGTTGGAGCGCAGGGCGTTGTTGATGGTGGCTTCCAGTTGGGACAAAACCTGCGCCTCGTTGCCCTGAGCGGCCAAGCCAGGAAACTGGCTGTACACGGCGCGCGCCAAGCTGCTGGCCAAGGGGAGCTGGATCAGGGTGAGGTTGGATCCCCCCAGCTGGGGGCCCAAGGTGTTGGCCCGGCCGCGGATGCCCAAAGCTTGGAGGGCATTGGCCGTTTGGCTGACGGGGATGGTGCAAGTATCCATCTTGTAGATGGGCACCGAAGCCATGGTCAGAGCAGAAACGCTGGTCAGTTGCACCACAGTAAAGGAGGCAGTGCCGTTGTAGGCAAAGCAAAAATCGCGAAAGGCTGCGGGCACATTGGCAGCGCGGATGGGGCGCTCATCGTCAAAGCCGCCCGACTCGGAGAAGATGTTGCGGATAGCGAATCCCCCGAAGAAGGCCAGCAGGGCCACCACCAGCAGGATCGTCAGCTCGGAGGAGGAGACCCCCCCGCTGGAGCTGCCGCCTCGCCCACCACCGCCATATCCCCCACCGCCAACATAGCCGGAGGTGTAGCCGTAAGCCGCGGAACGGCTGTAGTCGCTGCGGTAGCCGGATTCCCCCCGGCCAGCAAAGGACTCCGTCCCGCTACCGCGAAAGGCAGAGGAACGAGCGGATCCGTCGTAACCTCGGCTGCCGGAGACAGAACGGCGGGGAACTAGCGCTTGCCCAGGGCGCTCACCAGCTTTGGGGGATCCCGCAGCGGCTTTCTGCCCCCCCTTTTCGCTGTCAACACGAGACCCCTCGTCTCGGCCAGTCTGGGGGGAGCGGTTGGAAGGGCGAGAAGTGGCCCCTTGCGCGGACTCCCTGTAGCTATCCCGCCCATTCTCCAAGGACTCCGTCCCGCTACCGCGAACGTCCAGCCAATCTTCTGCGCCTGCAAAGGTTGAGCCCTCTTCCGGCAAAGGGGGTGGAGAACGACGACCTTGGCGCTCCCTTCCTTCACCAGAGTTTGCAACCGAGGAGACCGCGGCTTCCTCACCGGCAGAATCTGGAGCATAGCGGCTGGGATCGGGGGCAGCAGTCCGTTCCGCTGCTGCAATGGGATCTTGATCCTCAAACTCAGAAAAACCCATAGTTCTTCGAGCGCTCCCCTCAGCTGCCAAGGCAAGACGGCTTTCAATTTCACTCCCCCGAAGGGAAGCAACTACTGTATCCTAGCAGCTCCCCAGCCAGGACATCGGATGCTATTCCTGGGATCCAAGCCAGCCCATACGCTTCTCCAGGAGAGGCAACTGCGCTTTCAAGGCGCGCAAGGCTCGCCCTCGGTGGCCGATGGCCTCTTTTTGAGCTGGGCTCATCTCGGCAAAGGTTAGCCCCACTTCGGGCACCCAAAACAGGGGGTCATAGCCAAACCCCCCCTCTCCCCGCGGCTGGGTCAAGATCTCTCCCGAGCATACCCCTTCCACCAGGGCATGCACTACACCTTGGGGATCCACCAGGGCGATGGCGCAGTGAAAGGTGGCCCGGCGATTTGGGATCCCTTCCATTTCCCTGAGCAACCGCTCGATGCGGGCAGCATCGTTGGGGGCATAGCGAGCCGAGCGGATCCCAGGGGCACCGCCAAGGGCTTCTACCGCTAAGCCGGAATCGTCGGCAATGGCCCACTCCCCCAGAGACTTGGCCACGGCTCTGGCTTTGAGAAGGGCATTTTCGGCAAAGGTGGTGCCGGTTTCTTCCACCTCAATTTCTGAGGGCATGCGGCGCAGCTCCCAAGCAGGGGCATGGGCCTGGAAAAAGGCATTGAACTCGCGCCATTTGCCGGGGCTACTGCTGGCCAAGATCAAAGGACGGGTCATGGAAGGTTCCTACGAGTGGAAATCTGAGGAGGCGGAAGGCTGTCCAAGGGCTTCCTGCCTAATGGATCTCGAGAACCATGTTGTGCAGGGCTGTGTTAATCACCAGGGTGGATCCCCATCGCTCTACCTTGCCCCCATCCCAATGCATGTGTCCGCAGATGTAGTAGCGCGGCTGCAGCTGTTCCAAAAGGGGGCGCAAAGTGGGCGTACAGCGGTGATACCACTTCCCCCCCTCATCCAAAAGGCCCCGCGGCGGAGCGTGGGTCAGCAGCAGGTCAATGGGTCGGGGGGGCTGACTGTAGAGGGTGAGCAGCTCCTGCAAATGGGCAGAGGTCAGAGACCAGCTCCAGCCACAGGGGGGAGTCCAGGGCACAGCCAAAACCTGTAACCCCAGCCACTCAAAGCAGCAGGACTGGGTGATGGCCCGCCCCCAACAGCCAACCAGCGAATTCAAAACCGAAGCTGCTGGATCGTGGTTGCCAGGTAAAAAGAGCCAGGGTTTGCCCAGGCTCTCCACTGCCGCCAAAAAGGATTGCAGATGAACCACCTCTGCTTGGGCTGCCGGATGAAAGCCCTGGGTGGCCTTGCGGGAAGGTTTGCCGGCCTTGGAACAGAAATCCCCGCAGTTGATGTAAGCATCCACCTCCGGCAGATGGGCAAGGGCCTGCCGGATCAGCCGAGCGCTGCCGTGGTAGTCAGAGCCGAGCAGCAGTTTAATCCCCATGGGCCTCTGCAGCAGAAGAATCCAGGTGGGATCGCTGAAGCAGGGCGGCAACCTGCTGCCAGGAGCTGCTGTACCAAGCTTGCTGGGCTTCCAGTTCTTCGCCGAGGGATCCCGTGGGGCCAAAATCTGGGCAGGCGTACCCCAGGGAGCGTAATCCTGCCACCAACACTGCCGGAGACAGCCACCACTGCTGGGCCAAGCGCAGCAGATCCACCTGGCTGCGGGTTTGCAGGTATTGGCGGAGCTGGCGTTGCAAGCTGGCAGCGGAGGGCAGGGGCACCGCTTGCTGATGGACGGCAATCAACAGCTCGCTGCTGGGGGTGCAACAGAGCAGCCACTTGAGGTGATCCAGAGAAGGGGGCCAGCTCCACAACCAGAGTTGATCATAGCGGTGGCCGGCTTGGGGACGGTCGTAGTGGAGAGTCAGGTACCGCCGTTCGCGATAGCGGGCCGTAGGCCTTGAAGACAAGTCAAGCCAAGGGCGGCGGAAGCCGTAGAACAGGATGGTTCCCTGCGCCTGAGGCCAGAGGACAGAAAACCGGTCCACAGCTTGCCAACGCAAGGGCTGGGTGGGCTGGGGGGTGGGGCGCCAGATCAACAGAGGTGAGGGCTCTGTCCCCCTCTGGGAGCCAGTCGAGGGCTTGGAGTTGGGCATGGGAGGAGTGGCATCCAGAGAGGCGGGGGAGATGGGAGACTTGCTCCCATCAGGGGTGCGGGGCGCTGTTTTCTCGAGAGGGGGGTTGCCGGCAGTGGCAGCCTCTTGGGCAGGTTGGATCCCGAGAATTTCCAGCTCCAGTTGGGTTTCTCCCTGCCATGTTTTGGCCTTGAGGGTGTAGGCTACATCAACTCGCTCCGGCAGCGGATGGGTTTCCGCTCCCCGCCAACGGATGGCCCAAAGAGGGCGCTGGGGCTTCGCGTTTGTGATCCCCACCAACGCATCGGTGATGCTGGCCACTCCGCGGTCATCACTGGGGGTTTTGGCGGCTGAGTCGCTCCTGCCCGGACAAGAGGACTCCGTCCGAGTAGCACGTAACCCATGGGAGCGTTGCGTAGGGAGAGCAGGATCCCGGAGCAGCAGCTTCAGGTGGCCGGGAACTGGGCCAAATCGCTGCTGTTGCAGAACCTGCAGGTTGCGGCTGCAGAAGACCGGCTCAGGGTTGCCGATACCACAGGGCTGCAGATGCTGCAGCTCTCGATAGAGGTCAAGGGTGAGATCTGACAGCGACACTTCGGCATCGATTTGCACCAGCGGCTGGATCTGCTCCGGCTGCAATTGCTGTTGGGCAAACTGCCGCAATCGTTCTTCAAAAAAAGGCCAGTCTTCTGCTCTCAGGCTAAATCCCCCGGCAGCGGGGTGGCCGCCGTGCTTGGTGAACAGATCCTTGCAAAACTCCAACGCTTGAAACACGTCAAACTCGGGGATCCCCTGCCGCGCCGAGCCACTGATCTCCCCTTGCCGCGACTGGCTGCCGATGAACACCGGACAGCCAAAACGCTCTGCCAACCGCGAGGCCACAATGCCGATCACCCCTTTATGCCATTTCTGCTGAGGGGATCCCAAAATTGTTAACACCCGCTCCTGTTGCAGATCTCGGCCTTGCTGGGCAATTTGCTCGAGGGCTTCTGCCTCGATGCGCCCGCACATCTGCTGCCGCACCTGGTTGAGCCGTTCGCAGCGGCGGGCCAGCTTCTCTGCCTGCTGGGGATCGTCGGTGGTCAGCAACTGGATCCCCATTCTCGCCCGGCCAATTCGCCCAACGGCGTTGATGCGGGGCCCCAGGCCAAACCCAATCCACTCAGGCCGCAGCCCCTCCAGGGATCCCTGCATGCCCATCACCTGCAGAAGGGCGCGGATCCCTGCCACCTGGGAGGTGGGCAAGAGGTGCAGCCCCTGCCGCACCCAAAGGCGGTTAACCCCCGTCAGCGGCGCCAGATCGGCAATGGTGCCCACAGTAAACAGTTCCAGGGCCACCCGCTGCAGATGGCCATCACCACGGCGCTCGGCCAGCGCTTGGGCCAGGAGGTAGGCAACTCCCACCCCGGCCATCCCCCGATAGGGGGAAGAGAGCGGGAGCTGCTTGGGATTGAGGATGGCATCGGCAGGGGGCAACTGGGGCGGCAAATCGTGGTGATCCGTCACGATTACCGTCAAGCCCAGAGCTTTGGCCAGTTGGATGGGCTCGTGGGCGGAGATGCCGTTGTCCACGGTGAGAATGAGGCGCACCCCCTCTCGGTGAAGCTCTTGCACCATGCGGCTGTTGAGGCCATAGCCCTCCGTCATGCGGCTGGGGATGCGGTAATGCACTGGAGCGTCCCGCAAAGCCCGCAGCAGCAGGGCCGTGCTGGTCATGCCGTCGGCATCGTAGTCGCCGCAAATGGCGATGGGCTCTTGTCGGCGAATCGCCCCGTCCAGCAAGTCCACCGCCAGGGGCAAATCGGCAAAATCCTGACTGGGTGGAGGCAGGTGGGCGGGATCCGGCTGCAGGTACTGCTGCACGGCAGCAGGGCTGGAGAGCCCGCGATTGAGTAAGATCTGAGCCAATATGGGCGAGATCCCCACTGCCTCGGCCAAGCTCTGGGCAGTCAACTTGTCCACAGGATGAAACAGCCAGCGTTGAGCAGGGATCCCGGCCATAGGGAAGGGTGGGGCATGGATGGGGACAGGGGGTAGGCAGTGCTACAGTTGGCATGTGGGCTATCCTTTTGACGTTAACCCAAAACGCTCCTCTGCTCTTCCCTGCTGTCGATGTATTCTCTACTGCTTACCTATGGCCTTAACCCGCTGACAGGCTTAAAGCTGTTGGTCAAGTCCTCTGAGCAGACCTCTCTGTGGACACTGGCCCAGCAGCTTTGGGGCCGCCCCGGATCTCGGCGACGCAGGCCGCGCCTACAAATCTCGTTAGGCCGCTTGGTGCCAGAGCAAACCGAGCACTTGTCCAAGTTGGAAGTGCTGCTGCGTCTGCGGTTTTTCATTGCCCTCGAAGCGGAAACTCCAGAGAGTGCTGCCCACCACTGTCGCGAACGGTTCTTGCTTCCTTCCGGCCAGGGATCCGCCATTCAGCTTGCCCGCTACACAGAGGGCTCGCAGCAGTACAAGACGGAGATCATCCGCTTTGCCCTGGGGGGATCCCGCACCCTTGTGGCGAGGACTCCATCCCGCCGCCGTCGCCTCTGAAACAAACTCCCCGACAAGCCATAGCGATAGAGTCTTGCCAGCCTATCTATACTGGAGATGCACTAGATCTGTGTTTCTCCCGTGAACCCAACTGGGCTGCATCTTTGCGGTGGCAGTGCGGAGCATTCTATCGGTGGTGGGCGGCATCTGCAAGCCCATCCCTGGCACAGCCTTGCCCAAACTTCGGCTTACGCTAGCTTTGAGTTGTCCTTCCCGCAAGGGGGTGAACTGCGAGCTCTGGCACTGTGGGGGATCCCCGCAGGCCCAGGCAAAGACTCCATCCCGGATGCAGAGGTTTGAGTTGCCGCCAATCCCGCCAGAGGAGATGGATCCCATGTGCAACACCCGTCAGGACTACGGCTGGCTGAAATGCTCCGTACCCCTGTTGCCAGCGCGACCGATCCTCTTTGCCGGATCCCTGGCGGCCTTTGCCCTTGTGCTCCACGCCGTTAATGGGAACGTCCTGCCGGCTGCTTTGGCCCTGACCCGTTACCAAGTGCATGTACTGGCGGATGGGGCGGCGGAGTTGGCTCAGGTGCGCACCCAGGTGCCGGATGCCTATTTTGTGCAAGGGGATGGGCAGGTTTTCATTCTGGCGGGGACGTTCATCAACCGTAGCCATGCTCAACGCCGTCAGGCCGACTTGGAACGGCTGGGGTTATCGGTGCGGGTGGTGAGCCGCCAAGAGACGGATCCCCCTCTGCCCCCTGCTTTTCCTGCCCAAGCAGCACCCAGCCGCCCTGCTGCCAGCTCAAAAGCCTCTGTGCCGCCGACGCCAACCGCTCCGCCCTTGGATCCCCAGCGTCCCTTTGCCACCCACGTGCCCAACCCCACCGGTGATCCCCGTTTGGAAGAACGGGTGCGCCGCTTCTTTCCAGGAGCCACTGTGGTGCAGTACCGCGGCCAGGTTGCTTTGCAAACGGGAACCTTCTCCCGCCTGTCGTTGGCCCAGGATCAAGCCCGCTGGCTAACCGCTCAGGGGTTACCGGCAGTGGCGGTGTCGCTGGTAGGAGAAAATGCGGGCCAGGATCCCATCTCCAACCCAGCACAAGGAGAGCGCCATTGGGTGTTGGTGGCCGATCCCACCGGGGAGAAATGGCCTGCGCTAAAACAACTCCTAGAGGGATCCCTGCCCTTGATCTACGATGACCTGCGGGTGGTGCGCACAGGTGGGTTTGCCGACCCTGCTGCTGCCGCCGAGCAGGTGCGTTACTTGGCCGGCCAAGGCTATGAAGCGGGGATCTTCCCCGCCGATCTGCGCCGCTCTCAGCCTCTTTTGCAAGCGGATCCCGTCTCCTCCTCGCCTGCCCAGGCTGTTCCTCCTGGGGAAGAAGGTGGCAGCGGATTTTGGGTGGTGGTGCCGGCTGGGGAAGAGGCCCTACCCAAGCTGCAACAGTTTGCCCCTGATGCCTTCCTGCGGGGCTCGGTGATTCAGGTGGGCACCTACCGGCAACGGGCCAACGCCGAACAGGCGCGGCGCTCTCTGGCCGAAGCAGGGTTCGATGCCCGCATCCTGCCCGTGGAGTAGCCAAGAGCCACTTCCGCCATAAACGCTCTCCTCCTTCCCTGCCGTTGGGGATCCCCATTCGGCCCAAATGGCGACTTGGGTGAGTTTCTGCTTTTGACATACTCCCCACCCTACTGGCTTGTCAAAGCCTACAGCCCGCTTGGGCGAATAGAGCGGTTGACTACCCTGCCACTGCCCTGAGCCTACCGTAAAGCCCTCCTCAAGGACGGAGCGTTTGGGCAACTGGGCGAGGCTGGTAAGAAGGATAGGCCAGCCGTTGCACCACCTGTTTGCAATACACCACCTGTTTCAATAGCAGTGCGGAGCATTTTTCCTAGAGGGCTTGCTTAGCCTGCTGCAGCGTCTGCTCAAACACCTCCAGCGGCTGCGCACCGGAGAAGGCAATGCCGTTCAAGATGAAATGGGGAGTGCCACCGATGCCCAGTTGAGAGGCCAAGTCAATATCTCGCTGAATGGCGCGTTCTGCCGCCCGACTGCGCCGATCCCGATTGAATTTTTCTACATTCAAGCCCAGCTTCTCAGCAGTGGCCACATAAAACCCATCCCCAAGCTGGGATTGGTTGGCAAACAGCTCGTCGTGAAACTCCCAGAACTTACCTTGACGTTGGGCGGCCCAAGCAGCACGGGCAGCCGCCATCGCTTCTGGGTGAATGCTGGTCAAAGGCAGGTGCTTGTACACCAAGGTCACCTCATCCCCGTGGTCGGCCATGAACTGCTTGAGGGTGCTGTGGGCGCGGGCGCAGAAGGGGCATTGAAAATCGGAGAACTCCACCAACACTAACCGCAGAGCGTCGGATCCCAGTCGAGGGGAATCTCCGATGACGGCGCGTGGGTTCTCCCGCAGTTGACGGCCAAATTCTTCCGCCAGCCGCTGCTGTTGTTGCTGCTGCTCCTGGTACTGTCGCTGCTGGTATTCCTGTACGGCCTCCAGAATCACCTGGGGGTTCTTTCGAATGATCTGCAGCACCTGCTCTTCCAAATCTGCCGGGGCAGCCGCCGCCGCTGGTAGGAAAACCGGAGCTCCACTTCCCACTCCCAGCAGAACCATCAGCCCGAACAAAAGTCCAGCCCGGGCCAAGCTCCGCCCCCAAGCGCGAAAAATCCTCACCAGCCTATGCATCCCAACCCCCCTCTCAAACATGCCTAGAGCCGTCGCAACTCACCCAGCCTACCGTCAGATCCCAACAGTGTCTATCACTCGTTCGGGGGGGTTAGGAATTGGTGACCTGCAGAAGCTGCTCCTTGATCCGCTGCAACTGGCTGGCCCAGCGGGGATCCGGCTCAGAGGCTGCCTCACTTTCGGCGACGACGGTGGAGCGCCCACCCTTATTGCCGCGCTGGCGTTGCTTTTTGCTGGGGGCAGGGTTTTCTGCCGACTCTTTAGAGCCCTTGGCCTCAGAATCTCTGGACGCTCTGGAATCTTTGGAACCTCTGGACTCTTTGGATGAAGGCTCAGAGGTCGCTGTTTTGGATTCGCCTTCTTCCCCTCGGTCGCGCGGCTGGGCGAGCTCAATGCGCAAGTTGACATCCCCAAAGCTGTGGCCGTTGAACTTTTCGATGTACTGCTGCGCCTGCTCTTCGGTGTTCACCGTTACAAAGCCGAAGCCGCGGCATTTGCCTGTCTTCCGATCCCGGATCACCTTGGTGGAAATGACCTCACCGGCAGAGCGAAAGAGCTTCTCCAGTGCCTGACGATCCACCTCTTCCGGCAGATTTCCAACATACAGACGCACAGGCATGATCCAGCGAAGCTCCTAATCGAAATAACAAAAGGCCAAAATGCAAAGCGCTACATCTAGGGCGCTCAAGCCCATAACATCAAACCCGGAACCCGGTAGTCCATTGTCACACTATAGCGCGCCGCAAAGCGCAACCCTTGGCAATCACGAAGCTATTTTTTAATTTACCTCAACCTGGAGCCGCGAAGACGAGGAGAACGGTTTTTGTGAACGACTGCTTTGTACAGCCGGTTTGTACAGCCGGCTTTTGCAGCTAAGCTAAGCCGGTGTTGTTCAGGCGATCCCGATGTTGAAAAGGTCGCGCCTGGGGGCCTGTGTAGTCGGCTACAAGATGTCCTTGCCCTCGCAGTTGGTAGCGGTAAGTCACCAAGCCTTCCAAGCCCACCGGGCCGCGCGGCGGCAGTTTTTGGGTGCTGATGCCCACTTCTGCCCCAAAGCCGTAGCGAAACCCGTCGGCAAAGCGGGTGGAAGCGTTGTGAAAGACCCCCGCTGCATCCACTTCATCCAGAAATCGCCGGGCGGCGGCGGCATCTTCGGTCACAATCGCCTCGGTATGGCGGGATCCGTACTGCTGGATGTGGGCAATGGCCTCGTCAAGGGAGCCCACCACTTTAATAGAGAGGATCAAATCGGCATACTCGGTGCTCCAGTCGTCCTCGGTGGCCGGGATCAGATCCGGCACCAGCTCGCGGCAGAGGGGATCCCCCCGCAATTCCACCCCCTTTTCCCGCAGGGCCTTGACCGCCAGAGGCAAAAAGTGGGGGGCTATGGCCTCGTGAACCAACAGGGTCTCGATGGCATTGCAGGCGGCGGGGTACTGGGTTTTGCTGTCCACCGTCAGCTTGATTGCCATGTCCACGTTCGCTGCCCGATCCACGTACAGGTGACACAGGCCATCGGCATGGCCCAATACCGGGATGCGGGTATTCTCCAGGATGTAGCGGACAAAGCTGCTGGAGCCGCGGGGGATGATCAGGTCTACCAGCCCCTCCAGTTGCAGTAGGGCCTTGACCTCAGCGCGGCTGGTGAGCAACTGCAGGGATCCCTGGGGAAACTCTGGGATCTGCTGCAGGCCCGCCTGAATGGCCGCCATCAAGGCTTGACAGGAGAGCAAAGCTTCGGATCCCCCCTTGAGCAAGACGCTATTGCCGGTTTTCACCGCCAGGGCAGCAATTTGCACCAGAGCATCGGGCCGCGACTCGAAGATTACCCCCAGGACCCCCAAAGGGTAGGTGCGCCGTTCCAAAATTAGCCCCTCGTCCAGTTCCCGGATCAGCAAAGCTCGGCCCACCGGATCCCCCAGCCGGATCACCTGCCGCACTCCGGCCACCATGTCGGCCAGTTTGTGGGCGTCCAGCTTCAGGCGAGCATAGGCAGATGCCGACAACTCCCCGGCTTTCACCATCTCCGCCGCCCGCTCCAAATCCGCCCGGTTGGCGGCCAAGATAGGCTCTTGGTGCTCCACCAAGGCAGTGGCCATGGCCTCTAGAGCGGCATTCTTAATAGCCGTGGGCAAGGTGGCCGTGTGTTGGGCAGCAGCGCGGGCCAACTGCACTTGGGACAGCAGCGGGCGCTCTGAGGCAGATGCAAGCGAGCTGGGGCAATCGGTGGCGAGGGACATAGAGTCAGAAAGGGGGCAAAGTGCCCATTTGGAAGAAAAGGGTTGCGATGATAGGTTGTAACAAAGTTGTGTTGAACTGTGATCCTAGAAGCACCCCCGGCAGGGATCCCTATGCTAGGTTGGGCACAGTCGGTTGGGGTTATCTGTAGCCTACCAAAATCCGGATCCCACTTGCTGCAGCAGGGGAGCCTTTCCTTGCTCTCGATGCTTCTAAGCTGAAGTTCGCATAGGGGAAGACCCTTGCTCGAAACCCAGTTCCCTGACAATTAGAGATCCACCTCTGGAGATCCACCTCGTCAACCTCGATTTAGCGCCTTCCAGGAGAGCCAATGAGAAAGCGTGGGTTTGTGGTTAGTGCAACGGCTGCGGTGATGACAGCGGTGTCGCTGGTCGGCGTGCAGCTATCTATGCCGGGTTGGGCGGGGTTTCGCCGGGATCCCAAAGAGGTGGTGGACGAGGTTTGGCAAATTGTCAATCGGGAATATGTGGATCCGTCTTTTAATTCCCTGGATTGGGAAGCGGTGCGGCGGGATCTGCTCAGCCGAGAGTATGCCACCCGAGAAGATGCCTACGCGGCCATCCGGGAAGCCCTGAAGAAACTGAACGATCCCTACACCCGCTTTCTGGATCCGGATCAGTTTGCCAGCATGCAAATCGATACATCCGGCGAGCTGACCGGGGTGGGGATCACGCTGGGCATGGATCAGGAGACAAACGAGCTGGTGGTGATCTCCCCCATTGAAGGGTCTCCTGCCGACCGGGCTGGGATCAAATCCAAAGACGTGATCGTGCGCATCGACGACAAGTCCACCGAAGGCATGGACACCAACGCTGCAGTCAACCTCATTCGGGGCGAGCCGGGTACGCGGGTGCGGCTGACCATTCGCCGCGAGGGGGAAGGGCTAAAGGTGTTCGATTTGGTGCGGGAAAGAATTGAGCTGGCCACCGTGCGCTACGAGGTTCACGAGGAAAACGGCCTGCCCATTGGCTATATCCGGATTACCCAGTTTTCCGGCAACGCCGCCGAGAAGGTGCGCCAAGCCATTCGCGAGCTGGAAAAACAAGGGGTAGCCGCCTATGTTCTGGATTTGCGCGCCAACCCAGGGGGCCTGCTCTACTCCAGCGCCGAGATTGCCCGCATGTGGATTAACCGGGGCAGCATCGTCTCGACGGTGAACCGCCAAGGGGAGCAGGATCGCCTGACGGCCAACAACACGGCCCTTACCGATAAACCTTTGGCCGTTTTGGTGGATGGTGGCTCGGCCAGCGCCAGCGAGATTCTGTCGGGGGCTCTGCAGGATAACCGTCGCGCCGTGATCGTCGGCACGCAAACTTTCGGCAAGGGCCTGGTGCAGTCGGTGCATCCCCTGTCCGATGGATCTGGGCTGGCGGTAACCATTGCCCGTTATCGCACTCCCAACGGTAACGACATCGACCACAAGGGCATTACCCCCGACATTTTGGTGGAATTGTCCGAGGAAGATCTGAAGCGGCTCAGCCAGAACCGAGAATTGGTGGCCACCCCAGCCGACCCACAGTATGCTGCTGCCATCCAGGCTCTGCAGGCTCAGATCTCTGCCCGTCGGCAACAGGCCCAGGAGGTCATTCGTTCCTCTTCACGTTAGCCGGTGTTGGGGGCGGTTTTGATGGGTCTCAGATCTGGCACTCCTGAGACTGGGGTTAAGCCGAGGCCCAAGCTATTTAAGACTATTAAGACTCTTCTCATTCGAGTTATTCGAGGAGTGTTGACCAGCGCCGGGCTGGGGATGCTTTTATTGTTTCTGTAGGTGGCGCGTAGCACAATGGCGGGGTCGAAGATCGCGGGATCCATGAATTTGGTCGGACGGGATCTGCTCAAGCTCAGCGACCTAACCCCGGCGGAGCTGTCGGCCCTGCTAGCCCAGGCGGCTGAGTTAAAGCGGGATCCTTATCGGGTGGAGCTGCGGGGTCGGGTGTTGGGGCTGTTGTTTCAGAAAGCTTCTACCCGCACCCGCGCCAGTTTTACTGCAGCCATGGCCCAATGCGGAGGCAGCACCCTGGATCTGGTGCCGACGGTGATGCAGGTGAGCCGCGGCGAGCCCCTGCAGGATACGGCCCGCGTCCTCTCCCGCTACCTGGATGTGATTGCCATTCGCACCTACGACCAGAAGGAGCTGGAAACCTTTGCCGAGTATGCCGATGTTCCGGTGATCAACGCCCTCACCGATCAGTTTCACCCCTGTCAGGTGTTGGCCGATCTGCTCACCATTCAGGAGAACTTTGGCCAACTGGCGGGCCTGACCCTGGCCTATTGCGGCGATGGCAACAACGTTGCCCACTCCCTGCTGTTGGGTTGTGCCATGAGCGGGATCCACATCCGCGTCGCCACCCCCCCCGGTTACGAACCGGATGCGGCAGTGGTGGAGCAAGCCTGCGCTCTGGCCCAGGGATCCCAGGTGTTGGTGCTGCAGGATCCCCAGGAAGCCGTCTCTGGAGCTCAGGTGGTCTATACCGATGTGTGGGCCAGCATGGGTCAAGAAGCTGAGGCCGAGGCCCGCAAGGCCACCTTTCTGCCCTACCAGGTCAATGCCGAGCTGCTGCAACGGGCGGATCCGCAAGCCATTGTGCTGCACTGCCTGCCGGCCCACCGAGAAGAGGAAATCACCACTGAAGTACTGGAGGGATCCCAGTCCCGCGTGTGGGATCAGGCGGAAAATCGCCTACATGTGCAAAAGGCACTCCTGATTCAGGTGCTGGGCGCAGGATGACCCCTCACCCCCAGGCTAGAGAGCGGGTTAGCAAATGAGCTTACCGGAAAACTGGGTCTATGGTCATTTCGATTTAAACCAGGACACTGCACCCACACCCCAAACGTTGGTCGCGTCGGCGTTGCAGAGCAATAGCGTTGCGGAGCGATAATGCAGAGGGCCAGAAGGTTTTTCAAGGACTCCGTCCCGCTGGCGCGACCAGTAGCCTAGGCGTCTCACCCTAACCTGAAATGACTATATTTGACAAAACTGGCCCAAATCCTAAGCTGGCTACCGATTACTGCTGGGGCGGCGGGCGGCAATTGCCAGGCTGACATTGGGCACCCGCTGCAGAGTATCCATCACCTCCACCACCTTGCCGTGGGAGAGGGCCAAATCGGCGTTGATCACCACCAAGCGCCGCCCTTCAGCCGGCTTCTCGGCCAGGATGCGTTCCACTGCTGGGATCAGAGCAGAGATATCGGCAATCTTCTCCTGATTGACAGCAATCTGTCCTTCCGCCGTCAGGCTCACCGTTACATCCGGCTGCAGACGAACTTCGGCTGTAGTGGCGTCCGGCAGGTTGACATCCAGAGCCTCGGAGCGGGTGAGCACCAGGCTGGCAATCACGAAAAACACCAGGATCGAGAAGATGACATCGATCAGGGGCACGATGTTGATCTCGCCAGCTCGGAAGTTCTCTTCGGGGATGCGCATAGGTTAGGAGGGCTCAAGCGAGGAGTAGGGGGGAAGGGTGGAGCTGCCACTGGGGCTAGATTGGGTGTAGGAATACTGGGAAAGCTGTTGGGCCTGCATCTCTTGCCGCTGCCGATGCAGCAGCTCCAGCATGCCGCCGTACTCTTGGATCTTAGAGAGTTGCCGCAGGTACAAAGAGCGGAAGACGTTGGAAATCAACAGGGTGGGAATAGCCACAATCAGTCCAAAGGCCGTCGAGTACAGGGCTTCGGCGATCCCCTGACCTACCCCCTGGGTATCGGTGCCGCCGATATCCCCCAGTTGAATGGAGCTGAGGATCTGGATGATGCCGGTGACGGTGCCCAACAAGCCCAAGAAGGGGGCAACGGTGATTACGGTGTCGAAGACAGTGTTGAAGCGCTTCAGCAGAGGCACTTCTGCCGCCAGGGCCGTTTCCAGAGCCAGCTTAAAATCTTCCGGGCTGGCCTCGTTCAGCTCCAACCCGGCCAAAAAGATGCGGGCAATCGGCAAATCGGCATTTTGCTCCAGCAAATACTGGGCAGCGCGCGGGTTGCGCCGGTACTGACTCAGGGCCTGCCGCACCACCTCCTCCTGCCGATGGGTGATCTTCCACCAAAACAGCACCCGCTCAATGCAACAGGCCACTGAGAAGACCGAGAACGTCAACAGGGGGATGGAGTAGTACCAACCCTGGATCATGAGCTGCAAGACTCTATCCATCGATCCTGATTCCCCCCTCCAAGCGGCAGTTTACGCTCATCTTGTCATAGCACTTTCTCGGCAGGGCTGGGATCCCTTCTTGCGCGGCGAAGGTTGCACCTTTTGGCAATTTTGCCCCCATGCCGGATCTCATCTCGTCAATTGTCAATCCAGAGGGCATACTGGTTGCAACAATTTTGGATCCCGAGGGCGTGAATTATGAAATTCAGACGCTGGTTGGGTCTTTGCTGCGCCGGCTTGATGGCCTTGCTGTTGACGGCTTGCGGCAAGGGATCCGCCCCCTACGACAGCATCGTGGTCAATTTTGTAAACACGGCCACCCCCAGTCAGATTGCTGCTATCGCTAAAGAGTATCACTTGACGCTCCGCCCCAGCAGCGACAGCGCTTTTGCCCGCCAAGAAGCGATCTACCTGTTTGACGTGGATGCCAACCACCTGGGATCCACGCGGCGGCTGGTTAAGCGGCTCACCGACGAAGCCTTGATCGAGTATGCTCACCCCAACTATCAATTCCAGGCGGCTTTCGTGCCCAACGACCGCCTCTATCCCCAGCAATGGAACCTCAGGGCCATCCGCATGCCGGAAGCCTGGGACATCTCCCAAGGGGAAGGGGTGACGGTAGCCGTGGTGGACACGGGAGTAACCCGAGTTCCCGACCTGGCCCAAACCCAATTTGTGAAGGGCTATGACTTTGTGGACGACGATGAGGAGCCGGAAGACCTCAACGGCCACGGCACCCATGTGGCGGGAACCATTGCCCAGTCCACCAACAATTTCTTGGGTGTAGCCGGCATCGCCTTCAAGGCCAAGATCATGCCGGTGCGGGTGTTGGATGCCAATGGCTTTGGATCCCTGTCGGATGTGGTGGAAGGGATCCGCTATGCTGCCGACCACGGGGCTACGATCATCAACCTCAGCCTGGGTAGCCGCGCTTCTGCCCAACTGATGGAGGAGGCGGTGGCCTATGCCCACAGCAAGGGGGTGACGGTGATCGCAGCCGCCGGCAACGAAAACTCCAACCAGGTGAGCTACCCGGCCCGTTACCCGCATGTGATCGCTGTCTCGGCCACGGGGCCCAACGGGGAGAAAGCCCCCTACTCCAACTATGGGGTGGGGGTGGACATCTCTGCTCCCGGCGGAGCCAAAACGCCTGATCACCCCGAGTACGGCATTCTGCAGCAAACCATCAATCGTCGTAACCCCAACGAGCCGGTCTTTGCCTACTTCCAAGGCACCAGCATGGCCACTCCCCACGTAGCCGGTGTGGCAGCTCTGATCCAGGCTCAGGGCATCAAAGACCCGGACAAGGTGGAGGAAGTGCTGAAAATGTCGGCTACCCCAGTGCCCGGCGACAAACAGAACTTCTACGGGGCTGGTCGTTTGGATGCAGCCAAGGCGCTGGCCAGGGCCACAGGGCAACAGGAGGAAAACCCCTTGGTGCTCTGGTTGAAGGACTTCCTGCAGTACCTGAACAACAATGGCTACCTCAACCCACGCTTCTGGTTCGATGGCGGCCCGATTGCTCTGGTGCCGAAGCTGCTGATGGTGGTGGGCGGATACATCATCCTGGTGCTGATCCGCTGGTGGCTGGCTCCCAAGCGGTTGCTGCAGACGGTGCCTTTGCTGGCTGGGATGCTTTTGGGCAGTGCCGGTCTTTTCCCCTTGCAGGGGTTGGCGATTGTCGGTGGCCCCCGTTGGCCCTTCCAATTGGCGGGTAGCTCCCTGCCGGAGTTGGGCACCGCCTTTGCCCAGACCAATGCCTTGAACCCCCTATTTGCCAGCGTGTTGATCCCAGGCCTGTTGATGTTGCTGCTCCTGGGCCATCGGCGCTGGCGCTGGGCGGTGATTGGCTTGTGCATCGGCATGGCCTCGCATCTGCTCTTGTCCGGATCCCTGTTCTATGAGGGGGTGCTATGGCTTGGATCCTCTGCTTGGTTGGGTCGCTCCTTCTTGCTCTTCAATGGCTTGCTCTGCCTGGGCCTGGCCTACTTGGGAGCGCAAGCGGCTACGGAATCTCAATCCACGGCAACTGGGCTGGCGCTGAGGCAGTGATGCAAGAGTACAGCGGTACCATCCAGTTCCTGGATATCGAAGGGGGAGTGTGGGTGCTGACGCTGCCTTCCGGCGAGCACTATGCCCTTTTCCGTGCCCCCAAAGAGCTCTTGCAAGAGGGACTAGAGGTCACCATCCAGGGACAGATCAGAGAAGACATGGTGACGGTGGCTCAGGTAGGGCCGGTTTTAGAAGTCAAGAGCTTCCAGCGGCAGCCCTAGCTTGGCTTGCGGCTCCGGCCATACCAATCGGGGATCCCCAAGCGGGGATCCCTGCTTTTCGATGTCAGAATGCTTTTACAGTCGCTTCAAACAAGATTGAGACACCTCGCTGCCGACCCTCACCCCTAGCTTCTCTCTCAGGAGAGAAGGAAAGTTAGGAAGCAATGCAACGAAAATATTTCATTTCCGTTTAAAAAGAATCTCGTTTCCACGGCTGAGCATTCACGAAGCTCAAAAAACGTAGGTAGGCAGCTGTATCCCGTGACCGCTTAATACTTACATAGTCATAAGTCTGTAGCCTGAACAACTGGGAAACCATCATCGCTGTTTTAGAGGGGAAACCTACTGGCGAAAGCGGGACGGGATCCTTTGCGGCAAGGGCTGTTGTGGAACCAGTAACAAGAATCCTCACCCTACCGCTACGGGGAAGCAAGCCAGTAGAGCAGGGAACATGTCAAAGCAGGTTGCTCAGGCGGCTGTGAAAGACCGAGTAGATCTCTGCGTAAGACTTCACCCACTCTGGATCCGGTTGAACATAGCGTTCTACCTGTACCAATCGATCGGCAGCCTGTTGGACAGAGCAGCACCAATAGGCAGAAGCGGCCAAGATGGCTGCCCCCACAGCCGGCTCCGGGTGTTTCACCACAGCCAAGGGACGAGCAAGGATGCTGGCGCGTAGGCGCAACCAGAGAGGGCTTTTGCTGCCTCCACCGGTGGTGAAAATCGGGCTCTGCTCTGGCACTGGGATCCCTTGAGCGGCCAACGTTTCCAGCCCCAGCCGCTCCACCATCGCTACCCCCTCCAACAAAGCAGCGTAAAAACGGGGGGATCCCTCTTCTGCCTCCGGCAAGAACCCGGCAAACTGGGGATCGACAATGGGAAAACGCTCTCCCGGCTGACAAAGGGGATAGCTGACCAGCCCGGTGGGCAGATAAGCCTGAGCTTGCTGATCCAGCATTTGCAGGTTGCCGTCGGGGAAGTAATGAGGCAAAACTCCGCCTCCACAAAAAGAGGCGGCCCCCGGCCACCAAACCATTCGTTCGCGACAGCGGTGCGGAGCACTGTCCGGGTGCAAATGGGAATAGATGCTTGGGGTTTGTATGGGATCCGGACTGTTGGCCTTAAAAATAAGGGTTGTGCCCAAGCTGGTGGAAACCTGCCCCAAGCGAATAGCCCCTGCCGCCAGTTGCCCGGCACAGCCATCGGTGATCCCTGCCGCGATCAGCACTTCCGGCCCCAACCCCCAGTCTGCTCGCACCGTTCCTAAAACCGTTCCCGGCGGTACCACCTCGGGGAAATGCTTGGGGTTTAGGCCCTGCCGCGCCAACCACTCCTGAGGCCAGGTGTAGGCCTCCAGGTCGAAACCGCTCTTGAGGGCATGGGTGTGATCGGTCACCTGCCTGCGCCCCCCCAGTTGGCTCAGCAAAAAGTCCGCCGGATGGGCCAAGTAGCTGTCTCGATACTGATCAGGATAGGCTTCCGCCCACCACAGCCAACGGCTGAGACCCCAACTGGCAGGGATCCCTAATTGCTTGGCCTGAGCCTGGCCCCGTGGGTCAGAATACAGCCACGCCTGTTCCAACGGCATGCCTCGACCATCCACCGGCAGAATGGTGCCGGAAGTGCTGCAAGCACTCAGAGCTGCAATGGAATACTGCTCCCCCAGTTGCGCGGTCAGTTGTCCCAAAAGGGCTTTCAGGGTTCGCAACCAGCGGCCCGGATTGGTCTCTGGGGGATCCCACTGGCGCTCGCTTTTGGCCACCACCTCCCCCTGCTCTGAGAGGGCCACCACCCGCATCCCAGAAGTGCCCAGATCGATCCCAAGAAACACAGGGGGCATAGGAATACTCACCTGAGAATGCTTTGTTTATATACGGGGTGGCCAAGTGGCCTCAAAAAGGGGCCCAAACTGGCTCAAAAGATGGGATCAAAATCTCAAAACTCCTGGCTGCTCCGAGCCAGTGCTTCTTGGATATCCAGATCCAGCCCTCTCACCGATTCCAGCACCGAGCGGGTGATCAGCTTGCCCTCCTGCACCAAAACCGCGCCGGTTACAGGGTGCAAAAGTGGCTGCTCCGCTCGCCGACCGATCAACGCCTCGATATCCTGAAAAGCATGGATGTACATCCCGGCAGGCAATTCCACCACCACCCCTTCCCCCAGCACCCGCGCTTGGCAGGCCAAGCGAGAGTTAGGCTTGCAGGTGGTGATCACCTCCAGGGTGCGCTGCTCCCGCTTGCTCATCGGGGATAAAGACTCCATCCCCTCCTTAACGTACACATGACAGGTGGCGCAGAGGCCGCGCCCACCGCACTCTTTCAACACATTCAGCTCTTCTTGCAGCAGCACCGAGAGCAAATTGCTGTTGGTGGCGATTTCAGACACTTGGGCAATGGGATCCAACCGCACACGCTTGACCATAGTCCGCACTTTTTGGGCTACTGGATGCTAAAAAAGCTAGCATCTTTCACCAATGCAGATTGCCGGAACAGGGCAGTTCTACCTAAGCATGCAGGAAAATCCCCCATGCGCCATTCAGGTCTCGGTGCATACGAATGCCCTCTGAGCCTTCTCGGCACTCCAACTATAGGTCTTGCTGGTGTAGGCTTCAGAAACTTGACCAAAAGGCGCGGCAAGCCCCGTCCTTCAGGGCGGGGAAGGATAGCGCCGACCATAGCCGACGCCCTTTAAAAACGCAGTGCCGGCCATGTGAATATCGTTGTCATCACGCATAGGCCAAGAATACGAT
>NZ_JBSSCH010000020.1:0-38411 GCF_054059615.1 Thermostichus sp. OS-CIW-33
GTCGGAAGCAGGAACCCGCCGAGACGACTGCGCAAGGAGCCATCCATGCGTAGCGTGGTAGGAATCTCCGGCCTTCAGGCCGGGGAGGATGTCAATGCTTGTTTCCCGTACTGCTCAGCCACAGCCTCTGGCCGTTCCTGGAACGCACTACGCGCCCACCAGTAGCAAGCGCACCGTCTTGGCATGTAGCTGGCGCTGCTTTCTGACCGCTATCTTGGAGGTCTGAAACTTGAGCAGCAAGACAATAAACCAAGACAATAAACAATGTCAAATAATGTCAAAGAAAATGTCAAAGAATAAATGTCAAAGCTGTCCACCCAGAACCTGGCCGCCTTGGCGCTCATCCCGCAAGTCTTGAATGGGCCAACGCAAACAATGACTGCCACTTTCTGGTTTGGTACGGGACTGCCTTCGCCCAATCTGGTAGAGAAGGCAAGATGTGGTGAGTAGCTACTTGCATCCAGGTGGACGCTCGCCTTCTAAAGACTTCAGAAAATCTAGGGTGCGGTTATAAACAAACCGAGCTGTTCCCAACCACTGCTGCAGCGTCTGTCGCTGTTGTGCTGTCGGATACATCTCGTCCCCCAATCTTTTTGCCGGCGCCGGAGATGGAAACTTGCCGGTTGTCTCACCGCCATTTGGAATGGCCAACTGCAAGCCCAAAATCTGGGGGCGCGCAGGGAGGCCGAGACCTCCCTGCTTGTATACTTCTCTTGCGGCTGAGCTGAGCTCGAGGCCAAGCATGATCCCACCGCAAACTGCTATTCCCCAAGGGGCTGAGATCCTCTGCATCGGCACAGAATTGCTTTTGGGAGAGATCACCAATACCAACGCCCAGTACTTGGCAGCCGAGCTGGCGCAACTGGGGATCCCCCACTATTACCAAACGGTGGTGGGGGATAACGAGGCCCGCATTCACCACGCGCTGGAGGTGGCCTGTGGTCGTTCCAGCTTGATTCTGATCACCGGGGGTTTGGGGCCGACGCCGGACGATCTCACCCATGAGGCGCTGGCTTCCTTTTTTGGGGCGGAGATGGTGGAGCACCCCCAAGTGTGGGAAGAGATCCTGCAAAAGTACGGGCAGCGGGGCCTTGTGCCCTCGCCGAGCAATCGCAAGCAGGCTTTTCTGCCCCGGGGAGCGAGGGTGTTGCCCAACCCGCTTGGCAGCGCCTGTGGCCTCATCTGGCAGCCCCGGCCCGACCTGCACATTCTCACCTTCCCTGGGGTGCCGCGGGAGATGCAACACATGTGGCGGGAGACCGCCGTGCCTTATCTGCGCTCCATCGGCTGGGGAAAAGAGGTGTTCTACAGCCGGGTACTGCGCTATTGGGGCATTCCCGAATCGACGCTGGCCGAACGGCTGGGATCCCTGTTGGCGGGGGAAAACCCTACGGTGGCTCCCTACGCCAGCCAGGGGGAGGTACGCCTGCGGGTTACCGGACGTGCTCCCAGTCGTGAAGAGGCCCAAGCCTTGATCGCCCCGGTGGTGGAGCAGATTTTACAGATTTCTGGAGAAGACTACTTCGGCAGCGATGACGCCACCTTGGCCGGTGTGGTGGGGGAGCTGTTGCTGCAACGGGGTCAAACTCTGGCGGTGGCAGAATCCTGCACCGGCGGGCTGCTGGGGCAGTTGGTGACCGGGATCCCGGGCAGCTCCCGCTATTTTGTGGGGGGGATCGTGGCCTACGACAACCGCATCAAGGAGCAGCTTTTACAGGTGAATCCGGAAACCCTGCGACAGCACGGGGCCGTGAGCGAGGCGGTGGCCGCCCAAATGGCGCTGGGGGCCAAGCAAGTCCTGGGCTCCAACTGGGCCTTGAGCATCACCGGCATTGCCGGGCCAGAGGGAGGCACCGCCACCAAGCCGGTTGGCCTTGTGTATCTGGGTTTGGCGGATCCGGAGGGGAAAACGGAGGTTCACGAGTACCGGTTTGGCAGCCTGCGCGGCAGAGAAGGGGTGCGTTGGTGGAGCGCCCAGACGGCTCTGGATCGCTTGCGGCGGCGCTTGCTCTGCTACCCCCTTTAGGGGGGATCCAGTCTCTCGGGGTTGGATCCCTGAGTAAGCTGGGGGAGCAGATGGATCCAACCGATCTCCAGAAGCAGACCCTACCAGGCAAGGAGCAAGCCGATGATCCCCGATGCCGTCCAGGCGGGCAAGGAAGCCCTGCGGCAGGGCCGCCTGCAAGAGGCCATCCAACTTTTTGAAGGCTACCTGGCCCAATCCCGTCAGCAGGACAAAGCATTAGGGATCCCGGCAGACTCATCTGACGGCGAAGCCCTGGAAGCCCAAATGAACCTGGTGCGGGCCTACCACCAGTTGGGCCAGACGGAGAAGGCACGGTCCCTCTGCCTAGAGCTGCTGCAACACCCCAACCCCCAGGCGCAAGGCTGGGCCAAGAAGATCTTGCTTCGCCTGCCCACTGCAACAGAGTTCCTGGCTGCTCCGTCCGCCAAACCTGTCGAACCGCGTTCTGCTCCCCCAGAGGAGCCGTCTCCTGGAGCGGGATCCCTGTCCACCCGTCAACGGGCCGCCCAACTGGGTATGAAGATCCCCCTGCCGGAGCGGGCCGGCCCCCTGCATTGGGCCAAGTGGGGATCCCTGGGGGTGGGCATTGTCTTCCTTTGGTGGCTGAGCTTTGTGTTGGTAGGCAGCCATCTGGATTTTGGCCGGCTGAGTTTTCCGCGGCAGCTTTGGTTTTTGCAGGGGTTGCTGCCCTGGCTGCGCAATGGCCTGCGGTGGTTGGTGGCCGGCAGCCTGGCGGTCAACTTTGGAGTAGGCCTTCTCTTTTTTGCCCCCTGGCTGATGGATCAGCTCCACCAACGGCTGCACAAGTTGCGTTGGGCCAGGCTTGGCGAAATCGAACGCCACAGCCCCGAAACGGCGCGCCTGCTGCAGCGCATCTGTGCCCAAAACCAGCTAAAACAGCCCCGACTGGGGGTGATCCCGGATGCTGGGCCGCTGGCCTTTGTTTACGGCACTTTTTCTGATGGCTGCCGCATTGTGGTCACCCAAGCCCTGTTGCAGCAGCTTTCTGAGGATGAGATTGCCGCCGTCTACGCCCAGGCCCTGGGGCGAATTGTTAATGGAGATATCCTGGTCATGACCCTGCTGGGATCCCCGATTCAACTGGTTTACCTGGCCCTAGAGCAGGTGAGCCAACTGGGAAGCAAACGGCGGGATCTCATCGGGCATGTGGCCCCGCTGCTCTACCTCATCTACACGGTGCTCTCCTACCCGCTGTTTTTCCTCTCCCGCCTGGGCACCTACCATGCCGACCATTTTGCCGTACAGGCGACTGGCAACCCGAACGGGCTGATTGCTGCTCTGCTCAAATCGGCTGCTGGCCTGCAGGAGGCCCACAAAAACGACCGCCGACCTTCCTCGCTGTTGCACTGCACCCGCCTGTTCAGCTTTTTGGACTTCAAAACCATCGCCGCTGCCAGTGCTGCCGCCCGCCTCCAGGATCCCTCCCAAGCTGGCCAAGTCTTTCTTTGGGATCAAATCAACCCTTGGGCCCGCTGGATGCAGGTCAATTCCAGCCATCCGCTGCCGGGGCACCGCTTCAAGGTCTTGGCGGGATATGGAGAGCGGCTGCGCCTCCTGCCGGAGCTGAGCCTGGGATCCGGGTCCAAATTGGATGTGGCCCGCCTGCAAAGCCGGTTTTGGCTGGATCTGGCCATCTACGCAGCCGAAGTGGTCGGGATCCTCATTGGCTGGCTGGTGGGGCTGATCCTCTACCTGCTGCTGCAAAACCGTCTCGATCCCAAGGTGATCGCGGCAGCAGCGGTGGTGGGCTACGGGGTGGGCTTGTGGGCCAAAGCGGGGTTGATGTACGGGGGATCCCTGCCGGCAAGGCCGACGGATGTGCTCAGCTTGCTGGCAGATCCCGACGCGGATCCCCGCCGCGGACAATGGGTGGAGCTGGAGGGGGAGTTGGTGGGACTGGGCCCCTCCGGCTATCAACTGGGGGCAGAGCTGAAGCTGCAAGAGGCCACAGGGCTGATCCCGGTGCGCTTTACTTCCCCTTTGGGGCCGGTGGGCAATGTCTTTTCCGGCCTGAAGCGGATCCGCGCCCTGGTGGGCCGGCGCGTCAAAGTGGTGGGCTGGTTCCGCCGCGGCAATACTGCTTGGGTGGATCTGGCCTACGTCCAGGTGGGATCCAATAAGCTGCACAGCCGACCGCGCCTTTGGCTGGTTGTGTTCGGCTTGGGAGTCATCCTGCTGGGGATTTGGGGGGCGTTCTATTTCCCCAACTTGGCCTCTTACCTGCGGCGGTGGTGAGCCAGGCTCTCTTCCAGTTGGCTGAGAAAACTAGCGGCGAGAGGGCGTTAACTGTGCCTTGCGCAGGCGCACCGACTGGGGCGTGATCTCCACCAGCTCATCCTCGCCGATGTATTCCAAAGCCCGCTCCAGGGTCATCTCCACCGGCGCTTGCAAGTGCACCAGCTCCTCCCCGCCCGCAGCCCGGTGGTTGGTCAGTTGCTTGGTCTTGCAGACGTTCAGCTCCAAGTCTTGGGGACGGTTGTGCTCGCCCACGATCATGCCCTTGTAAACGCGGGTACCTGGCGTAATAAAGAATACACCTCGATCTTCCGCATTCTTGAGGGCATAGGTAGTGGCCACCCCTTCTTCAAAAGCAATCAGCACCCCGTTGCGGCGCATTTCCATCTCAGAGGTCAGGGGACGGTATTCCAAAAAGCTGTGGCTCATGATCCCCTCGCCGCGGGTGATGCGGATAAACTCCCCCCGAAAGCCGATCAGCCCTCGCGCCGGAATGACAAACTCCAGCTGAGCCCGACCATCGGATCCCACCATCATGTTCTGCATTTCTCCCCGCCGTTGCCCCAGCCGCTCGATGCAGGCCCCCACCGTCGCTTCCGGCACATCCAGCACCAAACACTCATAGGGCTCATAGGGCTGGCCGTTGACCTCGCGGAAAATTACCTTCGGTTGCCCCACCTGAAACTCATAGCCTTCCCGCCGCATGGTTTCTAGCAGGATGCCCAGGTGCAGCTCGCCTCGCCCCGACACCAAAAAGCGATCCGGCGAGTCGGTTTCTTCCACCCGCAGCGCCACGTTGGTTTCCAGCTCCCGCATCAGGCGCTCCCGCAACTGTCGCGAGGTAACGAAGGTACCCTCCTGGCCGGCAAAGGGAGAATCGTTGACACCGATCATCACCTGCAGCGTCGGCTCGTCCACTTTGATGAGCGGCAGAGCCTGGGGATTTTCGGGAGAGGTGAGGGTGTGGCCAATGTTGGCCTCGGCAAACCCCGCCACAGCAACAATGTGGCCGGCGGTAGCTTCCGTCAGCTCGATGCGCTGCAGGCCCTGAAAGCCGAACAGCTTGGTTACTTTGCCCTTGGCAATGGATCCATCCTCTTTCACCACTGCCAATGGATCCCCCAGGCGGATGGTGCCGTTGTGGATCTTGCCGATCACAATCCGGCCCAGGTATTCCGAATACTCCAGCGTGGTGACCTGCAGCTGCAGGGGCTTGCCGGGATCCCCAATGGGAGGTGGGACATGCTTGAGAATGGCCTCGAAAAGAGGCTTCATATCCAGGGATCCGCTGTACTTCCCTTCCAGAAAGTCTTTGAGATGGGCTTCTTCCAGGGCAAAGCCGCGCAACCCAGAGGCAAATAGATAGGGGAAGTCGCACTGGTCTTCGTCTGCCCCCAGCTCCAAGAACAAATCCAGCACCTTGTCGACGGCTTTGTAGGGCTCGGCGCGAGGCCGATCAATCTTGTTGACCACCACAATTGGGCGCAGGCCCTTCTCCAAGGCTTTGCGCAGCACAAAGCGGGTTTGCGGCATCGGGCCTTCGTTGGCATCCACGATCAACAAGCAGCCCTCCACCATCCCCAGCACCCGCTCCACCTCGCCCCCGAAATCGGCGTGGCCAGGGGTGTCGACGATGTTGATCAAGGTTTCGCCGTAGCGGACGGCTGTGTTTTTGGCCAAGATGGTAATGCCCCGCTCCCGCTCCAGCGTGTTGGAGTCCATCACACAGGTGGGAATGTCTTCCCCCTCCCGAAAGATGCCCGCCTGGCGTAACAGGGCATCCACAAGGGTAGTTTTGCCGTGGTCGACGTGGGCGATGATGGCAACGTTGCGGATGGGGAGTGACATATTAACCATTGACCAGCAGGATGTCGCCCTACAAGCAGGAGTGCCCTAGGGATTTCTTTACAACTCTAACGCAAAGGAGCGTTACGTTGCTAAACACTCCTGGCTTTGGGCTTAGCCCCAGCACTCCCAAAGGGTTATCCCGACTGCCTCAATATCCAGAGGGATCCCCTACATATCGGCGCCGCGCAGATAGAGCAGCAGGATGACCGCCGGGCCTGCCAAGACAATCAAGGCCAGCAGGGCCAACTGCACAAAAACTTCGTATTGTCCGAACATAATCCCAGATCCTGTGGCTTACGCTTTGTATCCTAAGGGGTGCCCTCCACCCCAGATGGGAGAGCTGTTACAATTCTTCAAGTCATGCGCTCTTCGACAAGGGATCCCTAGCGCTCCTGCTGGGCTTGAAACACCACCGGATCCAGGTTGAACAGTTCCTGCAAGATCCGCATGGCTGCCCGCCGCGCCTCAATATCCCGTTTGGCCCGCAGTTGCACCATCGGGTCGTGCAGGATCTTGTTGACGATGCCGCGGGTCAGGGCGTCGATCACCTCCAGGTGCTTCTCGGCAAAGTCCTTGCCCAGGCGGGAGAGAGCTTTTTCCATCTCCTGTTCGCGGATGGACTCCACCTTGTGGCGCAGGCTGGAAATGGTGGGCACCGTCTCCAGAGAACGCCACCACTCCATGAATTGATCCACCTCTTCTTCCACCAGGGCTTCGGCAGCCAGAGCCAGCTTTTGCCGTTGGGCGCGGTTTTCTTCCACGATGCGGGAGAGGTGATCCACATTGAACACCTGTACCCCCTTCAGCTTTTCCACGTCGGGATCGATGTTGCGGGGCACAGAGATATCCACCAACAACAGCGGCTGATCTGGCTGCAGCACCCCTGCCAGTTGCTGGTAGGTGAGGATCGGCTGGGTGGCACCGGTGCTGGTGAAGACCAAGTTGGACTCGGCCACACTGCTCAGCAGCGACTCCCAAGGCAGCACCTGGATCGGCTGCTCGAATTGCTTGGCCAGGGCTTCGGCCCGCTCCAGGGAGCGGTTGACCACCGTGATATCGACTGCCCCTTTGGCCAACAGGTGCTGCACCAACAGACGGGCCATTCTCCCCGCCCCCACCACGGTAACTTTGCCCTGAGAGAGGGATCCCTGCTCTTGCAGAGCCAACTCCACCGCTGCCGAGCTGATGGACATGGCGCCGGTGCCGATCTCCGTTTCGGTACGGACGCGCTTGCCGGCGGTAATGGCTGCCTTAAAAAGGCGATTGAGGATGCGATCCATGCCGTTGCAGGCTTGGCCCAGTTGCTGGGCTTTTTTCACCTGCGAGAGGATCTGCCCTTCTCCCAGCACCAAGCTATCTAGCCCGGCAGCCACCCGCATCAGGTGGGTTACCGCATCCTGGTAAAGAAGGGTAAACAGGTGCGGACGCAGTTGGGGCAAGGGGATCCCTTTCAGCTCAGCCAAGAACTGCATCGTCTGCCGGACACCACTCTCCATTTCTGAGGTGACGATGTAGACCTCCAGCCGGTTACAGGTGCTGAGGATCGCAGCCTCCTCAATGTGGGGGTGGGCGCGAAGCTGCTGGATCGTCTCTCCCACCTCCGCCTCCGCGATGCTGAGGCGCTCCCGAATCTCCACAGGAGCTGTGCGATGGCTAAGACCGACAACCGCGATAAACATGCCTCTCCGTCGTCTGTACAGCAACAGCAAAAGTTATTAAAAACAAAAACTCTGAACAAAAGCAAATATTGTTTCAGAAAGAAGGCAAAAGCTGTAACCGATATGGGTGATCCCTTGACTCGGTTCCAGCAAGCTTAGGTAACTTTTCTCAGCCTACCTAAACCCTAAGACCAGTATCGAACCGGTTTTGCCGGATTTTGCTGAAGAGTTATTACGTTTTCACGGGTTGGGGCTTGATAGATTTCGTAACTTTCCCAAAAAGGCAAGGGCGACCTTCACCAGGGGAAAGCCGCCCCGATCTCCGAGGATGTTGGGTAGGGGATCCCTCAGCGCAGTTGCAGGCCGCGGGGCTGCTGGCCATCTTTCATGTGGATGGTATCCACAAAGCGCACCGTGCGGGATTGGCTGGAAATCACCAAGGTCTCGGTGCGGGCCCCACCCCCAAAGAAACGTACCCCGCGCATCAAGTCACCATCGGTGATCCCGGTGGCAGCAAAGAGGACTTCCTTGCCACTGGCCAGCTCCTCACACTCCCACACCTTGTCGGGATCCTCAATGCCTTTTTCTTTGAGTTCCCGTCGCGTTTCCTCCACAGGCGGCAGGTAAGTGCCCGCCTGAACTACTTCGGGATCGTAGATCAGCCGACCTTGGAAGTGGGCGCCCAAGCACCGCAGAGCAGCTGCCGAGATCACTCCCTCAGGAGCAGCCCCGATCCCCATCAGGGCATGAATGCCGGTGCCATTGAAGCCTGCCGAGAGAGCCGCCGAGATGTCGCCATCGGTAATCAGCTTCACCCGCGCCCCCGCCTCTCGAATTTGGCGAATCAGATCGAGGTGGCGCTTGCGATCCATGACCACCACCGTCAGATCCGACACCTCCCGATCCAGGCTTTCGGCGATGATCTTGAGATTTTTCTCTGGCGGATAGTCGATGTGCACCTTGCCCTTAGCCTGGGGCGGAGCCGCCAGCTTTTGCATGTAGATGTCCGGGGCGTGGAGAAGGCCGCCTTTCTCGGAGATGGCCAGCACCGCCATAGAGCCGTTTTGGCCTTTGGCCACTAGGTTGGTGCCCTCGCAGGGATCCACAGCAATATCGATCTCCACCAGCTCTTCCACACGGCAGAACTGCTCAGCATCCGGGCGGGTACAGATGCCCACTTCTTCGCCGATGTAGAGCATGGGGGCCTCATCGCGGGTTCCTTCCCCGATGACGATGCGACCGCGCATAGGGATCTGGTTGAGTTTCTCCCGCATGGCCTCTACAGCCACCTGGTCGGCGGTCTTGTTGTCCCCTTTGCCCATCCAGCGGGCGGCGGCAATGGCAGCCTGCTCCACGACTTCGATGATCTCTAGCCCCAACTTGTTGTCCACGATGTGCCCCCTTGCTGATCTCGGAATGGTGAAGGCCAACTTAAGGATATCTTCAGACTCTTCCCCTCAGTTTACCAGGGCAGGCTTCTCCTCGGGATCCCATTCTCTCAACCCCAATAAGCTGAGAGAACAAATCTCCCAAAGCCAGTCAGGAAGAGCGATCCCCGTCTTGGCGGCTTACTATTGCCGCTTGGGGATCAGGGATGGTAGCCTATTTTAAGGGCAATAAGTTTTTCTTAACACCATTAAAAAAACGCAATGAAAAGATACGCTTTTGTCAACCGTTCCGGACAGGTTCAGGTGATCCGCACGATCCCCGGCCACTGGGAGCGCACCCTCTTTCCCGGCCAGCAGGCGATCTTTGAGGCGGAGCCGGACGACTATCTGGAAGTTTACAGTTGCTGCTGCTCCACCGCCATCCTGGAAGAGCGCCGCCCCTGTCGCCATCTGGTGGATTCTTCCTCGCCTGAGGTTGACCTCTACCTGTGGTCATCTTCGCAACGGGGAACTCTGGCGGATGCGTTGAATGGTTGACAGGCTCTAGCGGCTGGCTGCCCCATAGGGGCAAGAGGACTGGGTTTGCCCAGGATAACTAGATTGGGGATCGCTTCTCCTGAGGCCGATCCCCGGATTTTTCAGAGGGCGGATGCGGATCTGGAGAAGGGGCATCGGGGGGACGGGTCAGGCAACTGCCCCGCGCAGCATTGCGAAAGGTATCGATGCGCTCCACGCAATTTTGATGGCCGCAATAGGGGCAATACAGGCGATCCCCAGGTTGGGGCTCCACATCGGCCTGGCTCCACCACCGCCGACAGCGGTCACAACAAAAGTGATAGAGGAACTCCAGCGCCACTCTCATGGGATCCCTTGCAGAGCTGAGCCGATCAGCATGGAAAAATGGGCATTATCCGGATCCCGGCAGTTGGGATCCGTCGCTATCTATCGAGTTAAGGCAGAGTCATTATGAGTATGGTATGTTAGGTTTGGTTTACATTTGCACTTTACCGCAAGGAGCGTTGATTTATGTCTCAGGAAGGATGCCTGCGAGTGGGGCAGCCCGCTCCCGATTTTTCCGCCACCGCCGTCTATGACATGGAATTCAAGACGGTGAAGCTCTCCGACTACAGGGGTAAGAAGTATGTGGTGTTGTTTTTCTACCCCTTGGACTTCACCTTTGTCTGCCCAACGGAGATCACGGCCTTCAGCGACCGCTATGACGACTTTGCCAAGCTGGATACCGAGATCCTGGGTGTTTCAGTGGATAGCGAATACTCTCACCTGGCCTGGATTCAAACCGACCGCAAGGCTGGAGGGGTGGGTGAGCTGAGGTATCCTCTGGTCTCTGACCTGAAAAAGGAGATCAGCGCTGCCTACAATGTCCTGGATCCGGAAGCGGGTGTGGCGCTGCGCGGCCTGTTCATCATCGACAAAGAAGGGATCATCCAGCACGCCACCATTAACAACCTGGCCTTTGGCCGCAGTGTGGATGAAACCTTGCGCACCCTGCAAGCTATCCAATACGTGCAATCTCACCCCGATGAAGTTTGCCCGGCCAACTGGCAGCCCGGCCAGAAAACCATGCACCCCGACCCAGTGAAATCCAAGGAGTTCTTCGCGGCGATTGCCAAGTAGGTTAGCCCCTGGGATCCCTGGCTACATATAGGAGATCCCCAGCGCTTCCGGGCGTAGCTTCAGCTCAAGGTGGGCTGGAGCTTTTTTGTCGAAAACAGGCAAGCAAAAGATCCCCCGACCTTGCTAGGGGATCCTGAAACCCAGTAGGGAGCGAAGCTGTGGGGAGTTCAATCCCAGGGTTTCCCGCCGGTGAACTTGTAGGTAATCGGCTCTTTGTTTTTGCCGATGTTGCGATCCACTTTGCCGATGGGCTCGCGGCCTTCGTTGACCTTCTCGGGAAAGACGCCGTCTTTGGGATGCACCAACACAGGCTCCCCCCCCGCGGGAATGCGGAAGATCTGGTAGTCGTTGATCTTGTAGTCGGATCTCAACTGGGCACCCAGCGCCAAACACTGCTCTTTGCGGGCAAAGGTGAGAAAGTTTTTGCCTTCCACCATTTCGGCAGCGCCGCCGGTGGGCATTTCAAACACCTGCCCCGGCTTGCCCGTCCAGGTGATGACGTATTTTTCTTCGGTTTCGGCTGCGCTCAACAGCCCCCCGGTGGATCCCCCAAATAGAGGCAGCTTTGCTCCCTGACGAGGATCGCCTTCCATCACAGCCATAGTCTACCTTTCTCAACTCGTTGTGGTTTGCGGTGGTTTGCCTTGTCCAAACCGCGGTTTGCGGCGCGAAGCACTTTGAATCTACCACTGACTCGATTTTTGGCCCCAGTTCCGCCTGGGAACTGTAATCTTTCGTAGCAGACTGGCTGGCCCTCAGACGGATCCCTGGGCGCCCTGTAGGCCACCATAGAACAAGCCGGAGACCCACAGCTTTCTGGAAAAGGAACAGCGCCCATGGCCCAGTGGTCCCTCCATCCCAGCTCGCAATCCAACGCTAGGGTCATTCTCATTCCCACCGCCTTTGGCCACGATACTCAGGCTCCGATGGCCATTCTCAACGCCGGTTCGGAGCTGTGTGCCTTCGAGCCGAGGTTGGGGATCGATGTGGATAAGCTGGCGGTGGCGCAGTTGCCGGGGCTGGTGGATGAGCCTCCCTACGGCATGTGTGAGGCGGCGGTGACTCAAGCTTGGAGACGACAACAATGGCCGGTGCTGTTGCCCTCAGTCTTGGCCGCCAGTTGGGGGGCCATTCGTGCCCTCTGGAAGCACTACCCAACTCTGAGTGTGGTGCATTGCAGCGCTCATGCCAACCTGATGCCGCCCCCAGAGATGACCCAGCCGGATCAAGATACAAGCTATGGCAGTGCTGCCTGGGTGGAGTTGCTCTATCAGCACAAGCTGCCGGTGATCCATGTGGGATTGCGTAGCGGCAGTGCGCGGGCCTACGCATGGCTGAAAGCCCACCACAGCCCAATATTCTGGGCCCAAGATGGCTGGGATCCCCAGCAGGTGGTGGCCTCTTTGCCGGATCAACCGGTGTTTTTGGTGGTGGACTGCAGTGTGTTGGATCCTTCCTTGGCGCCCGCGGTGCATCACCCAGAGCCAGGGGGGGTGAGTTGGTTGCAACTGTTGCAGACCTGTGAGGCCATCTTTGCCGCTCGTCCTGTGGTTGGCCTTTCACTGGGAGGGGTGGCGGTGGGATCCGCAACACGGCAAACCGCTCGTGTGGTGGCCCGCCTGCTCAATTGGTTGCTGGCCTGCTATGCCCTTCACTCCCTGAAGGTGACTGCTCAACCGCAACCTGTCCAGACGGTTTAAGCTGCTCAGGTCTGAACATTCATTTGGGATGGTCGAATGAACCTCTATCGCCGAATAATCTTCCCGCGGCTGTTGGATTTAGCTCTCTCGGGGGAAGGGATGGAGCGCTATCGGCGGCAGCTTCTGGCCCATGTGCAGGGATCCGTTCTGGAGATTGGTTTTGGCACCGGCCTCAACCTATCCTGCTACCCAGAGCACATTCGAAAGATCACAGGGGTAGATCCCAATCCCGGCATGGGATCCCTGGCTCGTCGGCGCATTGCCTCTTCTCCCATCGCCGTTGATTGGCAAGTGGCGGATGCCCAGGAACTGCCTTTTCCAAGCCAGAGTTTTGATAGCGTGGTTAGCACCTGGACATTGTGCAGCATTCCCAATGTGGCCAAGGCTTTAGGGGAAATCCGGCGGGTGTTGCGAGCGGGGGGCAAGCTGTTTTTTCTCGAACACGGCCTCAGCGAGGATCCCCAGGTGCAAAGATGGCAAAATTGTCTTAACCCCCTCCAAAAAGTGATTGCAGATGGCTGCAACCTCAACCGAGATATGGCCCGGTTGATCCGAGAAGCGGGGTTTCGGTTTGAGCAACTGGAGCGGTTTTATATGGCCGACCAGCCCAAGTTTATCGGCTACACCTATCAAGGCATAGCACTCCCTGACCCGGAAGGAAACTTCCAGTTCTAGAAGACTTGAGCAGCCACCAATTTTCCAACAGCTCTCTACCTGTTCGCCTTTCTAATCACACAGTCTAATCACACAGTTGCAGACGGGATTGCGGCTGCCGCATGGCCGGGTCGATCTCGTAGGTCAGCTCAAAGTTGATCACCCGCCAGCGCTGAGGGGATCCACCCCTATCCTCTGGGATTTGGGAGCTGAAGCTGACGGGCAAGCCATAGAGGCGAGGTGGGCCGGGGCGACGGTGGGATCCCTGCTCCAGATAAGGGGTGAGCAGCTGGCGGTAGCGCTCGGCCACGATCACCTGAGTGGCTCGCATTCCTTGCATGCGCAGCCGATCCAATTCATCATGAATCTCAAAACGGATCCCATCGGCGTGGGTGTGCTGACGAAACCAGCGACCTTCCCAAAAGCGCCAGCGCCGTCCGGATTGCAGGTGTACCAGCTCCTCTTGTTCGGCATCCGCCTCAAACGCACCGTGGCGAGGGCAGAGGTAGGTATCGGTCAGGGTGAGGGCCGCAATCGTTTGCCGACAGTGGGGGCACTGAATGCTGGGGCCGAAGATCGGGTAGGAAAAGGCAACAGTCATAGGAAACCCCACAAAACGCGGCTGGATATCTGGGCAAATCCGCAGTTGTCCACATTATAGATGTTGCCTTTTGGGGATCCCCATGACAAAACCGGAGGAGATCTTCTAAATTAGGAGGTAGGGGGGATGCGCTCGAAGTCTGTACTGATTCTGGGCGAGCCTCAAGGAGCTCCGCGATAGCAACGGGGAGTGGGTGGTACCCACTTCTTTGCTTTTTGAGGGGGCTTACTGTCCCCTTTGCCAGCTCCGGCTCAAAGGGGTTTGGATCTGGCGGCAACACCCGGTTGGTGACAAGTTGGTTATGGTTCACCCTCTTATTCCACAGTTGGAGAGCTTGGCCCGTCCCTTGGCCGCTCAACTGGGATACCAGCTGGTGCAGATGGTTTTCCACACCAACCAGCATCCGCCAGTTCTGCGGGTGGATATCCGCCCACTGGATCCCGACCGAGAAACCAGCCATGCCGATTGCGAAGCCATGAGCCAAGCCTTAGAAGTCGAGCTGGATCGGGTGGATCTGATCCCAGGCCAGTATGTGTTGGAGGTGTCCAGCCCTGGCATCAGCAACCTTCTCACCAGCGATCGCGACTTTGTGGTTTTCAAAGGGTTTGCGGTGGAGGTGACCTTGGATCCACCCTACAAGGGCAAAGCCGTTTGGTCAGGACACCTGCTGGGTCGGGATGAGGAGAGGGTTGCCTTATCCCTCAAGGGGCGGCGAGTTCAGTTGCCCCGCGCTTCGGTGCAGCGGGTTGCCCTCTCATCGGAAACTGACTAGGAGACCGGAGATAGAGAGAGCGTTTGACCGCAGGTGGTGCGGCCCTCCCTTCGCATCAGAGATGCGGGTTCAGTTCCCGCTGTGGAGCAATAGCAACAGCAAGTTTCACGAAGTTTGTGCAGGAGGACAGTGGTTATGGCGATGGTGCCTCTGCCGGGTTTGGCGGAAATGGTGGAGATGATCTCGCGGGAGCGCAACTTGCCCCGCCATGTGGTCACCGATGCCCTGCGAGAGGCGCTGCTCAAGGGCTACGAACGCTACCGCAAAACCATCCAGCGAGATGTGGTCTTTGCAGAAGACCACTTCCGCAATTTCGATGTGGAGTTGGATGTGGAGGCAGGAGGCTTTCGCGTTTTGGCCACCAAAGCCATCGTTGAGCAGGTACAGGATCCGGATCACGAGATCTCTCTGTACGACGTGCAGCAGGATTACCCAGAAGCCGAAGTAGGCTGGGAAGTCACAGATGATGTCACCCCACAACAGGCGGAATTTGGCCGCATGGCGGCCATCCAAACCAAGCAGGTGCTGGCGCAAAAGTTACGGGATCAGCAGCGCCGTCTGATTCAGGAAGAGTTCCGCGATCTGGAAAAAACCGTACTGCAGGCACGGGTGCTGCGCACCGAGCGGCAGACGGTGATCATGTCGGTATCCAGCGGTTTCGGACAACCTGAGGTGGAAGCAGAACTGCCCAAGAAGGAACAGCTGGCCAGCGATCGCTACACTCCCAACGCGGTGATGAAGGTCTATCTCAAGAAAGTCTATGAGGGATCCCGGCGGGGGCCACAGCTTTTGGTTTCCCGGGCCGATGCTGGCTTGGTGGTGAACCTGTTTGCCAACGAGGTGCCAGAAATTGAAGAGGATATCGTGCGGATTGTGGCGGTGGCGCGAGAGGCCAACCCCCCTTCCCGAAATGTGGGGCCACGTACCAAGATCGCGGTCGATACGGTGGAGCGGGACGTGGATCCAGTGGGGGCCTGTATTGGCGCGAGGGGATCCCGGATTCAGGCGGTGGTAGCAGAGCTGCGCAACGAGAAAATCGATGTCATCCGCTGGTCGCCGGATCCTGCCACCTACATTGCCAACGCCCTCAGCCCGGCCAAGGTGGTGGAGGTGCGGCTAGTGGATCCGGAAATCCAGCAAGCTCATGTGTTGGTCAACAGCGACCAGCTCAGTTTGGCCATTGGCAAAGAGGGGCAAAATGTGCGCCTGGCAGCCCGCCTCACCGGTTGGAAAATCGACATCAAGGAAGTGGAGAGCTACCGCGCAGCGCTGGAGGAGGCCCAAGCGCAAGGGTTGCCCTATCCCTTCATCACTCCAGCGGCACTGGAGCGCTTCCAGCGGCGGGCAGAGCGGGCTGCTTTGGGCCTAGAGGATGAGGAATACGAAGAAAAGCGCCGCCTGGAGGAAGAGGAGCTGGCGGGGGACGATAGGCTGGAAGAAGACTGGGCTGACGAAGAGGAGGACTTCGACTACGACGCCGAGTTCGACATTGCCCAGCCGAAGGGGTAATGATATACGCTCTACCCTCACTTTGCCCGTACACTTTGCTCGTAGAGGGCGGCTTCTGCCGGAAGTCTGGGCTTTGGAATGAGTTTTGCTGCAGGGGATCGCGGTTGCACCGAGACCGCAATGGCGCATGTGGGGTTTTCCTGCCTGCTTGGGCAGAACTGCCCTGTTCCGGCAATCTGCATTGGTGAAAGATGCTAGCTTTTGTTAGCATGCAGGAGCCAAAAAAGTTCGGCAGGCAAATCAAAACTCTTCCGAGCCAGAACCCAAACCTCAATCCAACACAGCGGGATCCCTTGGCTAGTTCAGAGTTTGCCCTGGAGCAGTTGCTCTTTGCCCCGGCCACGCCTGACCCCGACGCAGTGCGGGTAATCTACGCCTTCCCCAACACCTACGCAGTGGGGATCACCAGCCTGGGCTATCAAGTCATCTGGAGTCTGCTGGCCAGCCGCCGGGATGTGGCCGTCTCCCGCCTCTTTACGGATCTGGCTGAACCCCTGCCCCGGGAGCCGGAGCTGTTCGGCTTTTCCTTGTCCTGGGAGCTGGACTATGTTCATATCCTGGCTCTGCTGGAACGACACGGGATCCCTCCCAGATCTGAGGAGCGGGAAGAAGCCCACCCCTTGGTCTTTGGCGGCGGCTCGGTACTGACAGCCAACCCTGAGCCCTTTGCCGAGTTTTTTGACCTGATCTTGCTGGGGGATGGGGAAGGTCTTCTGGAGAAGATGATTGAGATCTATCGGCAGGTGCGCCAGGGATCCCGGGCTGAGAAATTGCAGGCGCTAGCGCAGGTGCCAGGGATCTATGTGCCCGGCTTGTATGAACCCCAATACCGGGAGCCCGACGGCCCGGTGGAGAAGGTGCTCCCCAAAGTGGCCGGGATCCCTAGCTCCATCCGCAAACACACCTTCCGCGGCAACACCCTCTCGGTTTCTACGGTGGTTACCCCCAAAGCGGCTTGGGAGAGCATCTACATGGTGGAGGTGGTGCGCAGCTGCCCGGAGATGTGTCGGTTTTGCCTGGCCAGCTATCTCACCCTGCCTTTCCGGGTGGCGGATGTGGAGGGGCATTTGATCCCGGCGGTAGAGCGGGGGCTGCAGGTCACTCAGCGGATTGGGTTGCTGGGGGCTTCTGTAACCCAGCACCCCCAATTTGAGCAGTTGCTGGAGCACTTGGCCCAGGATCGCTTCGAGCAGGTGCGTCTCAGTTTGGCCTCGGTGCGCACCGCTACCGTAACCCCACGTCTGGCGCAGGTACTCTCCCGCCGGGGCAGCCAGTCCATTACGGTGGCCATCGAAAGTGGCTCAGAACAACTGCGCCAGATCATCAACAAGAAGTTAAGCAACCCGGAAATCTTGGCAGCAGCAGCCCACGCCCAGGTTGGAGGTCTGAAGGGCATTAAGTTCTACGGCATGGTAGGGATCCCGGCGGAAACCCAGGCAGATCTGGAGGCCACAGTAGCCCTTTTCCAAGAGCTCAAAAAAGCGGCTCCCGGCCTGCGCCTGACGCTGGGTTGCAGCACCTTTGTGCCCAAAGCCCACACCCCTTTTCAGTGGCACGGGGTGGATCCCCAAGCCGAGAAAAAACTGCAGTTTTTCCAGAAACATCTGCGTCCCCTGGGGGTGGAGTTTCGCCCGGAAAGCTATAGCTGGTCGGTGATCCAAGCCCTCATCTCGCGAGGGGATCGGCGGGTGGGAAAGGTCTTGCAGTTGGCGCGGGACTTTGGCGAATCTTTGGGGAGCTACCGGCGGGCTTTCAAAGAGCTTAAAGGGCAACTGCCGCCCCTAGACTACTACGTGCACAGCCACTGGGATCCAGGGGATCCCTTGCCTTGGCAACACATCGAAGGGCCCCTCACCCTGGAGCGACTGTTGCAACATCGCCAGGAAGCTCTTTCTGTTCGTATCTCTTGAAAATACCTATTTGGGTTGTTTGCAAGCTGCGATGCTGCTGGCAATAATCGCCTCGGTTTCGGCCAAGCCTTTCCAGCCCAAGATCTGGGTTTCTTTCTTTTCCAAGCGCTTGTAGGTGGCGAAAAACTCCGCAATCTCATCCAGGCGGTGCTGGGCGATGTCTTCCAGCTTGGTCACTGCAGCATAGCGGGGATCCTTGGCAGGCACACACAGCAGCTTCTCATCCGGATCCCCGCCGTCGATCATCTGCAACATGCCCAAGGGTCGCACCGTGACCACACACCCTGGGAAAGTGGGCTGATCCATGATCACCAAGCCATCCAAGGGATCCCCATCCCCGGCCAGCGTATTGGGCACAAAGCCGTAGTCGTAAGGGTACTGCACCGAGGAATAGAGCACCCGATCCAGCGCCATCGCTGCCATGTCTTTGTCGAACTCATACTTGTTTTTGCTGCCGCCGGGAATCTCAATCAAGAGGTTGAGCAGGCCGGGCTTGGGTTGGGCAGGGATCCGCGACAGGTCGATCACAGCAAGTACTCTCGGATTGGGAGATAGACAGCCAGAGTGTATTTTGACATACTCCTTGCCCCAAAGGACAGAGACTCTTGACACTTGCCGGGAACAGGCGGGACGAAACCCTTAGCCGCCTTCACATTGCTTCACATTATTTTCTCCACGTCTGGCTTAGCGTCGCATCTTCCTCGACGAGATGGGAGACTGGGTTTTCTCTCCCCCTTTCCCTCAGCAGGCCCAGAGCCGCCTGGAAGGATAGGGTTCCGGATCCGGCTTCCTTGATTGGCTCAGACATACTCCCCGGGCAAGATTCGAACTTGCGACCAATCGGTTAACAGCCGACCGCTCTACCGCTGAGCTACCGAGGATCAAGCGTTTCTCATCATAGGGGAAAAAAGGACTGCTAGGCAACTGCCGATGAGGGGTTCTGGTTTGGCCTTAGGATCCCTGTTCAGTGGAGCGGGCTTGATTTTGCTCAATTGCTCGCCTTTCTCAGGTCTATCTGACGGATCCAGGGGACAAACCCTGAAAACGCCCTCGTCAACCGAACGGAAGCCATTACAATGGTTACGGACATTTGCCAGCGCCCCTCATGGACTTCGGAGTCGGATTTCTCTCCAACAACGTCATGCTGCCGATCCTGGATTTTTTCTATGGGATCGTGCCCAGCTATGGACTGGCCATCATCTTCCTGACGTTGGTGATCCGCTTTGCCCTCTACCCGCTCAATGTGGGATCCATCCGCAACATGCGGCGCATGAAGGTGATCAGCCCGGTGATGCAGCGGCGGATGCGAGAACTCCAGGAGAAATACCGAGACGACCCGCAGAAGCTTCGGGAAGCCCAGGCCAAGCTTTACAGCGAGCTGGGGGCCAATCCCTTGGGGGGCTGCCTGCCACTGCTCATTCAAATGCCGGTGCTGTTTGCCCTGTTTGCCACCCTGCGGGGATCCCCTTTTGCGGCAGTAACCTACGATGTCAACTTGCAGATCCTGCCGGCGGAAGTGGCGGCTGAGGTGGTACCAGCTCCCTACGTCAGCCCCAGCAAGAACATTTTTGTCACCGACTCTCTTCACAAGCCGGTGGTGCTGGTGGAACCCAAAGGCACCAAGATTGCCGTCGGGGAAGAGGTGCAATTTTTGCTTCAAGGGCCGGGGGGCAAACCTTTTGAGCAGTTGGTGGCCGAAGCGGGCGGGGATCCCAGTCTGTTACAGCCCACCTGGAAGATCACCAAAGGAGAAGATCGTGCCCAGATCAAGCCGGATGGCACCTTGCTGGCTCTGCAGCCGGGGGATGTGACCGTGCAGGTGTCCATTCCCGGTTTGGCCTCTGACACCGGCTTTCTGTTCATCGACAAGTTGGGCCGTGTGGGGGCCTTCGACGAGGATGGCACCATCCACTGGGATATCATCGCCATGATCGTCATCTTTGGGGTGTCCATTTACCTGAACCAGTACCTAACCAATGCCGGACAGGATACCGGCAAAGAGGATCCCAGCCAAAGTTCCATGGCTCGCATCACCCCTGTGCTGTTCTCGGCGATGTTCCTGTTCTTCCCTCTGCCGGCAGGGGTTTTGCTCTACATCCTCGTCTCTAATATCTTCCAAACGGTGCAGACTTTCCTGCTCTCGCGGGAGCCGTTGCCGGAGAACTTACAGCAGTTGGTGGAAGAGGAGCGCCGTCGGGCTGCCCAGGCGATCACGGTGGAGGCCAAGGAAGTGGAAAAATCGACCAAGCCCAGAGCAGCCAAGGAGGGACGGGAATCCTTGCCCTTTGAGCCCTAGGGGATCCTCGCTGTTGGGGTGGACTTGTGGTGGAGTGTTGATACCTCTTCAAAGTTGGAAGCTGCCCAGGATGAGCCGTCCTAAGTCTTCTACGGGATCTGCTGCTAAGAAATCTGAGGGAACCGTTGCCCCTTCGCCAAACAAGTCCACCTTTGCGGCCAATCAAGAGCGAGCCAGGCAGTGGTTACAGCAGGTGCTGGCGGCTATGGGGATCCCAGCGGCGGTGCGGGTGGTGGGGGAGGTGCTGGAAATTGAGGCAGACTCTTTGACCCCAGCTCAGAAGCGGCTGCTGTTGGCGAAAGCCCCCCCCTTGCCCTCTCCATCTTCCAGAGATTCCCCTCAAGAGGAGGATCGCTCCCCCGTGGTGCTGGATGCGTTGCAGTACCTGGCCAACACCCTTCTCAACCTGAACCAGCCGGAAGACCAGCAGCAGCCCTACATTTTGGATTTGGACGGCTATCGGCAGCGGCGTTTGCAGGAGCTGAAGGTTTTGGTTGCCGCTGCTGTGGAAAAGGTGAGGGCCACTGGCCGGGAATACGAGTTTCCCGATCTCTCGGCTGCCGAGCGTCGGCAAATTCATACTCTCTTGAATGACCCTGCCTATGCCGATCTGGAAACTTTCAGCCGTGGCAAAGAGCCTGACCGGCGCTTGGTTATCCGTCGGGCAGCTTCCCCATCTTGAGAGTGGGCAGAGGGCTGGGAACAAGTTGGCCCTCTTGCTACGGTGACGACAGGGATCCCTGCTACCCAAAACGCGTGAAGGGGGGTGCCATGCTGAGGCCAATTCGTCTATCGGATCTGCGGCAGATGCCGGATCAAACCCAAGAATTGCAGTTTAGGCAGTTTTTTTCGGGCTTTGAGAGTTTGACCCCTGTGGAGGGATCCCTGGAAGTCAGCCATCGGGGCCATTTTCTCGAAGTGAGTGCTGAAGCTCGTACCATTGTCACCCTCACCTGCCACCGCTGCCTCCAGCAGTTCAACCACCGGCTGCACCTGGAAGTTGAGGAGATCATTTTGATTCGGGATCCCGAACCTCTCCCCTTGGAGCTGGAACTGCAAGACGAAGAAGATCTGCTGGAAAGCCTGCCCCCCAATGGTGAGCTGGATGTCGAAGACTGGATGTACCAGCACCTGCATTTGGAGATGCCCCGCCAGTTGCCCTGCCGTCCCGATTGTCCGGGCATTGCGGTGGAAGCTACAGCACCAACGGCGGATCCCCGCTGGGCAGCCCTAGCTTCTCTCCTGGAAGACTCTCCCTAGCTTTTTTGATGTTGCGCCCACAAGTTCTCTGGCGTTTTGCTCGACCCCACACCGTCTACGGCACCAGCGCCAGCGTGGTGGGCCTCTACCTGTTGGCGGGGTTTGTGGCTGCCGGATCCCTGCAACCGGTTCTCTCCGCACTACCCCACCTGGTCTGGGCTTGGGCAGCCTGTTTGGCGGCCAATGTCTACATCGTCGGCTTGAATCAATTGACGGATGTTGAAATCGACCGCATCAACAAGCCCCATTTGCCCTTAGCTGCTGGATCCCTGAGTTGGCGACAGGGGGTGGGGATCGTCGTGGGTTGTGGGGTGGCGTCCGTCCTACTGGCCATGGCCGGGATCCCCTACCTGCTGCTGACGGTGCTTTTGAGCAATGGGATCGGCACGGCCTATTCGTTGCCCCCCTTGCGGTTGAAGCGTTTTCCGCTGGCAGCCTCGGCTTGCATCTACAGCGTGCGGGGTTTGATCGTCAATTTGGGCCTTTACAGCCATTTTCAGCAGGTGATGCAGGGAAGGGTCGAGCTTTCGGCTGCGATTGTTTGGCTGACGGGGTTTATGTCGATTTTTGGGCTGGTGATCGCCCTTTTCAAAGATATTCCCGACATGGAAGGGGATCGCCAGTTTGCCATTGCCACCTTCTCGCTGCGCTTTGGGCCAGAGCGGATCTCAAGGTTTTGCATTAGCATTTTGGCCTTGTGCTATCTGGGATTTATCGGGGTGGGAATCTCTTTTCTCCTTGCGGGCAACGGCCTCTGGCTGTTGGTGAGCCATGTGTTGGGGCTGGGGATCCTCTTGGGCTATGGTGTTCATCTGGATCTCAGCCGTCGGGAGGCGATTGTTGGCTATTATCAACTGATCTGGAAGTTGTTTTACTTGGAGTATTTGCTTTACCCTTGGGCCTTTTTCTCTTTTTTCTAGAGCATTTTCCTGGAGGTAACGATCTCCCCAAACTCAGACAGGAAAAAATCTAGAGATACCGCCTCATTTGCACCCGAAAGCGGCCTTTTTTTGTTTCGGCTACCTCTTCGATTTGCAGCCGACCACGACCGCGAATGGCAATCCAATCCTGAGGGCCAACGGTGTAGCTGGCTTGGGTAATGGGCTTCCAGTTGACCCGCACTTCCCCCCGTTGGATTTCTTCCACCATTTTGCTGCGGGAGATGCCAAACCCAGCTGAGGCTACCGCATCCAAGCGCAAAGAGGCTTCTATGCTGGTGATGGATTTGACGCGGGGGGGTTGAATGTTCAACTGGCTCAGGGGGATCCGGCTCACTTTGACAGGCACTGTGCGCACCTGCGTCAGGTTTAGGGCGAGGTAGTCCACCATTTCGGGCACAACGATGGCCTGGGCGCCTGAGTCTCCCAACACAAGGATATCTCCCACTTTCTCGCGGGCGATGCCGGCTCCCAAAAGGGCTCCCAGAAAATCGCGGTGGGTGGCCGGGTCGAACAGAAAGTTGCCCTGAATCTGAATGGCGGCCAATGGGATCCCTTCTTGGTCGGGCTTGGGATCCCGGACATCCAGACCCACCTCAGAGCGGGCCAGGGCTATGCGTTGGCGTTCTGCTTGGGGGTACCCTCCCCAGACCCCCACTTGTAGTTCGGTCAAGTTGCACAGCCGAGCTTGCACCTCTGCTATTTCCGGTGGAGAGAGGAAGTCGCTCCAGACCACTTGCCAGGTTTTGAGAGCTTGCTCTCCCAAATCCAAGACCCGTGCCAAGGTTTCTCGATGCTCTGCCCCTTGCAACAAATCGGCTCTGGGTAGCATTTGGGGTGCTTCGACCTTTGTAGTTCAGTCCCGTTTTTCCCATGCTAAGCTAGATAGCCGGAATCACGGCGGGCGTAGCCAAGCGGTTAAGGCAGAGGATTGTGGATCCTCCATTCGTGGGTTCGAGTCCCATCGTCCGCCCTTGAGGGAAATCGCGAAAATCCAGTCAGGGCAAGGGCTGCAGAGGCCAGTCCATCTATCTAGACCCTGCCCAATGAAAACAAGCAACACCCCATCTGGACGCAAAAATCGCGAAGGGAGTCGTCAAGGCAATCTGCAGCCCCTGGCTCTCCCCCTCAAAACAAGCTCGGTTAGGGTCGTTTCAGGTTAGGGTGAGCTTCTGGCCCCCTGCATTATTGCTCCGCAACGCCGACGCGAGCAACGTTTTGGGTGTGGGCACAGTATCCTAGTTTGAATCGAAATGACCATGACGCTCTGCTTGCGGATGGACTCACCAGGACTTTGTCCCGCTATCGCGAACACAGCTCAAGATTAGGGTTCCCACTTCGTCAATGACACCTGTCCAACCGGCTTCGATCACCGCCGTTGCCTCCGGCATCTCGACAATTGCCGGCCCGCGCAGTTGAAACCCCACATCCATGCGCTGCCGATCGTAGACCGGCACCGAGCACATCCTGCCCCCAAACCATGCCTCTCGCCGACCCTTGAGGGGATCCCCTGGCAAGGGGGGGGGTGCGGTCAAAGGCACGGTGGGTAGGGCCTGCACCGCCTGTAGACGCAACTGAATTGCCTCCACCGGCTGGGCTGAATCTTGCCATCCATAGCGTTGTTGGTGGGCCTGGTGAAACTGCTGTTCCAGATGAGGAATCGGATCCGACAACCGCACTGGGATCCCCAACTCAAAAGACTGGCCGCGATAGCGCAAGTCCAAGCTGAAGTGCAACGCCGGCTCCTGCAGATCGGCTTGGGCCTGGCGGATCAGGGGTTCTGCCCATTGGGCCAGCAGGGATCCCCCTGAAGCGGACGTGAGCTGCCGCAGAGGTTGGAGGATGGCCCGCCGATAGTCTCGCCGCAGATCTGCCAAAGCCATTCCCAGCGCCGAGAGCACCCCACAGGCAGCCGGGATCAAGATCGTGCGGATGCCCAGCTCTTCTGCCAAAGCACAGGCATGCATGGGCCCGGCTCCGCCGAAGGCCAACAGGGCAAAATCGGCGGGATCCAAACCCCGCTCCACGCTGATCACCCGCAAGGCCCGCGACATGGCGACATTCGCCAAGGTGCGAATGCCAACGGCAGTTTCCTGCAAGCTCAAGCCCAAGGGATCCGCCAGCGTGGCAATAGCCTGTTCCGCTAGCCCCCGCCGTAGCTGCACCGAGTCGCCCAGCCGACCGCCATCCGGCAGGTACCCCAGCCAGAGGTTGGCATCGGTAACCGTCGGAGCCCTTCCCCCCCGACCGTAGCAGGCCGGCCCGGGGTTGGATCCGGCACTCTCTGGCCCCACCTGAAGCCCACCGCCGGGCAGCAAATGGGCCAGGGATCCGCCGCCGGCACTGACGGTGTGGATGTCAATTTGGGGCTGTTGCACGGGCAAGCCGCACACCACCGCTGCGGGAGTAACCTGGGGGATCCCATCTTGGATCAAGGCCACATCTGTGCTGGTTCCCCCCATATCGAAGCTGAGCAAGTGGGGGTAGCCACTCAGCCGACCCAGATAGGCCGCCCCGTAAACTCCGCCTGCCGGCCCTGAGAGCAAAGCCACCGAAGCATGGGCCGCCGCCTGAGGGATGGAGGTCACCCCGCCGGAAGACTGCATGATCAACGGTTGGGGGATCCCTCGCTCCCGACATCCTTGGGCCAAGCGGTGCAGGTAGCCCGCCAGTGCCGGGCTAAGGTAGGCATCGATGGCGGTGGTGCTGAAGCGCTCGTATTCTCGGAACTCCGGCGCCACCTCGCAAGACAGGGAAAGATGTAGCTCCGGGAAAGCCTGTCGCAAGGCCATTCCCAGCCGCTGTTCGTGCTCCGGGTAGAGAAAAGAAAACAAAAACCCCACCCCAATAGCGCGGATCCCATCCCGCTGCACCCGTTCCCCCACCTCCTGCACCACCCGCCGGATTTCGGCATCGGTGAGCGGCTCCAACACTCCGCCCGCGCTGCAGCGCTCCTTCACCTCCAGGCAATGGTGGCGGGGCACCACTGGCTCCGGCTTGGGCTGTGTCAGGTCATACAGAGAGGGGCGGTTTTGACGGGCAATGGCCAGCACATCCCGAAAGCCCGCCGTGGTCAAAAACAGGGTGGGGGATCCCTTGCGCTCCAGCAGCGCGTTGGTGGCCACCGTCATGCCATGGCAGAACAGGTCAACCCGGAGCTCTCCTTGGAGCGCCCCCAGCTTGTCCAGCGCCGCAAAGACCCCCTCCTCAGGGCTGGGGGTAGACAGCACCTTCGCCGTCTGAATCTGGCCGTCGCGCAGGAGCACCAGATCGGTAAAGGTGCCCCCCACATCGATCCCCAGGCGGGCCAAGCCTCGGCTTGCTTCCGTCTGATCCAGATTGGCCGGATCGAGGTTGCTACCCAACGCTGATGCGACCATGGCTTCCATCGTGCATTTCTTTTGCCTTCTTCTGGGGCCAGCCCTTGGTCGGACTATGGCTATGACGCCTGGCTTTTGTAACGGCAGAGACAGGCTGACCGGCGCCCCTTCGTGTAGCGAGTGTAGCTCAGCAACTTCTGTCTTTTTTGGAGTTTGGAATAGTCACCACCTCTAGCTCGGAAGTCCATCGTTGCCTTTCACCAGCCCTGCCCGAACGGCATCCAAGAACTGGCGGGCAGTGCGACCGGAAAAGCCGTTTTGCTGTTGGGCCCAGATTAAGGCCTGGCGGCGCAGGGCATCCAGAGATTGGGTGAAACCCAGCCGCTGGGCCAAGTGTTCTACGGTTGCCAGGTAATCTCCCTGGGTGAAGGGGGTGAAGGTGAGGGTGAGGCCGAAGCGATCCCGCAGCGACAGCTTTTCCTGGACCGTATCCCAGGCGTGGACTTCTTGATCTTGGGGATTGGGACGGTCGCCAAAAAACTCGCGGATGAGATGGCGGCGGTTGCTGGTGGCATAAAGGCGCACGTTGGGGGGCGGCGCAACGAGATCCCCCTCCAGGAGCACCTTGAGCTGCTTGAACTCGGTTTCCTCTGCCTCAAAGGAGAGATCGTCCACAAACAAGATGAAAGGCAACACCTGCGCCCGCAGCTCTGCCAAAATTTCCGGCAACTGAATCAAGTCTGTTCGCCTCAGCTCCAATAGGCGCAGCCCCTGCAGGCCGTAGCGGCGCAACAAGGCCTTCACCAGGGAAGACTTGCCGGTGCCCCGCGCCCCGTAGAGCAACACATGCAAAGCCGGATCCCCCCGCAGCAGGGCTTCGGTGTTGGCCGCCAACTGCTGTTTCTGCCGTTCGTAGCCGTAAATCTCCTCCCAGTCAGGCAGATCGGGAGCAGGGATCCCTTCTAGCCCTGCTGGCCCCCAGCGAAAGGCCCAGTAGCGACCACAGAGCCCCACCCCCCTTTGGCGGTAGTGGGCAATTAAGGTCTCCAAGCTCTGGCCCCAATCGGCAAAAGAGCGGGGATCCCAGCCAGCGCTATCGGTTTCCCCATCGGGCCAGGGGATCCCCAACCCCAACGCCTGCATCTGCTCGGCAATGGTCTCCTGACTGTCCGCTAGGGTTTGCAGACAGCGCAGGTCGTGGCGGGCAGCCTGCATAAGAGGCTCTGGGATCCCTTGGGGCTGCAGCGCTGCACGGGCAAAGGGGTTATCGGCCCAGCGGATCTCCCGGATCAGCCATTGCCGCCAGCTCAGGCCCTGCCGGGCCAACTGCTCAAACCAGCGCCCGTAGGCCCTCCAGCACGGCAGGGGATCCCCACTCATCAACTGCTGGATTAGCTCCTGCCAGGCTAGGGCTAGGGGGTGGGTGCAGATGTCCCGGAATACCAGCAGCTTGGCCGCTGCTTCTGCTGCTTCTTGGAGGGGGGTCATCGCTTGAAGCCGCTCTAACTTGGCGTTGCTTATCCGCTCCCTAGGGGAGGAGACTGGGGGTAGTTGCGTTAACAACACGGAGCGCTTGAGTTACCTGGCATTGTCCCGCCGGCCCAGTTCATAGAGGCCTCCGCCGACGCAGGCGATCAGGCCGCAGGAGACGGCCCAGCTTTTGCCCAAGGAGATCTCCGTCAGGGCTACCACCAAGCCTGCTGCCAGCAAAAAGGGAAGGGTGCTCAGCAAGGAAGCCAAAGCTCCACTGGGATCCCATAGCAATTGCTTTTCCCAGCTCTCCTGCAGCTTTTGATGCAGCGGCGAAAACCCCCACATTAGCCCTAAGCCCCACAGAGCCGTGGCGGCCCATAAAGAGGGGCGAAGCATCTCCCAGCCCACAAGTCCAACCCCAACGGGATCCACCGGTCAACTCCCAACCCTGCCTTTCTAGGCTAGCGGGATTGGGCCCAATCGGTGGCGGTAATGGTGGTGCCAGGAAATTGAATGGGGTTGCCCAAGCTCTGGATTTGGGCCTGGAGAGCCGGCAACAGCCGCAAATCCAAAAGCGGCTCCTCCACGATCTCCGCCGGGATCAGATCCCGCTCCAGGGCAAAGTGGGCCGTGTGGCCGGCGGCGGTGCCAATGGCCCATTCCACCGGATGCACCCGGTAGGAGGCACTGGCAATGCGGCTGGTGGCGATGTTTTTGTTGCCGGCCAAAAGGTTGTCGATGCGCTGGGGGATCAGAGCCCGCAGGGGGATCTGGTAAGGGTAGCTGGGGGCCTGCGCGTCTTTGTTGTTGCTGGGGGGCAGGGAAAAACCCGGCAGCAGGCAATCGTGAAAGTCGATGGGGTACTGGCCCACCCCCACCGAGTCGTAGAAGATGAAGGGCCGCCCGCGGTTTAGCTCCGATTCCCGTGTGGTGATGTCCGACTCGTAGATGGTAAATCCTTCTGGGTAGGAGAGGCTGGGCCGACCAATGATGCGCCGCGACTCGCGGATATAAGGGTACTTGGAGAGGCCGCTGGCAGTTCCCATGGGGGTATTGGGCCCCCGTAGGTAGGCATAGCGCAAGTAGAAGTCTTTTTGAAAGTTGGGATCCTCCTGTTGCAGGAGAAAATCCGTCCTTCCCGCCACCAGCCAGTAGAAAAAGCCCTTAGCATGCTGCTCAGCTCGCCGCAGGGCTTCCACCCGCAGGCCCCCCATCCAGCCGCCCGGCTGCAGTTGGCCTGAGGCCTGCAGTTGCTCGTGGGTAAGGATGAGGTTCATCTCCGGGCCGGTGATGCGCCAGTCGTTGCCCCAGGTCCAGTTCTGCATGGATTGATCCCCCACCCGGATGGCCTCTTCCCCAAAGCCAAACACCTGTCCCCGGATGCGGCGGTAGGTAAAGACCAGGCCAAAGTTAAAGCGCGGCTGTTCAAAGCTGTAGTAGGGGCCGTGCAGGGGATCGTTGTAGAACTCCGGCTTGACCGGCACCTGCGGCACGGGGAAGCGCTCCAGGACAAAGGTGTAGGTGAAGCCCTGGGTACAGTAGGGATCCACATAGGGCTTGGAGCTGGGTTCCCAGCGGCTTTGGCCATCAGTTCCCAGGCGGTAGGGCACCCGCGCCAGGGGCAGCAGCTCGCCGGTTTCAGTAGCGTCGATCACCACCCAGGGCAGGGTTTTCCCCTGGCGTTCTGGCGGCGGCTCAAAGCGCAGGATCTCCTTGTCCCAGTCCTCGGTGGGTTCTAGACGATAAAAATCGAGAAAGTAGCTGGAGAGATCCCCTCGATTCTCTGGCTGGACGCCGGCGTGTTTGGGGATGTTGCGAATGGCCTGCACGCTGCGGATTTGGTAATCCGCAATCTCCAAGTCTTTGACCACCGTCTCCGTAAATAGCCGCAACTGCCCCGACTGCAGATAGGGATCCAACATCTCCCGAATCACCTGGTGGCCCACCTGAGGGGAAAAGCAGAGCACGCTCACCCAGCATTTGCCCGGATTGGGATCCCCGCCGTATTTTTCCCGTACCCGCCGGCGAAACTCGCTGTAGCCTTTCGGGAAGATGTCATTTTCTCGTTGCAGGGGTCGCTCGTCCAAAGCGGAGACTCCCTGGGCGCTCACCTGCCCCCCGATCCAATCGGTGATCTCCGTCATGCACACCTGCCGGCCCAGTTGCAGCGCGTCATAGGCCGCCGCCACCCCCCCCAGCCCGCCCCCCGCGATGAAAATCTCACAGGGGATCCGGGTTTCCGGCAGGGGCGCCGTCGAGGGTTGGGCCAGGCCCGCTCCCGCCCCGAGGATCCCTACTCCCAACGCCACACCGCTCCACCCCAGAAGGTTGACCTGAAGTTTCATCGAATGACCTCTCCACACCCACGCTACAGCTTGGCCTTTTGGACTTTCCCGCAACCTCTATCATGGGAGAAAGCCTTGGGGATGCTCATGCCGGATTCCACCTTTGTCATCACCACCCCCATCTACTACGTCAACGCCGCTCCCCACATCGGCAGCGCCTACACCACCCTGGTGGCGGATGCCATTGCCCGTTACCATCGCCTGCGGGGCAAGGATGTGCTGATGGTGACGGGAACTGACGAGCACGGCCAGAAGATCCAGCGCACCGCCGAAGAGCGCGGCATTCCCCCTCAGCAGCACTGTGACGAGATTGCGGCTCAGTTTGCCCAGCTTTGGCAGTTGCTAGACATCCGCTACGACCGCTTTATCCGCACCACCAACCCTCGCCACAAAGCCATTGTGCGGGAGTTTTTTCAGCGGGTTTGGGATCAGGGGGATATTTTCGTTGGGCGGCAGCAGGGGTGGTACTGCGTTGCCTGCGAAGAGTTCAAAGACGAGGCCGAGCTGCTGGAGGGAGGATTTTGCCCCCTGCACCCCACCAAGAAGGTTGAGTGGAAAGACGAGGAAAACTACTTCTTTCGCCTCTCCCGCTACCAAGAAAAGCTGGAGGCCCTGTATGCGGAGCACCCGGAGTTTATCCAGCCGGAAAGCCGCCGCAATGAGGTGATCAACTTTGTCAAGCAGGGCCTGCGGGACTTTTCCATCTCTCGCCCCAGCGTCTCCTGGGGGATCCCCTTCCCGGCAGATCCCGGCCAAACCCTCTACGTCTGGTTTGACGCCCTGATCAACTACATCAGTGCTGCTTTGGATCCTGACGACGAGCCCACCTTGGCAAATGCCCTACGCCGCTACTGGCCTGCGGATGTCCACCTGGTGGGCAAGGACATCGTCCGCTTTCATGCCATCTACTGGCCGGCTATGCTCATGTCCGCAGGTCTGCCCCTGCCCAAGCAGGTGTTTGGCCACGGCTTTCTCACCAAAGATGGCCTCAAGATGAGCAAAAGCTTGGGGAACACGGTGGATCCCTTTGAGCTGGTGCAGCAATACGGCGCCGATGCCGTGCGCTACTACTTCCTGACGGAAATCGAGCTGGGCAAGGATGGCGATTTTAGCGAGGGCCGCTTTATTGACGTGCTCAACGCCGATCTGGCCAACGACCTGGGCAACTTGCTCAACCGCACCCTCACCATGCTCAAGAAATATCAACCGGACTACCGCATTCCCGCCGTCGGGATCCCTGCAGATCACCCCCTCAAAACCCTGGCCGAGCGCCTTGCCCCGGCAGTGGCCGACGCCTACGAGCGGCTGGATCCCAGCTCTGCTGCCCGCAAAGCCCTCAGCTTAGCCCAGGCCAGCAACAAATACCTTGATGAGCAGGCTCCTTGGACGCTGCACAAACAAGGGCAGGGGGAACGGGTGGCCCAGATCCTCTATGCCGTTCTGGAAAGCGTGCGCTGGGTGGCAGTGCTGCTCTCGCCCCTCATTCCCGCTCTCAGCCTCAAGATCCTGCAGCAACTGGGGTTCTCCCTCGCCGACACCCTGCAACTGCGCTGGGATCCCGATGCGACTTGGGGCCAGCTTCCCCCCGGGCAAGAGCCCCAGCCTCCTACGCCTGTCTTTCAGAAGATCCTGAGGAACGCCTAGGGATTGGCAATGTCCGGTCGGGAAGATTGGGCAGCGGCTTGGGATCCCTCTGGTGTGGCTCCGCCAGCAAAAGGGCGGTCACCTCCCAGGGGAAGTGTTGATGAAGCAGCGGAGAAAGAACGGTTGGATGGGTCGGATGGGCGCAGCCGCGGGTTGTGAATCGCGCCAGTGGTGGGGGGCACTTCGCCGGACAGCGTCTGCCAGGCTGCCCGTACCCCTGCCCAAAAGCTGCGGATGTTGACTTGGGCGCCCTGGGCTTGGGTGCGTGCTCCTTCGATGGAGCGGTTGACCTGCTTCACCACTTGCCCAGCCCCTTTCACCCCTTCGTCGAGGCTGTCGGCAATCTCGCTCACTTCCAGGCTGGTCAGGCGCAGGGCCTCCAGCGTGGGCGGCAATTCCCGCAGCAGGGTATCGAAAAAGCGCTCCACGCTCTGGGCAGCTCGACCCAGTTGGATGACGGCGGGCAGCAGGGTCAGGATCACCGCCAAAATGCCCACTGCCACCAGACCTACCGAGAGGCCGAGCCAAAAGACCGGGTCGTTCATCCCGCCGCCTCCTCCCCATCCCGAGCTTCTAGGTCAGCTTCTTCCCCGCCAAAGGGACGCGAGTTCTGGGCTTGGAGCAGCTCCCTTCGCTTCTGCAACATGGCTTCTTTGCCCACCGCCACTGCCTGCTGCAGCCGCAGCAGAGCCTCATCCAAACTGCGTTGGGCAGCGTCGAACAACTTTTCCGATTGATATTGCAGACTGCTGGTCACATCTTCTGCCACCTCTGGCAGAGCCTCTGCCGATTTCTTCAGCAGTCGCCGCGTCTCCCGTCCGCTGCGGGGAGCCAAGAGCAGGCCGATGGCGGTGCCCACAGCAGTTCCCAGCAACAGCCCACCGATAAACGCACCAGTCCGGTTTTCAGCCATGCTTTGCCAGAGTTGAGTTGGATACGGGTGGCCCCGAAACTAGACTACCTCAAGATCTCTCTAGATCTCTGGGCTCTCTGCTTTCGCCGACCGCCCCTAGAGAATCCGCAGGGGATCCACATCCAGGCTGACGCGGATCCCTTGGGGGGGATGGCCAATGGCGGCCTGGATCTGCGCAGCCAGCTTCGGGCGATCCCAATCTTGGTCGGGCAGTTGCTTCAGCAGGATCTGCCAGCGGTAGCGTCCGGCAACCCGCTCCACCTGAGCTGGCCCCGGCCCCAACACCTCTGCTGGGATCCCCTGTAGGCGTTCGGCCACCCGATGGCAATAACGCTCCAGGGCTTCCAGGCGGGTGCTGCTCAAGCGGATCAAAATCAAAGCTCGGTGGGGAGGATAGCCCCCCTCTCGCCGTTGTTGCAGTTCTGCCTGCAAGAAGCCCTCGTAATTTTGGGCCAGTACCGCCCTCAAAATCGGGTGCTCCGGCAGATAGGTCTGGATAATCGCCTGTCCTGGCAGGGATCCCCGGCCCGAGCGCCCCGCCACCTGGGTGAGCAGTTGAAAGCTGCGCTCGCCGGCGCGATAGTCGGCTTGGTGCAACAGCCCATCGGCGGCCATCACGCCCACCAAGGTCACCTGGGGTATGTCCAGCCCTTTGGTGAGCATTTGCGTGCCCACCAGCACCTGGGCCTTGCCGCTGCGAAACTGCTCCAGCAAATCGCGATGGGATCCCTTGCGGCGGGTGGCGTCGCTGTCGTAGCGCAAAATCGAGAGCTGGGGCCAATGCTGGTGCAGCACTTCCACCACTTTTTGGGTGCCGGTGCCGAAGTGCTTCAGGTAGGGGGATCCACAGGCGGGGCAGCGCTGCGGATGGGGTTGGCGGGCGCCGCAGTAGTGGCAGCGCAGTTCCTGCCCGCCGAGATGGGCCAGATGAAAGGTGAGAGAAACATCACAATGCTCGCAGGTGAGGACAAACCCGCAGCTCCGGCACAAGACGAAGGTGCTGTGGCCGCGGCGGGGGACGAAGAGAATGGCCTGTTCCCCTCTGTCCAGCGTCTGCTGCAGGGCCTGGTGTAGACGGCGGCTGAGGATGCTGCGGTTGCCGGCTTGGAGCTCCTGGCGCATGTCCACCAGCTCCAGTTGGGGCAGGGTGGCCGGGATCCCAGCTTGGGGGATGCGCTGCGGCAGGGCCAGCCGGATCCACCGCTGCGGATCCTGCAGATGGGCGGCATAGGTTTCCACCGCTGGGGTTGCACTGCCCAGGACCAGGGGACAACCGGCCAGCTCGGCCCGCCACTCGGCCACCTGACGGGCGTGGTAGCAGGGCTGGGGCTGATCCTGCTTGAAGCTGTCGTCGTGCTCTTCGTCCAAGACGATCAGGCCCAGCTTGGACAAGGGGGCAAACACCGCCGAGCGGGTGCCGATCACCACTTGGGGGGTGGAGGACAGCATCTGCCGCCAGGTGTCGTAGCGCTCGCCTTCCGAGAGGCCGCTGTGGTAGGCCCACACCTGGGATCCCAGCCGCGCCCGAAACCGATCCATCAGTTGCGGGGTAAGGCCGATCTCGGGCACCAGCACCAGCGCCGACCGTCCTTGCTGCAGCACCTGGGCGATCACCTGCAGGTACACTTCCGTTTTCCCAGAACCGGTGACCCCGTGCAGTAAAAACCGCTGGAACCGGCCCAAAGCTTGCCGGATCGCCTCTACCGCCTGGGCCTGGGCGGCCGTCAAGGGCCTGGGCGGATCCCGCCACCCCGGCAGGCTGGCATCTCCCAGCCGCAGCAGTGGGCGCTCGTAGAGGTGGACACGGCCTTTGCGGGCCAACCCCTGCAGAACCGCTCGGCTCACTCCTGCCAGGCGCTCCCACTCGGCGAGCAGCAGCTCTCCCCCCTTCTGCTTGAGGATCTGCAGCGCCTTCTGCTGAGGGAGGCTCAGCCCCTCTGGGGAGTCGTCGGCCAGACTGGCGGCCAGCTGGGTTTTCACCCTGCCCCCCTGTTGCTCCTGCCAAAAGCTCTCCACCCAACCCCGTCGCTGCAGTTCCCGCAGGGCGAGGGCGGCAGTGGGCACCTGCTGTTGCACATAGCGCCAAGACAGCTCTCCCCCTTTGGCCTGAAGCAGCTGCAGCAGGGTTTGGGCAGCCGGCGAACATTCCTCCCCTTCGGCAGGGAGCCTGAGCAAGCGGACACGCCGCTGAGAACGGCTGAGCAAGCCGGGAGGCAATACCGTGCGCACCACCTGGGCCAGAGGGGTGAGGTAATAGTCGGCCACCCGCTGCAGCAGGGGCCAGAATTCTTTGGGCAGGATCCCTTTGGCCACCACCGCCTCGATCTCCCGCACCGACTGCGGATCCACCCCTGCCGGCAGCTCGGAGCGCCAACCCAAGGCCACCGCCCCCGCCATTTGCCGACCAAAGGGCACGCTGAGAAGGTCGCCCGCTTCTGGCGCGGATCCCTCTGGCACACGATAGGTAAAGCAACCCCCCAAATGGGGATGATCCACCCACACTTCCAGCCAGCGGGGAGGAACAGGCTGCAACACGGGATCCCTCACGGACGGGGCAGAAACCTCGGCAGATCGACCGCCCGCTTGCTTGCCCGAGACGGTAGAGGTTGGGCCAGGGGCTGAATTGTAGGCTTGGCAGCAGGGGTTGGAGACAGAGCCTGGCCAAGGGACTCTGTTCGCGTGAGGGCGCTGGAGGTATCGGCCCGAGGTGGGACATCCAAGCCTTTGCGTTCCAAAGCCGCCTTCAAGCTCAGCACATGCATCTGCTGCTGCTCGTATTTTTCTCGGAGAGAGCGGTTTTCTTCCCACAGGGCAGCACGCTCCCCTTGCAGGGCTTTGATCTGCTCTGCTTGCTTCTCCAGTTGCGTGGACAAGGTTGCAATTTCTTCTTGCAGATGGAGAATGGTTGCCTGCGCAGAGCGCAACTGTGGCTGCCAGTCGGGTTGGGCGGCCAACTGCTCCAAGGCAGCCTGCAACTGCCGCTCCATGGCGGAGAGATGCTGCTGGGCTTGGGCGTACTGTTCCTGCAGATGGCGGTGCTCTTGCTGCCAACGGGTAACTTCCGCCTGGGCTTGAGAGAGGGCCACTTGCAGCGCTTCGGCCTGGGCCTGCCACTGCTGTTGAAGCTGTTGCTGCGCCAGGGATCCCTGGCGCAGATGCTCCTGCTGAGCTTGCAAAGCCGCCAATTGAGCTTGGGCTTCGGCCAGGGCTGCTTCTAGCTCTTGCCGTTGTTCCCGCCAGCGCTGCTCGGCCTCGGCTTCCGTCTCGGCATAGCCCGCCAAACGGGCCTCGAGGTGTTCCCGTTGCTCCTGCCAGGCTGCCTGTTGGTCGCTGTACAAAGCCCGCAGGCTGCTCAGCTCCGCCTGAGTTTCGGCAATTTGAGTGCGGGCCAGAGAAAGCTCTGCCTTAAAGCGTTGCAGCATTTCCACCCGCTTTTCCGCCACATCCTGGGCTTCCAGCAGAGAGGCCTGCAGCTCCTGCTGGCGCTGTTCCCATTGACGGCGCTCCTGAGCGTGGGCCAAGCGTAGCTGCTCAATCTGCTCCTGCAGGGCCTCGATATCCTGCCGCTGCCGTTCATTTAAGCGTTGCCGAGCAGCAAGCTGAGCTTCCTGATCCGAGATCTGGACTTTCTGAGCCGCCAAAGTCTGCTGCAACTGTTGCAAGAGATGCTCCCGCTCCTGCAGCGCCTTCTCTTGTTCGGCCACCTTCTGGTGCAAAGCCTGCAGTTGTTCCTGAAGAACTCGCCGCTCTTGGAGCTCGGCTTCGGCTTTGAGCAGACGGCTCTCCAAGGGCTGTTGCTGCCTCAGGGCCAAATGGTGCTCCGTGTTGGGATCCGGTTCCGTTCGCGCAAGTGGGACAGAGTCCTTGGCTGAACAGCCCGCATGAGTCTCTGAAAGGATGGGATCCGAGTCACCTGAAGAGGGAGCACGCATAGATTGAAGGAGAGATGAAGAAGCGGGAGCAAATGATAAAGTTCCCTGCAGTATAGAGAGATTTTTGGGCGGGTTCAAGCCAGAAGGGTGATCTTGTAAAATCTCCTGCTGCTCCGCACGGCGCGGAGTGCTATCGGCCTGTTTTGGCCGCGCTCTTGCTTCTGAGGTTCCCAAATCCCCGGACTGGGCAGAAGGGCTTGGCTTACTTTTTTTCGGCCGCGAGGCCCGATCCCGACCGGAAGAGGTCTCCCCTTGCTTGGGCGTGCTCTGAGAGTCTGCCACCTTGCCCCCTTTCATCGCCCACAACACCCACCCCCGCCATCACGGACAGATGGCCCCACCATTCTAAACTGAGTCTAAATCTAAATCGACTCGGTCTCAATCCAAGCGTCTCTGCTGAGTGTAGAGGAGTCCCGCCCGTGCTCGGAGCTCCTGGCAGACGCAGGTCGGCCTCATCGTTGCAGGGGCAAATGCGAGGACTCGCTTCCACTGGCCCGAACAGGGCAGCCAGCGAGCCTGCGGAAAACCGTCTTATCTTTGTCCTTCATTTTGCGATACTGCTAGGGGTGATGTTGAGAATGACCGCACGATGGCGATGCAAAATGGAGCCAGGGATCCGCTTCAACTTCCTCAACAGCAGACGGGCTCGGCGGGATCCCAGTTGAACCTTGCCTGTTCTGCCCCCTGTGGCCTACTGTTGAGCCTGCTCTGGGCTGTCCCTGCTCTTGCTCAGCCAGAAGCTCCCAGCTCTGCTGCCTTTGCTCTGCCCAACAGCCGCGAAATCCTCACCCCCCCACCCCCCCCCACCCTATCGATTCCCTCCAACCCTGCTGACTCCACCCCTGCGGCTGACCTGACTCTAAAGGGGGCTTTGACGGCTGAAGAATTGGTGGTGCCCCAATCCCCCTTGCAGGTGCGCATCGAGCGAAGGGAGGGCTTGTCTTTGGAAGAAGCTCTGGAGATCGCCGTTGCCCAGAACCCGGCTGTGCAGCAGGCCAGACTGACTGTCGAGCGGGCCGAGGCCGGGGTAGCTCTAGCTCAAGCTGCCTTTGCTCCCACCCTCTCCAGCCGTGCCAACTACCAGTACAGTGAGGCTCCCTCTCCTGGTGGTGGGCCAAGGCGCGAATCCCACACCCTCTCGGCCAGTGTGGTGCGGGTGGAGTATACCGCCTTTGACAGTGGCCTTAGGGAGCAAAACCTGAAGCTGGCCCAAGAAGCGCTGCGCATCGCCCAACTGCAGCTGGAGCAAACGCTGCAGACGGTCAAACAAGCTGTGGCCAATGCCTACTACGATCTGCAAAGCGCAGATGCCAGGGTTGCCATCAGCCAAGCTGCCGTCGAAAGTTCCGAAGCCACCCTGCGGGATGCTCAAGCCCGAGAACGGGCCGGGCTGGGTACCCGCTTTGAGATTCTCCAGGCAGAGACGGAATTGGCCAACAATCGACAAACCTTGCTGGCGGCTCAAAACACCCAACAACTGAATCGCCGCCGCCTGGCCGAACTGCTGAATTTCCCCAGCCCCACCGACGTGTTGGCCAGCGACCGCATTGAGCCGATGGGGGAGTGGGATCTCAGCCTGGAAGAGACCATCATTGCTGCCTTTGCCCAACGACAGGAATTGGAGCGCCGGCGCCGAGAATTGGAGCAGGCCCAAAGCCGCCTGCGCCTGGCACAAGCCCGCAATGGCCCCCGAATTGGCTTGTTCGCCAGCCTCGATGCCGTTAACGATTTCAACGCCAGCCGCAACAGTTTTGATGTTGGCTATTCGGTGGGAGCCAATTTCAGCTTGACTTGGTTCGATGGAGGAGAAGCGGCTGCCCAAGCCCGCCAAGCCCAGATCGATGGACAGGTGGCCGTGAGCAACTTCGTCGGCACCCGCAATGAAATCCAGCGGGGGGTGGAAGAAGCCTTCCTGACCCTCAGCTCCAGCCGCGAACAGATCGACTCGGCCAAAGTGGCAATTGCCTCAGCAGAAGAGAGCCTGCGCTTGGCCCGGCTGCGCCTGCAAGCGGGGGTGGGCACCCAAACGGAGGTGATCAATGCTGAAGCTGCCCTCACCACTGCCCGTGGCAACCTTTCCAATGCTGTAATCGCCTACAATCGCGCCCTGGTACAACTGAAACGGGCCATTGGCAGCCTTTGACTTGAGCCTTTCTCCCTCACTCCCAGCCCTTCTTCCAAAAGGAGAGGGGTGCTATGGATACCGCGACGAAACAGTTCTATTCCAACTTGAGCTGTTGTGACATACTCCCGCACTCATGCTGACGCAAAGCGCTCCGCGCCGCTAACGCGAAAAGGACGTTTCCTGCGCTTGAGGACTACGTCCCGCTGAC
>NZ_JBSSCH010000021.1:0-38231 GCF_054059615.1 Thermostichus sp. OS-CIW-33
CAGTCCATCCAAGAAAGCCGCACCCAGTCTGCCGAGGAGAACGCCGCCCGTCTGCGGGAAATCGAGGAGCTGCGTCAGTCCATCCAAGAAAGCCGCGCCCAGTCTGCCGAGGAGAACGCCGCCCGTCTGCGGGAAATCGAGGAGCTGCGTCAGTCCATCCAAGAAAGCCGTGCCCAGTCTGCCGAGGAGAACGCCGCCCGTCTGCGGGAAATCGAGGAGCTGCGTCAGTCCATCCAAGAAAGCCGCACCCAGTCTGCCGAGGAGAACGCCGCCCGTCTGCGGGAAATCGAGGAGCTGCGTCAGTCCATCCAAGAAAGCCGTGCCGAATTTGCTGAACAAGCTGCTGCTCAGGCTCAAAGCTTGCGAGAGCTACAGCAAGTTGTCAGCGAGACCCGCTCTGACTTAGCTCACCTTGCCGAGTGGGCAGAGGAAGTGACTCAAGCTCTGGTTACCCTCACCGCCCTACAACGAGAGCACGAACGCGCCATTCAGGCCATCAACCAACGGCAGGCGGAAACGGATCAGAGGTTCAACGTTCTCCTTGAAGAAGTGCGCTATCTGATTCGCCGGCAAGGCTCTGACGGAAATCCTCCCCCCTCGTTGCCCTGAGCACTGGGATCCCTTTAAGAACTGCAAGGACAGCCCTAATCTTCATCCACTTCCCACTCCAACAGGTGTGCATAGGGAGCCACTAAGTGGGGAGCATAAAAGGCAACGGCTCGAAGGGCATGCCAGTCTTCCAAGCAGCCAAAGACGGTCGGATACTCATTGCGCTCCAACCGCTCTGCAATTGCCGCCACATCAGCTTCAGTAAACTGGCGGGGATCCATCCCCTTAGCAGGGGCTTCCACTTTGGACTTGGATCGGGCAGACATAGGCAGCCTGAACACGCTACAAGCCGATCTTAGCCTCTTCCTTTTTGCCCGGCCGACTTTGAAAAAACTTGACACACTCCCCACCTCAATCGCTTGCTTCTTGCGCAGTTGTGAGGACGGGGCCTCAGACCCAACTTTTGGGTAAGCCGGGCCGTGGGCTCCCAAACTCTGAAAAGGGATCCCCATTCCCCCAGTTTCGTGGCAAGGTGAGGACAGATACCGCATCGGAGGCTGCTATGGAGAGCAAGATCCCCGCCCGCGATGTCCAAGTTGCCCTTATCGGCCCGTCCACGTTGGTTCTCCGCTCCCGCACCTGGGATCGCCTGAAGTTTGAGCTGGAATACGCTCGGCAACGGGGCACCACTGCCAATAGCTACCTCATCCAGGCCCGCCAAACCCTTCTCATCGATCCTCCGGGGGAATCGTTCACCAGCATCTTTTTAGAAGAGCTGGCCCAACACCAGTACCTACAGCGGTTGGACTTTATTTTGCTCAGCCACGTCAACTTTAACCGCATTGCCACTCTCAAAGCCCTATTGCCCCTGGCTCCCTACGCGATGGTGCTCTGCTCCAAGCCGGGATCCATTACGCTACGGGCCGCCTTTGAAGAGATGGATCCCTTGCCCCGCAGTCGCGACGAAGAGGAAGCCGCCGATCTGGGCATTTTCTACAATGGCGACCAGTCTTTCCGTTTGCGGGTCATCCGGGATGGGGATCGCCTGGATCTGGGGGAAGGGCATGAGTTGCACTTTCGCACCGTGCCCACACCCCGCCACCCCGATGCCCTCTGTACCTACGATCCGGCCACCGGGATCCTCTACACCGATAAGCTGTTCGGCGCCCACGTGTGCGATGAGCAAGTGTTTGACGAACATTGGCGGCAGCTCAGCGAAGACCGCCGCTACTACTTCGACTGCTTGCACCGCAACCAATTGTCCCAGGTGAAGGCAGCCCTGGCCAAGTTGGAAGAATTTCCCGCCCAAATCTATGCCCCTGCCCACGGCCCCTTGGTGCGCCACAGCCTGCGGCGCTTGCGGCTGGACTACCACACTTGGTGCGAAGAGGATCCCGGCGAGCAGCGGGTAGCTCTTCTGTACACTTCTGCTTACGGAAATACAGGTTTGATGGCCATGGCCATAGCCCAAGGGCTGGAGCGGGCCGGCGTTAAGGTGGAGCGGATCAACTGCGAATGGTCCACCCCGGAAGAGATTGCCCAGGCTCTGGAGCGCTGCCAGGGGTTTGTTGTCGGATCCCCGACTTTGGCCGGCCATCCTCCTGTGCAGATCCAAACCGCCCTTGGCATCATCCTTTCTTCAGTTCCCACCACCCGATTGGCCGGGGTTTTCGGCTCCTACGGCTGGAGCGGAGAAGCGGTGGATCTCATCGAGAACAAGTTGCTCAATGCCGGCTTTTCCTTGGGGTTTGAGACGATCCGCGCCAAGTTTAAGCCCACCCCTGAAATCCTGGAAGCCTGTCAAGAGGCGGGATCCCAGTTTGCTCAGGCCCTGCGCAAAGCCAAACGAGCCCGCGCCCCTCGCCAAACCAGCAGCGAAACTCAGGCGGATCGGGTTGGGCAAGCCCTGAGCCGGGTGGTGGGATCCCTGTGTATAGTCACCGCCCTGCAAGGAGAGACCCGCCGCGGCTTCCTCACCTGGTCGGTGGCCCAGGCTAGCTTCAATCCACCAGGGCTAACCCTGTCGGTGAACAAGGAACAAGAAGCCGAATTGCTGACCTATCCCCAGGCCCCCTTTGTGCTCAACATCTTGCGGGAAGGCAAAGGTAGCAATTTGCAACGGCACTTTCAGCGGCCCCAGCGCCCTGGAGAAGATCGGTTTGCCGGCTTGGCCACGGCCACTGCTGAGAATGGCTGCCCCATTTTGTTGGACGCCCTAGCTTACCTGGAGTGCCGTGTGAAAACTTGGATGGACTGCGGGGATCGCTACCTGGTCTATGCCGAGGTGGAACGGGGCAAGGTGCTGGATCCCACGGGGGTTACGGCCATGCGGCGGGGGTAGTGTATTGGAGAACAAAGAATTTCGATAATCCAGTCGGGTGCTGCGGTGAAGTCATCCTCTGGCTCGCCTGTTTCACTGAGGCGAATTCGATCCCACGCAATTACAGCAATATCGGGAACAATGGAACGACCGGAAAAAGTGCATCGCAGTTCGGGCAGGGCAGTATAGTCGGTGGTGCTGCCGTCAACCTCAGCCACGAGGCGTTTTTGCAAAATGGAATGGCGGACTTTGGGCAGCGGTTTTTGAATGGCAACTCCATCCACGTACTCCCATGCCGGAGAATCTTCTATGTGAGGCAACTTGAGGAAGTCTTCAAGAGTGAGAGCCAAATCTAGGCGAGTGGTCATAGGTTTAGGCAAAGCCCCCCCGGATCCCTGCCAGTAATGTATCCCAAAGCGAGGGGAAGAAGTGGAATTAAAATTGCGGCAATTGGGGTAGATGGAGCGTGAAAGTCGTCCAACCAGCAGAGCTGCTGACCTCAATGGATCCCCTCAGTTGATCCACCATTTGTTTCACCAAAGCCAAGCCCAGACCGGTGCCCCCTTCTTTCCAAGGATCATGGCTGGGGATCCGGTAAAAACGATCGAAAATGCGGGTGAGTTCCTCAGCCGGGATCTCTTGGCTATTCCTGACTTGGATGCGAGTTCGGTTGGCCTCAACCCTGACTTCTAGGCGGATGGATCCCTGGCCGGGGGTGTATTTCACAGCGTTGTGTAGCAGCTCCCGCAGGATGCGTCCCAACAGCAAGGGATCCGTCGTGAGGGTGCTCTCCAGAGGGACACTGGCTTGAAAGGTTTGACCTTTGGCGCGGGCCTGCTCTTCGGCAATGGCTAACAGATCCCCTAGCAGCTCCCGCCAGGTGAGGGTTTGCACACTTAGAGCGTAGGTCCCGGACTGCAACCGCTGCAGATCCAACAGGTCGTTGATGAGCTCGATTTCCCGCTGGCATTCTCGCTCTGCAATGGCTAAGTATTGAGCTCGTTTCTCCCCAGTGGGAGCCATCTGCAACATTTTCAGGGCCATTTTCATGCTGGCTAGAGGAGTGCGCAGCTCGTGGCTGACAGTGCTGATGAAATCGTCTTTCAAGCGGTTGAGGCGCTCTAGGGCTTGCACCTGCTCTTGGGCAGCTCGGAACAGGCGCGCCTGCCTTAGGCCGATAGCACATTGATTGGCCACTTGAGCTACGAGATTCATTTCCTGCTCATCAAAACTTTCCTCGCTGCTGCGAAAAACCCACAGATCCCCCAAGACTTGCTCCCCATCCCGCAGAGGGCAGACCAAGACTGATCCTTGGCGGGGGGCGTCAGGAAGTAAACAAAATATGCAGGGCTCTCCTCGCAACAACTGGGCGTAGAGATCTGGATATTGGGCAAAGGGAATACAAGTATGCAAGGCCGACCCCAAGCGAGGACAATACTCGTAGCTGATGGTGGAAAGGGTGAGATCGGCGTTGTAAAGGGCAATATCGCAGCCATCTGCATTTAGGTTTTCTCCCAGCTCGCGCAGAGCGGTGTTGAGAATTTCAGCTTCATCCAGAGAGTCGCGCACCCGGTCAGTGATGCGTTTCAGCAGGGCCTCAAATTGCAGGGATCGCTGCAACTCAGAGGTGCGTTGCCGAACCTTTTCTTCCAAGGTTTGATTGAGGGCTTGCAGTTGTTCATATAACTGGGCCTGTTGCAACGCGATGGCTAATTGATCGCTCAGCTCTTGTAAAAGCCGGATTTCCCACTCTTGCCAAGGGCGGCTGGATTGGCAGTGCTGTGCCACCAGAAGGCCCCAGAGATCCTCTCCCCGCCGAATTGGGATCACCAAGTTGGCTTGGGCCTGGAAAGATTCCAAGAGCTCCCGATAGCAAGGATCCAAATTGGCCGTCGCCACGTTGGCTATGGCTTGCACAAAGCCCTCTTGGTACTTGCGATAGCACGGATCCCTTTGGAAATACTCATCCCACACGTAGCGGCCCAGGTGGCTGGGCCAGGGATCCGCCACCGACTCAGCAGCTACAAACCCCCCTACACATTCCTGCAACTGATAGATCATCACCCGATCCACCTGGAAAACCTCTCGCACTTCTGCAACAGTGGTTTGCAAGATAGATTGCAAATCCAAATCCTGACGGATGCGTCGCAGCAAAGCTCCAAGCAGCCGCTCCCGCTCTGCTTCTTTCAGCAACAGATCTTGGGCTTGTTTGAGGGGCGTTATGTCCACAGCGATGCCGCAAACGGCGTAAGGAGACCCCTGCTGATCCCGCAGGGCAAGCTTGGTGACCCACTGGGTCAATCTCTTGCCATCGCGGAAAAAGGTTCGCTCGTAGCTGACAGGATGCGGAGATTGCAGGACTTTTTGATCCTGATCTCGAAATTCTAGAGCCTCTTCTGATGCGAACAGCTCACTATCCAACTTTCCAATGAGCTCTTCTGCCTTGCAGCCTCTCTGTTGTAGATAAGTCTTGTTTACATGAAGATAGCGCCCTTCCAGATCTTTGAGAAAGATAGAAAAAGGGATCCCATCCAGAATGGCCCTAAGCCGGGCCTCACTTTCTTGTAGAGCCAGCTCTGCTTCTTTCTGCTCCGTAATATCTTCGGTAATGCCAACAATACGGATAACCTCTTGCTGTTCGTTCAAGATGGGTCGGCAAGAAGTACGCAGCCAGCGCAGCCTGCCATCCCGATGGAAAATGCGGTAGGTGATCTGCTGGGCTTCTTGAGTGGCTCGGGCGGCCACCTGCAGTACCCTTGGCAGATCTTCGGGATGGATCCTGTCTTTCCAGAGATCTGGCTTGCGGCGAAACTCTTCTGCTGTGTAACCCCAGATCTTCTCGCTTTGGGGGCTTTTGTAGAGAGACTGGCTCAAGTCTGCAGAATACACAAAGAAAACCACCGGTACAGCCTCTGCAATTTCTCGGAAGCGGGCCTCGCTCTCTCGCAGGGCCAGTTCCACCTGCTTTTGTTGGGTAATGTCGCGGGTGCTGGCAACCATCCCCTGAACCAAAGGATCATCCAAGAGATTGGTGCAGAGGCTCTCCAGCCACACCCAATGGCCGTCGGCATGTTGCATCCGATAGACAAAGCAGAGAGTCTGGCCGGGCTGGGACAGGAGTTGCTCGTAGGCAGACGCGATGGCCTCGCGGTCTTCGGGATGAACCAGCTCCAGGGGTTGAGGCTCTCCTGGCTGGGGGGTAAGACCTAGAATCTTCTCCGCCACCGGGGGATTAAGGCAATACAGCCGGCCCTGGGCATCAACCCGGTGCAAGATGTCGTGGCTGTTGTTGATAAAGGCGCGAAAGCGTTCTTGTTGATCTGTTAGCTCTCGTTGCAGGCGCTTCTGCTCGGTGATATCTAGGACAATGCCGAGAAGCCCTAATCCTTTAGACTGATCCTGAAGCTTTACAGCGAAGCGATAGGTGTAGCGCTCCTGGCCTTGAATCATTTCCTTACCTTCGAATTGGCAAAACCCTTGCCGCTCTAGATCGGCTAGAACTTGAGAGGTGTACTCCAGCCAGTGGGGATGTTGCTGAGCCACCTCCTCCAGAGAAGTACCCAGCAGATCGCCAAACCAGGCGCGGTCAGTGGCATTTTGCAAAATTAGCACTCCCTGGGGATCCCTGGCCCACACCGCCAATGGCAGGGCATCCAACAAGGTGCGCAGTTGGGCCTCCCGCAGCCGCAGGTTTTCTTCCAACTGTTTCTTCTCGGTAATGTCTCGGCCCACGCCGCGAATAAACTGCAAGCGGCCCCGCCGGTCAAAAATGCCTTGGTGGATCCACTCGAACCAGCGCGTCTGCCCCGACGCATCCGATACCCTGCCAACTCGGGTGAAGGTAGGCTGCTGAGGGGTGAGCTGGGCTATCTTTTGCCGCACCTGCTCCTGCTCTTCTGCCGGCAGCACGTCGATCCAGCGCTTGCCTCGCCAATTGCCTAAGAGTTTTTGGCAAGCTTCGTTACATTCCACCACCGTCGTATCTGCACGCGCCAGCATGATGACATCGGGAAAACCCACCTGATCCCGCTGCAGCCAGCGCTTTTGCCAGTACATCACCACGGCCAGTGAGGATCCCCAAAGGAGCAGCCAAAGCCATCCGGGCAGAGTGTTCCAGTTGAGTAAGGTAAGCAGGTTGACCAGATCCCAGGAGGCGCTCATGAAGGTTGTCGATTAAGTTAAGTTTAGAAAGTGTCAAGGAGTACGCTGCTTTTCGGTAGCATTTCTAACCCAGGATCAAGCACTGTGCCAACAATTCCCCATCTCCCCGAAAACTCCCCGAAAAGGAGAGCAAAGTTTGAGTCTACTGGAACGGTGGGGCAGTATCCTCGAAAAGGGGGCTTTCAGGGTGAAGAGTTGTTTCTTAGGTTTCCTGAGTGTTCGGATAGATAGTTCTGAATCCAGCGCACCAGCCGTTGAGAGAGCACGAAAGCTTCTGGTTCGTCCCCTTTGATGCCGACTTGGCTGCTAAAGCAGGCGATGACCTCCTCGTTCAGCTCCGGTTTAGAAGGATCGCTGTGAAACTGCAGCCGCACTTGGCTTTGGACCTGAAAACTCTCTTGAGCTTGGTTATCCAAAACTTCCTGACCCACTCGATGCAGCCGCACTCCTTGCAACTGAGCCAAGGGATAGGAAAACACCTGCTGCCGCCAAAAGCCCCAAGGGCCACCCAGCCGGGTCAAGGTCACCCGTTGGCTTTGGCAATCTAGATTCAGGATCTGCCCCAACCCCCAAGGGATCCCAGCCCACAGGCCCATCCCCACAGCCACCAAACCCAACAGCGGCGAACGAGCCCACAGTTGGGATCCCAAAATTAGCAGCACCAAGCCCCCTGCCGCCCGCCAAGCCAGTTGCTGAGAGGTAAACCGCTGTAGGGCAATGCGCAGCCGTTTGGGATTGCGCTCCAGAACCTGCGGATAGACCGGTGCCATGAAATGGGATCCCACTGCTTAGGCTAGCTTAACAGGGGTTGCTTTTCCCTAGGCGCTGAAGGCATCTTATCCGTACATTGCGTTGGTGAAAAACTACAACTCCGGCTCGGCAAAAAACTCTGATAAATCCAGCGCAAATCCAGGGATCACCTCTCCACCTTCCAGGATGTCGCCGGGTTTCTTCAATGCTTCAGGCTCAGGCCGGCGATAGACCAGAACGTATTTCTCTTCAGGATGAATGATCCAGACCAGCCGGGATCCATTCTCAAAATACTCAACGAGCCTATCATGGATCTCTCCAACGGTGTTGGCATCGGAGAGAACTTCTACAGCCAAGTCTGGGGATCCCTCAATATAACCCCTTGGGATCCCGCCCAGAGTTGCAGTCGTTCTTTGGAAAAAAAAGAACAATCCGGAGAGCGGCGATTACCGGATTTCATTTTGAAGGAAGTATCGGAATCGAAGGTAAATCCAATCCTTTGACTGCGAACGTACGAGCCTAGAATGATATGAATCAAACTTACGTAGTACCCATGCTTTGCGCCTGCCGAGCCCACAGTAACCAGTTCTCCATTCACAACCTCATAGCGGTTGCCATCCTCCGGTAAAGCCATAAACTCTTCGTCAGTCCAAATTTTTCGAGAAGCTGCCGGAGAACTATCAGCAGGTGCCTCGGCCAATTTTTCTCTTTCCAAAACCTCGACCATCATGACCTCTGCAATGAAAAACAGCTAAGGGAGCCAGTCTGGAGTCAACACATCCTGAAGAGCAATCTGCAGGCCCGGCAAGAAGTCAGCAAGCTGCCCTGAGGGATCCCCTTATTTAGGATCCACCAGGGATCCCATAAACAGCACGGTTTGGGCCGCTGGGTTGCCGCCGGATCCGGAGGCCACAATGGCAAACCAGAAGGGCCGATCTGCCACAAATTGAAAGGGCTCTTGCCGGTCGACAGCAGTCCGGGAGACGATCACCCCAGTAGCGGCTGCCGCCTCCGATCCCTCTTCGTTCACTTCAATTGCTGCTTTGTGCAGGACTTTGCTGATCCGCGCTGGCTCTGGGGTCATCTGGCTGAAATCGGCTCGGTTGGAAAAGGCAACTCCCAGGCCCAACTGCTGCAGAACGGAAGTGAGATCCGTTTCATAAGCCAATTCAAATCTCGGGATCCGCACCGAACCTGCACGGGGGCGCAGGGATCCCGTCCATTCTTGCCAAGTTTCCGGGCTCAGCTCTGCCCGCAGCGATTCCAGCTTCACTCCCTTCTTGGGCAGCAGGATCAGCATTTCCAGTTCTCCTTCCCCGTAGGGCAGGCTCACCACCTGCAACTGCTCGGTTTCCAGGTAGTCGTAACGACCTGATTGAACCATCATGGGTACTCGGACGCGGCGGCCATCCAACCGAGTAAAGGGCTGAGTTTGGGTGCGCTCCGGATCGAAGGGCTGAGTCCACTCGCCTTTGAAGTAGATGGCATTGAGCAAAACCATCAAATCCTCGCGGCTGAGGCGATCCACAATGCGGTTGATCTTGCCCTGGGTGCGCTCGGCCACCCAGCCGTTGATCTGGTTCACCGTTTGCCGGGATCCCAAATTCACCCGATTCACCACCGCTTGGTAGTAGGTGGCCAAAGCCTGCAAAAACTGGGGCTGTAAGGTGAGGGTTTGATCCACCCAGAGGCCGTTGGCCATTTGCACCTGGACTGGCCCTCCTGCCGGGGATCCCTCCGCCAGCCAGCCCACCATTTGGGCATTGCTCCAGTTCAACTCATTGAGGGAAAGGTCCTGTGCCTCCAGCACCTCGGCCATTGCCGTTTGAGTCTCCCCAGAGGCGCCGTTGTAGAGCATGCTCAGGGCCAGGCGGATGCTCAAGGGGGAGAAAAAGAGGTTCTCTTGGGGCTGCTGACGGAGCAGGTGATCAAACAGTTTCAGCGCAAAGCGGCTTTGGGCTTGTTGGGCCACGGTCTTTTCCCCATACCCTTCCCCATAGGTCACCGTTGGCTCAAAGGGAATCCGCACCGGGGTTTCCTGTGAACGGGATCCCATCCCGTGAGTGGGCCAGAGGCCCAGGAGCCCCAGGCCAAGCAGAGCCAGAAGCGGGATCCGGCTCACCGAGGATCTATTGAATCTATTGAAATTGAAATTGAAAGGGTCTTTCATACGGCTCTCCTGGCAGGGTGGGGAACGATAAAGTCTATGGCTATGCTATCGGGTCGGTTGTGGACTTCCCTTGCCCAGGGCCGCCATTCCGGCTGCGCTCAAGGGGGAAAAGCACAGGCCGCTTCCGGCAAGCAAGAATTGGCAAGGCTCTCCCAGGGGGGAACTTCCTGCGTCTGGCTGGTCAAGTCGCAGCAGCAGCGTCTGGCGCGATAGGATGAAGCCTGCACAGGAGAGTGCCACATGGTTCTGTTCACGATACACGTTCCAAAAGGGTGCAGAGTCGCCTTGGGCCTGGCTCTACTGCTCCTGGGATCCGGCTTGGGATGTACTGCTGCCACGGAGAGATCTCCCGCCTCACAAACTCAGGTAACCGAAGCCATCTCTCCATCCCCCCCAGCCATAGGGCAGCCCCAGCAACTGCCGGTTGAAGCCGAAGTCACCCTTGCCGGCCAACGCTTTGAGCTAGAGGTGGCCCGCACCCCTGAGCAACAGCGCTTGGGCCTGATGTTTCGCACCGATTTGCCGCCGGATCGGGGCATGTGGTTTCCCTTTGATCCGCCCCAGCCGGCTTCTTTTTGGATGTTCAACACCCTGATCAACCTGGACATCATTTTCCTTCACCAAGGCAAGGTGGTGTACATTGCCGCCGATGTGCCCGGCTGCCCCGCCCAACCCTGCCCCACCTATGGGCCGCCTCCTTCCCAGTTGGTGGACGGTGTGCTGGAGTTCCGCGGCGGGACGGCTGCTGCTTTGGGTTTGGCCGTTGGAGATCCGGTCGAGATCCGAGAGCTTCAGCCCGTAGCCCCTTGATTTCTACCTCCCCTCTCCCTGAGGGAGAGGGGCCGGGGGTGAGGGAAGACAGGCTCGCAGATGATCTTTTGAAGAATCTTTGCGATGATTTTTGAGGGTTGCTAACTAAGCCTACAGAAGAGGCGACGACAAGCCCAAGAGCAGTTTGGCCACCGCAAGCGAGTCTATGGATGTCAGCAGCGTAAGTCATTGGATAGGGGTGGGGGCTGTCGCCCTAGCCTCCATCCTTTGGGCTGAGATCGTGCGGGATGTGCGCCATTGGCTGGCCCACCGGTGGCCCTGGCTGATGCCCAAACACATCCTGCACCACCGCCTGTTCCGCCCCGACCTTAGCGTGGTGGATGCACAGCTGTACCGAGAATCCCAGTGGCACCACGACGTTCCCGAAGCGGCGACGATGATCCTGGCCGGGATCCCTTGGGTGGTGGTATTGGGCCAGGGATCCCTGCTGTACGGCCTGGCGGCAACGGTGGGCATTCTCTACTCGGCCAGTTTCTGGGTGGCTGGTATGCTGCGGGGTTGGGGGCTGGCCCTGCAGACGGATATCACCCACCAGCCGGGGCCTTTCCCCGTTCCTCCCAGCCAATGGCATGTCAACCGCGCCTACCACTGGCGGCACCACTTCGACGATACCAACGCCTATTTTTGCGGCACCCTGACTCTCGTAGATCGGCTCATGGGCACCAGTCTCTCCTTGAAAGGCAAGCGAGTAGCCGTCACCGGCGCCTCCGGCACCCTGGGCCGGGCCTTGCTCAAGCATTTTCACCAGCAGGGGGCCAAAGTCATCGCCCTCAGCTCCCATTCGGATTCGGTTCACATCGAAGTGGACGGCCAGATCCAGCCGGTGGAGACCGTTCGCTGGCAGGTGGGGCAAGAGGGATCCCTGGCAGAGCTGCTGGAGCGGGTGGATATCTTGGTGCTCAACCACGGCTTCAATGTTCATGGGGATCGGGATCCCGAGGCCATTCGCCAGTCTTACGCCGTCAATACCTTCTCCAGTTGGCGCCTAATGGAGCTGTTCTTCCAGACGGTGCGCGGCAACCCTGAGATGGCCACCAAAGAGGTGTGGGTGAACACCTCAGAGGCTGAGGCTAGCCCTGCTTTGAGTCCCCTCTACGAGCTCTCCAAGCGGGCCCTAGGCGATCTGGTTACTCTGCGCCGCCTCGATGCTCCCTGCACAGTGCGCAAGCTCATCCTCGGCCCCTTCAAGAGCCAGCTCAATCCCATTGGGGTTATGTCGGGAGATTGGGTGGCCGCTCAGATCTTGGCCCAGGCCAAACGAGACTGCCGCAACATCATCGTCACCATCAACCCCCTGACCTACTTGCTTTTCCCGCTCAAAGAGCTGGCTGTGAGCACTTATTTCCGCTTGTTTAGCCGTCGGTCTCCCCAGCCAGGGATCCCTGCCCCCAACCCAGATCCTGCAGGTGGGGCCGAGTCCGGTGATTTGCCTTTGGTTTAGTTAAAAGGAACTAGATCCCAACCCGTTCCATAGCTCTATGGCATTGGGCGCAAAAGTGGAGTAAGACAAGAGCAGGTTCCTTGGCGTCAGCAGGGTGGGATCCCTTGCGCCAATACGAACTTTTGGGGAGCGAGAGCGCCCCTTGGCTTGGCGGAACACAGCAGCTCGATCCCCGGTGAGCGTTGGGTGTGAGGAGTAGGAGTGAGCGTGAACATGGTGCGACGGTGGGTGGGCGCAGTACTCTGCGTGGTGGGTGGATCGTTGATGTCGGGGCTTTTGTCCGGCTGTGCCATCCCGATGCCTTCGGCATCTGCGGGAGTTTCTGAAGTCCAAGTACGCTTGGTGCATGTGGCCCCCAATGCCCCTCGGATCGACTTGGAAGTGGGAGGGGTGAGAGCTGCTCGGGGCATAGCCTATGGCTCGGTGAGCGAGTACGTGCGCATACCGGCGGGCGAGTACGACATTGTTTTGTTTTCAACGCCTGAGAACCCTGGCCAGCCTGCGAGTTCTTTGGTTGCGGCCAGAACCGTAGCCAATCTCAGGGGCGGGGGAGTGTTCTCGGTGGTGGCCGCCAATGAGCCGAATCGCATGACAGCCCTGGTCTTAGAGGACAACATCCATCCGCCGTTTGATCAGGCCCTGGTGCGGTTTGTCCACGCTGCTCCCGATGCACCGGCCCTGCAATGGCAAGGGGAGCAAGGGCGGGTACTGCTGCCCCAGTTGGCGTTTGGACAAGTATCCACCTTTCAAGCTATGCGCCCCGGCTTTACCCAAATTCAAGTGGCCATAGCCCCTTCAGCCTCCGCGCCAGGTGTGCAGTCGGCTCCCAGCCGGAGCATTCCCCTGCAGCGGTTTGACCTGCAGCTGGAGGCGGGGAAAGTCTATACCCTCTATGTAGCGGGATTGTTGCGCAGCAATCCGGCCCTAAGCCTGGTGCTGGCAGAGGAAACTCGAGCTCGCAGGCTCCTATAGCCAAGGTGTTTCGGTCTCTCTTCTCCTTACACTGAGTTAAGGAATACCTCAGGGTGGGGGCAGATAGGGAATATGCTCTGTGGTGGAGCAGGCCAATGCGGTTGGCGTTCTCCGCTGCCAATATGATCTTACAAGGATCTCAGAATCCTAACATGCGGTGCGAAGCACTAGGGGATGCAGCCTGTGGATGCTTTGTTTCAAGTTGTGGTGCTGAATCAAACCCCAGATCCAGAACGGGTCATCTACCAGGCAATGCACCAGGATTACAGCCCTGATTTTGTCACCTCAGAAAGCCGGATCCCGGAAAAGTATGGAGAGGCGGTGGTGCGGCATTTGCTGGAGGGCAACCGTGGCCACTATGGGCCTCTAGAGCATCCTCAGATCACCTTTGGGGTGGGCTATTTTCCCCACGCCGTCATGCAACAGGCCCGTACTCATCGGGTGGGAATTTCTTTTGATGTTCAATCCTTCCGATATACAGGCCAGCAAATTGCCGATTTGGGCAAAAAGCTCTTGTTCGCGTCAGCGGTGCGGAGCACAACCGAGACTGCTGCTCCTGTTGGCGAGACCGGCTACGGTTGCGTCAGCGATCGCGTCAGCGGGCCGGAGGCCTATCGCGACAGCGGTGCGGAGCACATTGCGGAGCACAGTGGCGGGACGGAGTCCTCCTTGTCTTTGCAAGAGCTGGAAACTTTGTTTTACGTTCCTGCCAGCGTCAAGGAGGGCAAAGCCAAAACCCGCCAAGGCTGCAAGCCCATCTCCCCCGCAGCTTTGGATATCATTCTTGCGCAATATCGCAGCCAGGCCATTGCTTATTATCGCCTGGTAGAAGAGTGCGGATTGCCCTATGAAGATGCTCGCAACATCATTGGCTACGGGATCCGACAACACTTCGTGGTCTCTTTCAATTGCCGTAGTCTAATGCATTTTTTGGATTTACGAGCCAAAGAAGATGCTCAACGAGAAATTCAACATCTGTGTGAACTGATTTGGCCCCACTTTGAAGCGTGGTGTCCCCACGTGGCGGCCTGGTATCGCAAGCATCGCTGGGGAAAGGCTCGATTATCCCCCTAAACTTAGTTTAGATAGATATGCTCTGCTAATCCCTTCTGCGGCTAATCCTGTTTTTGATCTTTTGTTGGGTTACGGGTATGGATCCCGAAGCTTATGAGCAAATGGCAGGCTTGGAAGATCGGCATTGGTGGTTTTTGGGTCGCCGTCACATTCTGAGTCGGGTTATTGGATCCCTGTCGCTTCCCCCCTCTGCTTATATTTTGGAAGCTGGCTGTGGTAGCGGCGGCAACCTGGAGATGTTGTCCAGATTTGGCAAAGTTTGGGCTATGGAAAAGAGTGAAATTGCACTGCCGCTGGCCCAAGCTCGCGGTATTGGGATCGTGGCAGAGGGGGAGTTGCCAAACCGGATCCCCTTTGGTTCTCAACGATTTGATTTGATTGCTTTGCTGGATGTGCTGGAGCATCTGGAGAATGACTAAAGAAGCTCTCCTAGCCCTCAGTCAAAGGTTAACCCCATCTGGCTACTTAGTTGTAACTGTTCCGGCTTATCCGTGGCTGTGGAGTTTACATGATGAGCTTAATCATCACAAGAGACGATATACCCGCGGGCAACTTTTGTCGTTGCTTAAAAGCTCAGGTCTAGAAGTTTATACCCTTGTTTTCTTCAACAGTTTTCTTTTCCCAATCATTTCAGGGATCCGCATAATGCAGAAAGTGCTTCGCCTGAGGGAAAGCCAAGATCTGAAAATGCCGCCGCTTTGGCTCAATCGACTGCTGACGGGTATTTTTGCTGCAGAAGCCTATCTGATACCTAAGTTTTCTCTGCCCTTTGGTGTATCTCTGCTGGCAGTAGCCGGCCCGGCAACGAAATCGTAGTATCCTGTCATCATTGCTGTTCTCAGACTGCACTTTGATCATTGCTTAAACTCTCATGTTTCGACATCCAATGTCTGCAATTCTGGTAGTTTCTACAACAGCCTTTTCCGACGGTACTTAACCCACTCAACAGGGATTTTTATCTCTTGCATGATGAGGATCCCAATTACTTAAAGAACTTATTTTGTGTCAGCAGCATGAAGTCCTTCGAAGCTGGGAAGGGCCGTCAATAGAATTATCTGGTGAGGGCTACCCATTCAAGTTTTGGTCAACACTGATCTTGTCCAATAGCCTCAGATGCACAATCTTTTCTGTAAGATTGTCAACAGTCTTGATGCCGAAGGAGATAACCCTTGGCCGAACGCGGCTATAAAACTCGTCTGGATCTGCATCGTTTGTGGGTGCCCTTGGCCTGTTTTGGCGATGGCCTTTGTATTTGGTTGGCCTTTGGGGCGGGCTACTGGCTGCGCAGCTTGCGTCCTCATCAGCTCTTGCCTTGGGATGTCTACGCGGCCTTGGGATTGTTGACCGCCCTCAGTTATTGGGGCATTCAGGCGGGCTTAGGCGGATACGGTGAGTCGAAGCGCTTGTCTCGCTTTGAAGAATGGGCCAGTTTGCTGGTGGGGTTGGGATTGACGTTTGGTTTGGTGCTGGCAGGGGCCTTTTTCGTTCGCTCGGTCTCTTTGTCGCGGCTGGTGGTGGGCTACGCCGGCTTGTTGGCTCTGCTGAGTTTGACTTTGGTACGGGTGGGGTTGCGGCTGGGCATGGGCTGGTTGTGCTCTAGGGGCTACGGTCGGCGGCAGGTCATCTGGGTGGGATCCTGGTCGGTGTTGGCGGAAGTGTTGGAGCGATTGCAGCGATCCCCGCAGTTGGGCTTCCAGGTAGTCGCCTGGGCAGGCGTAGAGCAAGGCTCTTTTGAGGAAGATCCCCCATCTCAAAATGGGGATCCCCGGCCAGACTCATATCCAGTACTAAACACCGCCCGCCCTACCTCTGGCGGGGTTGAGTCTGCCGACAGGACTCTGTCCGGCTCATCCCGAGGAACCCTCTCCTGCTTGTGCAGTCAGCTTGAGCCTTCCTGGTCGGCTCTTGAGCGTCTGGATCTGGTCCATTTGATCGCCTATCTGCAAGCCCACCCAGAAGTGCAGGAGGTGTGGTTTGGGCAACCGGAGCTGGCAACTGCTCCTCTGTTGCTCAGTTTGCAAACATTGTCGGTGCAGGTGCGCTTGGTGCCGGATATCTTAAGTTTTTTAACGGTGAACTTCAGCCTGCAGTCTCTCGACGGGATCCCGCTGCTAACTCTGCGTCAGCCCCCTTTGCGCTACGCCCACAACCGGTTCCTCAAGCGAGCTGTAGACATCCTAGGAGCTTCTCTGGGCCTGATCTTGCTTAGCCCTCTGTTTTTGATTATTGCCCTGCTGGTAGCCTGCAGCAGTCCTGGCCCCATTCTGTATTGGCAAGAGCGGGTGAGCTTGGACGGGCGTCGCTTTTGGATTGCCAAGTTCCGCACCATGCGAGTGGATGCTGAGGCAGCCGGCCAGCCGGGCTGGACGCGCCCCGGGGATCCGCGCCGAACCAAGATAGGAGCCTTTTTGCGCCGCACCAACCTGGACGAGCTGCCCCAACTGTGGAACGTCCTGAAAGGGGAAATGAGCCTAGTGGGCCCCCGCCCAGAGCGGCCCTACTTTGTCGAGCAGTTTAGCCAGGAGATCCCCAAGTATCCGGATCGGCATTTGGTAAAAAGTGGCCTGACTGGCTGGGCCCAGATCCACGGCCTACGGGGGGATACCAGCATTGCCCGCCGCACCCAGTATGATCTCTATTACGTGCAAAACTGGTCGCTGTGGCTGGATCTGCGCATCCTGGCCATTACCCTCTGGCAAGGGATCCGCGGACGGCTGGCCGGATACTAGGGGTTAGCGTATGCCATCCTCCCCCCAAGAGCTGCTCTACGAGGGCAAGGCCAAGCGCATCTACCGCACTGCCGATCCCAGGGTTTATCTTTGCCAGTACAAGGACGACGCCACGGCCTTCAACGCCCAAAAGCGGGGCTCTATTGCCGGCAAGGGAGAAGTTAATTGCACTGTCTCTAGCCGGGTGTTTGCCTACCTGGCGCAGCAAGGGATCCCCAACCATTTCTTGGCCCAAACCGGCCCCACCGAGATGCAGGTGCGAGCCTTGCACATCCTGCCTTTGGAAGTGGTGGTGCGCAACCGCACAGCGGGTAGCCTCTGCCGACGGCTGGGCCTGGAGCAGGGCCTTCCCATCGAGCCGCCGCTGGTGGAGTTCTATTACAAAAACGATGCCTTGGGGGATCCCTTGGTGACCCCAGATCACATCCGCCTATTGCAGTTGGCCACGCCGGAGCAGGTGGAGCGCTTGGGATCCCTGGCTTTGGCCATTAACTCTCATCTGCAGGCCTTTTGGCGGCGCTGTCAGCTGGAGCTGGTGGACTTTAAGCTGGAGTTTGGCCTGGACGAGAAGGGAGAGATCCTGCTAGCCGACGAGATTAGCCCCGATACCTGCCGTCTTTGGGATCGGGGGGGATCTGAGCCGCGGGTGCTGGATAAAGATCTCTTTCGCTTTGATCTGGGGGATCCGGTGGCTGGCTATCAAGAGGTGTTGCAGCGGGTGCTTCAGGCTACTCTCCCCTCTCCGTCTGGGAGAGGGGCCGGGGGTGAGGGCTAGAATACTGGCGACATCCCTATGGGATCCCGCCATGACCTCTCCCCGCCCCCCCTACCCCGGCGAGCGTTTCCGCCGCCAACTGGCCGACCTGCTGAACACCTGGGTGGAGCAGGGGTTGATCGAACCTGCCCAACGGGATCGCCTGCGGGAGTATTACCAACTGGAGAGTTTGCAACGCTCAGCTGGCGGGCGATTTGCCCTGGTGCTGCTGCTGTTTGGCGCAGTTCTGGTGGGCCTAGGGGTGATCTCCTTTGTGGCGGCCAACTGGGCTGCCATTCCCCGCTGGGCAAGAGCCTGGGGGTGCTTGGCCCTCATGGTAGGGCTGCAGGTGGCTGGCTTCCAGGTTTGGCAGCAGGGATCCCGACGGCTGGGCAGCGCCCTGCTGATAGCCGGTGAACTGACCCTGGGAGCCTGTATTGGCCTGATGGCGCAGTGGGTTCAGCTTGGCGGATCCGCGGCAGGCCTGTTTTGGGCCTGGGGGATGGGCGGTTTGGCCATGGCCTACGGCTTGCGTCACAGCCCCAGTGGTGTACTGGCCTGCCTTCTGCTGGGCTTGGGGATGGTAGCCGACTTCGTGGATTGGGGGACTGTCAACTTCCTCTATCCTTGGTTGACCCTGGGCCTGCTGGTTCCTCTGGCCTATTGGTGTTGCTCTCGCTGGGTTTTTGCCCTGGCCGTGGTGAACTTTGGCCTGGCGTTGCAAGGGTTAGCCGAGCGTTTGGGCAGCTCTTTCCAAGGTTTAACCCTTTTGCATCTGCTTGGTGTTGCAGTTGTGTGGGGGTTGGGTCTGTGGCACCAACGCCATAAGCCTTGGCTAAGCCGGGTTTTAACTGAAGGAAGGGATCCAGAGCTTCCCGGCGGGCTGGAGCAAGGCTTGGATTTGGCCCCGACAGCCCAGAACTTGGCTCTGCTGGGGCTGGGTGTCCTGCTCTATGTCTGGAGCTTTGTCGGGACGTGGGTCGATCTTTCCGAGGATCCCCTCTGGAACGTTGGGGATCCCTGGGCGAGCTTGTCGGCAGTGGGGTTGCTGCTGCTGACGGGCTGGGGCTGGTGGCAGGGTTGGCAGGAGAAGAGATCCCAGCCCGTTTCGTCTTGGCTGAAGGATGCTGCTGTTCTGATTTCTCTGGTTGCCTTGGCGCTTTTGCTGGGGATCGGCAGCGCTGTGCCTTTGAACGTGACGGCAGGAGCAGCCTTGGTCCTCTTTGCCCCCTGGATAGTGACCTTGCTGTTGCTGGGGCTGTCAGCAGTGCTCTGCTGGGAAGGGCTACAGCAAGGGCAGCGGGGGCGCTTCTGGCAGGGACTGTTGGGGCTAACCCTGGTGGTGCTGACCCGCTTTTTCGAGTACCCAACCGGCCTGTTGGTTAAGTCGGTGGCGTTGGTGGTTTGTGGGATCGGGGTAATCTGGCTGGGGCTGAAATTTGAGCGGCGGATTTTCTCCCGTCTCTAATTCTTGCCCTTCTAGGAAGCCAAGCCCCGCTACATGATCAAGCAAAGGAAAAAGCTGGAATTGAGCTGGAATTCACAAGAATTTACAAAGTTTGCGGTTTTGCAAGCTGAGCTAGAGCTTAGATACTGCTGCTGCGAATGCGAATTTCCCATTTGAGTGCAATTCACGTAGGGGGGACTTCATTGTTCCCCCTTTTCTTCAGCTGACCCTAGCTGAAGTTCTCAAAGCCTACTCAGAAAAAGTAGGAAAGCCTAACGGCGGGCCTGGGCAAAAATGGCTTGCAAAATCTCGTCGGCCCCCTGCTGTTTTAGCTTTTCTGCAAGAGCCATCCCCACTGCCTCGGGATCGGCGGTGGATCCCGTCTGAGTATCGCGGATGAGCCGCCGGCCATCCAGGTCGGCCACCATACCGGTTAGGTGCAGCGCCTCCCCTCGGACTTGGCTGTGAACGCCAATGGGCACCTGACACCCTCCCTCCAAAGCCCGCAGGAAAGCTCGCTCTGCCAAGCAGCGGGCTGTGGCCTCCGCATCGGCCAAGGGTCGGATAAGCTCCAGAATCCGCTCATCTCCCTGCCGACACTCGATTCCCAGGGATCCCTGCCCAACCGCGTACAGAGACACGCTGGGATCCAACACCTCGTGGATCCGGTCGGCTTTGCCCAGGCGCTTCAACCCGGCCACCGCCAAAATCAGGCCGTCGTACTCTCCCCTCTCCAGCTTGGCCAAGCGGGTGTTGAGGTTGCCCCGCACGTCCTTAAAGCGCAAGTGGGGAAAGGCATGGCGCAGTTGGGCCAGCCGCCGCAGCGATGAAGTGCCGATCACCGTCCCCTCTGGCAGGGTGGCCAGTCGGTAATCCCGGAACTTTTCCCCCACCACCAAAGCATCCAGGGGATCCTCCCGCCGCGTGATCGCCCCCAACACCAAGCCCTCCGGCAGGCGGGTGGGTAAGTCTTTAAGGCTGTGTACCGCCAAGTCGCTGCTGCCGTTGAGCAGGCTAACCTCCAATTCCTTGGTAAAGAGACCTTTGTCTCCAATTTTGGCCAGGGCTACATCCAGGATGATGTCTCCCTGCGTGGAGAGGGTGTTGAGCTCCAGAGGTAATCCCGGATGGTGTTCTTGCAACTGACCCATCACCCACTGGGTCTGCACCAAAGCCAACTCGCTTTTTCGAGAGGCAATCCGCACCGGCTCGGTGATCCCAGCAGAGGGTTTGGAGGGGGTCGAAGCCAGTTCACTCATGGCTGCCTCAAAAAAGAACACTGTCTCTCACGCTAGCCGAATCTGTGCCAGGGCAAGGCGGCGGCCTTTAAGATCCTTAACCAAAATTGCAGTTTCCCGAAATCAAGACTTTACCGCAGGGATCCCAGCCGGTAGGATAAGTAGATGGATTCTCCGGCTCGGCGGGGGAGGATCCGGTCTGTCAAGCTCCTCTTCCCCAACCCCAGAGCTTTTGAGGGGAGCTTTCTACAGTGGGCACAAGCCCCTGGTTTGGTTGGTCGTCTGCCTGAATGAGTCTTATGGAAGAAAAAAACGTCAGCAACGGCACTCAATTACTGCTCAAACGCAACATTCCCGTTAAGGTGGTGGTCACACCCCTTTGGAAAAAGGAAATGCAGGAGCAATTAGAGCGGCAGATCGAAGCCACCGATGCTCAGATGCAACAGCTGGAGTTTCAGGGCAAGCGGGCTATTGCCGAACTGGAGAAACAGAGCCCCAACCCCAACAGCCCCCAAGTGCTCCAACAGGTGGAAGCGGTGAAAAGCCGCGTGAACGAGCAGAAAATCCGCCTCTTGGATCAGAAAAACCAATTGTTGCAGCAGATCAACCAACTGAGCACCCTGGAGCTTAACCAAGAAGTGCTGCAGGGCAATGTGGAGAGCTTCTTCCGAGTCCAAAAAGGAGACAACCTGATCCAGAAAATGCAGGTCGAGATCCTTCTGGAAGATGGGGTGATCAAAGAGATTCGCGGTAACCCATAGGCTACTCACCCCCTTGCCGGAGAAGCGGCAGTCGGGATCCCCAATTTTTCTCGCCTGTAGGTTCTCGAGAACTCCGTTTCGCCAACACAATGGGTGACAATAGGTAACAACCTCTTAACAGCCTTTGGGTTAACGCTCGCACAGGCTGGCGAGGTTGGGTAACATTGCCGCCCGGGGGAGGATTCCCATGTCTGAGTTCGTCTGGTCAGAGCCAGAGCCTCTCGAGGATCTTCATCTTCCCGATTGGTTGCTCACCTCGGCCCAGCGCCGCCGTCTCAAGGCTCTGCTGGTTCTGGCCATGGTGTGGGGGTTGGTCAGCCTGATGCATGTGGTGCCGACGGCCCGTTGGATCACCGTTGGTTTGGCCACGTTCATGGTGATCCACATTAGCCGCTTATTTCGCCTGCAACCGGCGACCTCCCTGCCCCCTCTGAGACTTCCTCCTGCCGCTGCGACCCGCCGGGATCCCAGGTCAACAGATAACAGCGATGACCCTAACAACAATGACTCTGTCCTGCCAATGCAACGGGATGGGCAGAGCGGGCTTTCTGAGTTGGGCGGGCTGGCCTTGCCCCGTGTAGCTGTGTTGATCCCAGCCAAGAATGAGAGCGCAGTGCTCCCACGGCTGTTGCACAGCTTGACCCAGCTCCGTTACCCCACCAGCCATCTGGAGCTGTGGGCCATCGACGACAACAGCAGCGATGCCACCCCTGAAGTTCTGCGGGAAGCCCAAAAGCGGATCCCGCATCTGCGGGTTTACCGGCGGCAGCCAGGACGAGGGGGGGGCAAGTCCGGTGCCCTCAACGAGGTACTGCCCCTGACTCAAGGGGAGATCATCCTGGTCTGCGATGCCGATGCTGTGGTGCCCTCGGATTTTCTTGCCCGCACTCTGCCCTTGTTTGTTCAAGTGAGCAGCCTGCGCAGCCGTTTTGGCAGACGGATGGTAGGGGCTGTACAGGTGCGCAAGGCCCTGAGCAACCCCAAGGTCAACTTCTGGACTTTGGGGCAGGTGGCGGAAATGGCCTCCGACGCTTATTTTCAGCAGCAGCGCGTGGCCGTGAGGGGCATTGGCGAGCTACGCGGCAATGGCCAACTGGTGCGGCGAGATGTTTTGGAAAAGTGCGGCGGCTGGAACGAGGCCACCCTCACTGACGACCTGGATCTCACCTTCAAGCTGCACCTGGCGGGCGTAGATATCGCCTTTCTGACGGAGCCGGCCATCGTCGAAGAAGGGGTCACCTCTTGGAAAAGTCTCTGGCACCAGCGCTGCCGCTGGGCGGAAGGGGGCTACCAGCGCTATCTCGACTACTGGCCAGGGATCCTCAGTCGCCGCATGGGGATGGCCAAAACAGTAGATCTCTGGGCCTTCTTTATTTCTCAGTACTTGCTGCCGATGGCCTTGGTTCCCGATACCCTCTGGGTGCTGTTGACGGGCCACTCCTCGGTGCTGCTCCCCTTGAACGCGCTGGTGATGGGCTGCTTGACGGTGGCCTTTTACCGGGGGCTACGCCAGGTGGAGGGCTTGCGCGGACGGCGACTTTGGTGGCACACCGCCCTGGGCTTGGTCTACATGCTCCACTGGCTGCCGGTTATGATCGCCACAACTGCTCGCATGTGTGTACAGCCCAAGCGCCTAAGGTGGGTGAAAACTGTTCATCACGGCGCTTGAGGTCAGCAAGTTGGATCCAATCCTGCTATCCTAGTCAAGCACCTGCTCACGCCCTGCTCGACCATGGCCCGCCTCTACTACGACACCGACGCCAACCTGGAGCCTTTGGCCGATAAAACCGTTGCCATCATCGGCTATGGCAGCCAAGGCCACGCCCACGCCCTCAATTTGCGCGATAGCGGTGTCCAGGTCATCGTTGGCCTTTACCCTGGCAGCCCTTCCTGGCCCAAAGCCGAGCAAGACGGCTTAATGGTCAAAACGGTGGCGGATGCTGCCGCTGCCGCCGATTGGGTAATGGTTTTGCTGCCCGATGAAGTGCAAAAGGCCGTTTTCCAGAGCGAAATCCGTCCCCACCTGCAGCCGGGGAACGTGCTCCTCTTTGCCCACGGCTTCAACATTCACTTCGGGCAGATCCAGCCGCCGGCAAACGTGGATGTCATCATGGTTGCCCCCAAAGGCCCTGGGCACTTGGTGCGGCGCACCTACCAAGCGGGGGAAGGGGTGCCCTGCCTGTTTGCCGTCTATCAAGATGCCTCGGGAATGGCACGGGAGCGGGCCATGGCCTATGCCAAAGCCATCGGTGGCACGCGGGCCGGCATTTTGGAAACCACCTTCCGGGAAGAGACCGAAACCGACCTCTTTGGCGAGCAGGTGGTGCTCTGCGGTGGGCTGACGGCTCTGATCAAAGCGGGGTTTGAAACCTTGGTGGAAGCGGGCTACCAGCCGGAACTGGCCTACTTCGAGTGCCTGCACGAGGTGAAGCTGATCGTGGATCTCATTGTCGAGGGGGGCTTGGAGAAAATGCGCCACAGCATCTCCAACACGGCAGAATACGGCGACTACACCCGTGGCCCCCGCATCATTACGGAGCAAACCCGCGCTGAAATGAAACGGATCCTCGCCGAGATCCAAAGCGGCCAATTTGCCCGTGAGTTTGTCTTGGAAAATCAGGCCGGCAAGCCGGGGTTCACAGCGATGCGGCGGCGCGAGGCCGAACACCCCATCGAACAGGTGGGCAAGGAGCTGCGGGCCATGTTTAGCTGGCTAAAGAAATAGTCGGGTATCTGGAGCTAAGTGTAGGCTGTCTCTGTGCTGGATCTGAAGCTGCTGCGGGATCGCCCTGAACAAGTACGCCAAGCCCTGCAAAATCGCCGGGCCACAGTCCATCTGGACGGGATCCTGCAGTTGGATCGGGAGCGGCGGCAGTTGGAGGCCCGCAAGGGATCCCTGCAGGCCGAAAGCAACAGCCTCGGCAAAAAAGTCGGCGAGATCCTCCGCCAGGGGGCGGATCCCCAGGGCCCCGAAGTGGCGGCCCTACGGCAGCGGGGGGTGGATCTCAAGGCCGAGATCGCCCAACTGGAGCAGCGGGAACGAGAGCTGGAAGAGGAGATTCGCGCTCGGCTGCTCACCCTGCCCAATTTGCCCCTGCCCAGCGTGCCGGTTGGCCGAGATGAGACCGACAATGTAGAGGTGCGCCGCTGGGGTGAGGAGCTAAAGCCGGCCCATCCTGTCCTTCCCCATGACGAGATTGCCGAAAAACTGGGGTTGCTGGAGATTGGCCGTGCGGTCAAAGTGGCCCAAAGCCGCTTTGTGGCTATGGTAGGGGCGGGCGCGGCCCTGGAACGGGCTTTGATTGCCATGATGCTGGAGCGCCACGTTGCAGCCGGCTACACCGAGGTGATCCCGCCCTTTTTGGTCAACAGCGCTGCTTTACAGGGGACGGGGCAATTGCCCAAGTTCGCCGAAGATAGTTTTCGCTGTGCTGATGACGACCTGTGGCTGATCCCGACCGCGGAAGTTCCCCTCACCAACCTGTACCGGGATGAGGTGATCCCTGCGGAGTCCCTCCCTCTTTACTTCTGTGCTTACACCCCTTGTTTTCGCCGCGAGGCGGGCAGCTATGGCCGCGACACCAAGGGGCTGATCCGATTGCACCAATTTCAAAAAGTGGAGCTGGTTAAGGTCACTCGCCCAGATCAATCGGAAGCCGAACACGAGAAGCTGGTGCAGGATGCCGAGGCCATTTTACAGATGCTGGAGCTGCCCTACCGGGTGGTGGAGCTGTGTAGCGGCGATTTGGGCTTTGCGGCAGCCCGCTGCTTTGACTTGGAGGTGTGGTTCCCCTCCCAAAATCAATACCGCGAGATCTCCAGTTGCTCCAACTGCTGGGACTTTCAGGCCCGCCGTGCTAACCTGCGCTACAAAGAAGCCGGCCAGAAAGGCACCCAGTTTGTCCACACCCTGAACGGATCTGGCTTGGCGGTGGGGCGCTCTCTGGCTGCCCTGCTGGAAAATCACCAACAGCCGGATGGCTCGATTCGCATTCCCAAGGCGCTGCGTCCCTTTCTCAGCTCCCGGTTTCTCTCGGAAGACGGGATCCTCATTCCTGCTGCCTGAGCTCAAACTCAACCCAGTTTGATTGAGACTCGATTGAGACGCTCCTGCCCACCCGGCAGACGCCCTTATCTTTTCTGCAGTTTGGAAATGAATCAGCTTGACCTGCTCCTCGCTCTACAAGGATGAGGATCCCTAACACTTCACAGAGACGATCCACCTGACGGTAGCCTCAATCTTTAGGGTCATTTCAAGTTAGGTTGAGACACTTCCCAAGTGCTCTGCGGTACCGCTTCCGCTATGCAAAAGGGGAGAGGAGCTAGGAAGCAATGCATTCCTACCTTCCTGCCGGGCTGTCCTTCCGCTCAAGATTTGCCCTTGAGGCGATCCAACTCAGCTTGCAATTCGGCGATCTTCTGGCGCAAACGGGCCGCTTCTGAAAGTTCGATGGCCGTGCCTGCCTCGCCCTCGGTATCGCTAATGTCATCAATGGTGATCTTGCGGGGGCCGGCAGTTTGTCTGTCTTCTCCCTTGCGGTTGGCGTTGGCGGCGATGGCATCCATGTAAGCCCGCGCCTCTTCAGCGGTCATCGCCCCCCGCTCCACCAGCTCGTCCACCAAAGCTTGCGCCTGCTTGCGCAACTCCATCAGACGGATACCCGCTTTGCTGGCCACCTTGGCAGCATTATCCGCCGCCACAGCCGCCAAACCCATGCCGAAGTAAAAGGCTTTTTGAGCCCAGTTGGCGAGGGGATTGTCTGTTTCGGACATAGTGTAATGCGCTGCTAGGGCAAGGAGGAGAGAACCCAGCAGAGAGAAGTAGGGCTGCAAAGGGCGACCCGGGTTGACGCGCCTGCTCAGAGCATCCCGTGGTGCTGCTATCTTCCGATCCTGACACGGTTTGGGCGTCGGAGCTGCACGGACCCAGGTCTTCCAGTAGCCTAGCATTTTTCCCCTCTGCCCTGCTCGGCTTTCTTGGGCAACAGATGGGTTTCTCAGGGGGCTAGGGAGTTTCAGGCGGCTCCAGATAAACAGGGATCCGCTCTACGGCTGTATCGCTGCGTTGCACCTCCTGTTCCTGAACTTGAGGAAGGGTTACCGGCAGGGTAACCGGTTGAGCAACAAAACAACTGGCCACGGGCAGCGCTTGCTCCAGTTCGTCCAGAGGGCGGGGGATCACTGCCACCGCGTGCAATTCCCCAATGCGCTCTGCTTCGTACATGCCGGCATCGATGGCAATGGCCACGTTGGCCACTGTACCGCGGATAATGGCCGTACATAGGCCATCCCCAATGGTCTCGTAGGCCGCCAGTTGGACATCCGCGGTTTTGAGCATGACATCGGCAGCTCCCACCATTGCCGGGAAGCCGCGAGTTTCCAGCAGGCCCACGGCCAAGTTACTGAGGCGGCTGTAGCCGCGGTTTTGTGCCAGTTGAGACAGCTTGCTGCTGATCGGCAGTACCACTTCCAAGTTGGGCAGGGGGCGCGGGATCACCAAACTGGAGATCTCCTCTTGCTCGAACTGGCGGGCCAGCTCAATGCCCTCCTCAATGGCAATGCGCACATCGGCAATTCCCCCCCGCACAATGGCTGTGCAATAGCCCCCCGAGGTTTTCTCAAAGCCGATCAGCGTCACGCCTGCCGACTTGGTCATAGCGTCGGCAATGCGCACGATGACCGGAAAGCTGCGCGTCTGAATCAGGCCCAGGGAGGTTGACATCGGCATCCTAACTACTCACGCCAGTTTAGCCATTAGAGCCGGCTATCCCCAGAGGAGAGCACCTGTCGATGGGGATAAATCTTGCTCAAGAGGCGATCCAATTCCGAATGGCCAGGGATCCCGTTGAGGTTGCGCGTTTTGGTCCTTGGGGAACCGGACTTTTCTTGGGTTTGCTCGGCAGCTTCCTGCCAACGGCGGGTTTGCTTTTCAACATTGGCCACCGGAGAACTGGGTGGGGGAGACGGCTCAGGCGACATCTCTGGAGCCATTTCCACTGCCGCCGGCGAGGGCTCTGCCGGGATGGGCTTGCTGCCGCCCGCCTCCTGGAGATCGAAACCATAGGTGGGATCCCCGAGCAGCGAGCCGGGGGGAATGACTGCTTGGCTGAGCACCGAACAATTCAGCACTGTGGTTTCTGAGCCGATGCAGGCGTTTTTGCCGATGGTGCCCTGCCCGATCACCAGCACCCCCATTCCCAAGGTTGCTCCCGCCTCCACGATGAGGGATCCCCCACAGGCGTGCAGAACGGATCCCATGCCGATACACGCGCCGCGCCCGATGTGAATTCGACAGCCGGGGTTGGCCCGCAGCAGCACCCCTGCCCCAATCCCCGCCCCGGCTTCCACCTGTACCTCACCACTGACAAAATAGCGAGTTTCGTCGTTCTGGCCAGGCAAGGCGCGGAGCGTCATGGAGTTGGGCAAAGTAGAGGCCAACAAAGTGCTCCTCATCGCTGGGGGGTTGGGCTTGAACCAACAGAGGTCAAAAAAAGCTGGGATCCCTCAAGGGGTTTGGATGATCTGCTCCAGCACTCGCCGTTTGGCTTTTGGGTCAATACCCAGCAGGCGGACGTATTCGCCGCGATGTTCCTCCAGACAGGCTTCCAGAGCTGCCACCACTTGCGGCACTTGGGTGGCCTCGATGGGGCTACAGCTTTGCCAAGAAGAGGTGCGAAAACGGCGCTTGTCCGCATGTTCGGTGCCGATGCGGTAGCCTTGGCTGAGCAACTGCTGCACCTGAGCCACCACCTCGGCATTGAGGCGGGTGCCAGAAGGGGATCCCTTGGGGGCAGAAGCAGGAGCCGCGGCAGCAGCAGCAGATTTTCCGCTAGGGGTTTGGATGATGCGCTCATAGACCCGCCGTTTGCCTTTGGGATCGATCCCCAGCAGGCGCACATATTCTCCCTGGTGCTCCGCCAGGGCAGCCGTCAGCTTAGCCAACACCTCTGGCCCGCGGGTGGCGCGAATGGCCGGCCCACTCTGCCAGGAAGAGGTTTTGAAGCGGCGCTCGTCGGCATATTCGTAGCCGATGCGATAGCCCTGAGCCAGCAGCCGATGCACCTCCTCCTGCACCTCCAGATCCAGGCCGGCACTGCCCCCTGCCGCAGGAGCCGTATCTGCCACCACGCCGGTTCCTGCAGGACTGCTGCTCACCTGGCCTTGCGGGGTTTGAATGACCTTCTCCAGCACCCGCCGTTTGCCTTTGGGATCGATCCCCAACAGGCGCACATATTCTCCCTGGTGCTCTGCTAGGGCAGCCTGAACAGCGGCCAGGATCTCCTGCGGCTGACCGCTCAAATTGCTCAAGGTCTGCCAAGAAGAGGTGCGGTAGCGGCGGGCATCGGCCACCTCCAGGCCAATGCGATACCCCTGCGCCAACAGCGTTCGGATTTCTTCCTCTAGCCCTGAGCCAGACTGAGGGCCGGATGTGCCAGAACTCGGGGCAGCGGCTGCCGAGACGCGGCTGGGCATCCCAGAAACCAGCGCCGGCCCATCGGGGGTTTGGATGATCTGCTCCAGCACCCGCCGTTTGGCCTTGGGATCGATCCCCAGCAGGCGCACATATTCCCCTTGGTGTTCTGCCAGGATGGCCCCCAATGACTGCACCACCTCCGCCTCGTGGGTGCTGGTGATTGGGCTTTCGCTTTGCCAGGAAGAGGTTTTGAAGCGGCGAGCATCGGCATACTCTAGCCCCACGCGATAGCCTTGGGCCAACAGGGCACGAATTTGCTCCACCACCTCCGGCTTGAGAGGGGATCCGCCGCCGTTCCGGCCATTGCCGCGATGGGAAGAATGAGTCATGGGTGCCGTCTCCGTAGCCGTTGAGTTAGAGGTGCGCTGCAGTTCGTTGCGGATGGGAGCGATACAGACGAGGTTTTCGCTGCACTGGTAGCCCTCTCGCAGGGCTTGGTTGATGCCGATCACGTGTTGGGCAAACTTGGCATCGCTATCCTGGACGTCGGGCAGCCGGTCGGCCTCGGCCTGGGTGGTGATGATGGATCCAGAAGGCACGTACTTGCCTGGGGGGATCTCCACATCCTGGATCAGGCAATGCAACATGATGATGCAGCCATCCCCAACCCGAGCGTTGAACACCGTCGAGCGGAAGCCAATAAAGCAGTCGTTGCCCACGTAGGCCGGCCCGTGGATCAGAGCCATGTGGGCAATGGAAGTGTTTCTGCCAATCCAAACGGAGTAGGGTTGGCCGTCTTCTCCTATCACCCGCCCCTGTTCCAGGCCGTGGATGACCACCCCATCCTGAATGTTGGATCTGGCGCCAATGTGGAAGGGGGATCCCTCGTCAGCGCGAATGGAAGTTCCCGGGGCGATCAGCACCTCCGCTTCCACCCGCACATCCCCAATGAGGTTGGAGAAAGAATGCACGTAGGCTGTGGGATCGATCTTGGGCTCCGCCAGTCGGCGAGACCAGGGCGTTGGCGGTGCAGCATAGGTGTGAGCAGGCATAACCGTGAGCCTCTAGAACGCAGTAGGGCGGACAAGGGCAGCAAGAGAGATGAGAAGGGAAGGGATCCCAGCTAGCGTTGATCGCGCTTGTTGTAGAGAGAGCGACCGCCAACGCTGACCGTATCGATAATCGCCATCACCACCGCATCCAGCGGGCGAGTCTGGTTTCCTTGCGGCTGGCGAGCGGCACTGCCTTGGCTAACCAGCACCCACTCGTCAATGCCGGCCCCCACCGGATCGGCAGCCACAGCGTAATCGGGTTGCGGCTGGCCCTCGAGATCGACGTACTGCACCAACAAAAACTTCACGCCCGTCAAGCTGGGATCCTTTTGAGTGCTGGTGACGGTGCCCCGCACAATGGCAATACGCATCAGGGACGGGTGAAGGGACGGATGGCATTTACCCCTTCGCGGAACTGAGCCACATCCTCGGTGTAGCGAATGGGCAACACGTACTCCAGGTTCTCGTGGGGACGGGCGATAATGTGCCAAGACAACAACTGGCCGCCGTTCACCCGCTTCACCGAGTCAATGCCGGCAGCCACCGAGGCTTGCACCTCCGAGACATCCCCCCGCACGATCACGGTGACCCGACCGCTGCTGATTTTCTCGTAACCCACCAGGGTAACGCGGGCTGCCTTGACCATGGCGTCGGCAGCTTCTACCACTGCCGGGAAGCCCAGGGTTTCGATCATTCCAACTGCAATAGCCATAGGTACTCCTTACGCTGAAAGTGAAAGTGGGGTGCGAACTTTCTGGGGTGCGAACTTTACTGAAGTGGGGACTAGGTGCGGAACTGCTCTACCGCCTCGGTATAGCGGATGGGCAACACAAACTCCAGGTTCTCGTGGGGACGGGCAATGATGTGGTGGGAGAGAATCTCACCCCCGCTCACCCGCTTGGCAGACTCCAAACCGGCAGCCACCGAGGCTTGCACCTCCGAGACATCCCCCCGCACGATCACGGTGACCCGACCGCTGCCGATTTTCTCGTAACCCACCAGGGTAACGCGGGCTGCCTTGACCATGGCGTCGGCAGCTTCTACCACTGCCGGGAACCCGCGGGTTTCGATCATTCCAACTGCAATAGGCATATCAACTCTCCACTTTTGAACACACTCAGTTCCTGAACGTTGTCGAACCCAGCAACAAGGCAAAGTGATCTCGCTTATTGGGTTCGCTCATGCAATCTCCTTTCGATTTCATCAGAGAGATCCTCTGCCCAAATCTCGATTGACAGCTTTTCCCGGCGACACCTACCCCAGCCACCAGAGACCCCCCTCTGAGGGGAGAAGGCTCTGCCCAGCCGCAGACCTCAGACTGAAGTCGGAAAAGGTTGTAGGAGCCATCAGGGTTAAGCGCAACTGTCACTCAGGCGGGCAAAGCTGCCAACTCTGAGCTAAGTCCACATCTTTCTTGTACAAAATCGATCATACAAAATTGACTAGGACAGCTCAGAGAAGGGATCCCCGACTTAACAAAATGATATCCCTATTTAATCCTGGACGAAAATCAATATTTTTAATTAGCACGATAGCTTTTTATTAAGAGAGGCAAAAATGTTGTCAGCTTAAAAATAATTCTTGATATCTTTTCAACTTTTGTCGTTATCGGCGCAGCGAGGGGGGCACTTCCAGGCCGTGGGCTTCCATGAGGTCGGCTCGGCCCATCAGGTGGGCCGGGGATCCCTGGGCCCAGATCCGCCCTTGATCCAACAGGATGACCTGATCGCACACCTCCAGGATCAGCTCCAGATCGTGGGAAGCCAGCAGAAAAGTGTGGGCGGCCTGTTGCAAAAAAACTATCAACCGGCGCCGGGCTCGCAAATCGAGGTTGGCCGTCGGCTCATCGTAGAGCACCAACTGGGGTTTCATCGCCAGGATCCCGGCAATGGCAACCATGCGCTTTTCCCCACCGGAGAGGTGATGGGGGGGACGATCGGCCAAATGGAGGGTGCCGGTCATCTGCAGGGCGGCCTGAACGGCAGCCGCAATCTCCGCCTCAGGACGGGCCAAATTGCGCAGTCCGAAGGCCACATCTTCGGCCACCGATGGGGCAAACAGTTGGTCGTTGGGATCCTGAAACACCAACCCCACCTCAGGGCGAAACTGGCCGGGCCGCAGCGGCTGGCCAAACAAACTCACCTGGCCAGAGCAGGGGGGCAACAGGCCGCAGAGGGTGAGGAACAGGGTAGTTTTACCCGCGCCATTGGGGCCGATCACCCCCAGATGTTGCCCAACCTCGACCCGTAGATCCAGCCCTTGCAGCACCGGCGGATGACCGGGATAAGCTGTCCACAATTGGTTCACCTCCACCGCCGGCACCGGGTTCATAGCAAAGCTAGGGCATTCGCAGGTCTTTCCAGCGCTCCTGGGTGGCCGTGGGGGTAAGTTGCAAGGTGGGCACACTGGGGCTGGTGAGGTCAATCTGGACGATGTCGTCGGGCGTACACTCGCAGTAGCGGCGCAGATCCCGCATTTGGTTGAGGGTCTGAATTTGCAAGGGCAAGCGGTCGGAAATCGGCCCCAGGTAGACGTTGCCCAGCTCAGTATGCAGGGTGATCCCCGCTCCAGATTGCCAATCCACTGCCCTGATCTGAATTTCAGACTGCTGTAAAGCCCTGAGCAACAGCGCCCATTGCTCTGGGGTGTGGTTCTCCCAGCCCAGCAGCTCCAGCTCAGGCCAAGACTTGGGGGAACGGTAGGGATCGGGAGACAGCCAGTTGCCCTGGACATCCACCCAGCCCAGTTGGTTGCCCCATCGCGCGCGCGCCACAGGTTGCCGTTCCCGCACCTGGACGATGACACCCACCGGCAGCAGCCGCCGCTGCACCTGGACGCTTTCGATGGGAGAGGGGCGGGTCGGGGATCCCAGCAAAGCCCTTTCCAAAACAGCCGGTTGCACCTGCCAAATGTTGAGGGGATACTGCAGGGGCAATTGTGCCCGTATCCAGGCGGGATCGACCCAGTGGGCACCCTTTACCTGAATCTGTTCTGGCTGACGAATTTGCCAGTGGGGCTGCCGTAGGCCCAGCACCAGCAGCGCCAAGAGGGTCATCGAACCGGTCAGGCGCCAGGATCCCTGCCAGAATCGGCTGCGCCGTTGCCGACGCAAAAGCTGCCTACGCTGCAGGATTTGTTCACGGTTGGGAGCAGCCAGGAGTGCCATGGATCCCCCTTCACCCCATCACGGGGTATGCAGATGGGGAACATTCCGTGCTTCTACTCAACCCGCCATCTCCTGAACCTGATCCGCCCGCAGCCAAACCGTAGGGGTGGGAACAGCCCCAAACTTAATCTGCAGGTAGTCACCTTTGATATCCACGACTTCTCCGGGGGTCTCGAAAACGTAGTTGGGAATAAAAGGATCGCTTGCCTGCGCTTCTAAGCTACCCTCCAGTTTCTCGCGGATAGCCCGCACCAAGGTGCCTCGCTTAATCGCCATTGCTCCTCCTCAGTTCAGTCGCAGATTAGCCGGTTCGATAGCAGTTGTATCACGCCTGTCGCTGCTGCGAAGAGGAAAGCTGGGATCCAGCCCCTGGTTGGCTCTGACAGGGATCAACCTGAGTTTGGCTTATTTGCGTTTTAGGCTGCGGGCCATATTGCGGAAGGTATCCATGTCCGATCCCCCCTGACGGCGTGGGCTTGCTCCGCTGCTGCTTGAAGCGGAGGATCCCTGCTCAGCAGCAGTTTCAGGAGTTTTGGCTTGCTCTGTGGACAACTTAACTTTGCTGAGGGAAGAGACCTGCTCCACCACCTCCACCTTCTCGTTGCTGCCGAAATCCTGGAAGGTGTGCTTCACGATCCTGGGGGTGCGCATATACTCGATGTTGCCAAGGGTTTTGGCTTCATCTGGGTCGAGAAAAAAAGTATTGTCGTTTTTCGCTTTCTTTGGGGTTGGCTTAGCAACAGTTTCCGGTGAGGACGTGGCCGCAGCTTTGCCGCGCGAGCCGAACAAGCGCTTGAAGATGCCTACCATGGTCGTTTTGCCTGCAATGGGAAGGAAGTTGAGCCGGATCCCTAGGCACTGATATTGGCCACCCGCCCTTGGCAAGGTGAGGGCCAGGCCCGGTCATGAAATAATGTTAAGCCAACTTAGAGCACCCTGCCCTCCGGGGCAGAAGGGTTTCTGGATCCCGCACCTCAGAGGGAGAGAGTTTCAACCTCTGGCAAAGGGTTTGGCCGATGGCAATGTAACTCATCCCCAAAGCATCTCAGGATCAGGAAGTTCAGGGATCCCTGTAGCCGACTGCCATACAACCTTCTGGCCGAGAAATTGGCTTACGCTCGCTCCTCTCTTCTAGAGAGCCAGAGGAGTTTCCTCATACGCTAGATGCGTTGTCTTAGCTAGCAGTGGCTATATGGCTATACAGTGAAGTAAGAAGTCCAAAAACTCACTCCAGGCTCAGATAAGTAAAAACTGCAGTATGAAGCTGTGCCTCCAGATCGGCCTGGTAAGAAAACCTTACTGCTGCACTTTTGAGGTGTAGTGCACTTCAACCCTGAGAGGAGCGCCCAGGTTCAAGGCAGTGCCAATACACCGGGCCAAGATTTGAATGTTAAGCCGCTGATCCGTCGATTCTAAACTTGTTGCAAGCCGACTCTTGCTTGGACCAACTACGAGTGAACGCTGTACGCTCATCTTAACAGACTCCCTATTTTGGTGAGGGCTGAACAACCAACTGACTTTCAGGTGATGTTATTGAGGAATCTCAAAGGAATACCGACCAGCAGCATCCAAGAACCTGCTCTTTGAGATTAGGATGATTTGCCCTTCTTGTGCATCGACAACCCTACGGATTTGTTAGGCAAGACACTCTTGGACTTTAAGGGATCCCACGGAAAAAGAATCTCTACTTTGCGAAACTTTGCGAAGCACTTTTGGGTAGAGATGAGGACGACCCGGAAAACTGGCTCTCGGTTCCCTGCGCACGCTCACCAACCGCCAAAACATCCTGCCCCAACTGGCCGGGGATCCAGCCGCATCGGATTGCCTGGCAACAGGGTTGCCGTAGGTTTCTGGAAGAGCTGTGCTGTTTGGCGGGTTCGGTCTGCCGCGGCTCCCTGTAAAGAATGGATGTTGCCGCTCCATGGGTGGGCATGCTCTATTTTGGGATGAGCCCCCTTATAATGAACATTAGGAATTCAAGTGTCCCTGCTGTCCCTCCGCCTGGCTGGGTTCTCTTCACTGCATACAAGGGAACAACCGAGCCGCAAAGTCTGGGATAACTGCTGTTGCGTTTTGAGAGGAATCCATGTCTCTAGTTTTTAACCTGGTGAAGCGTTTGCAGCTCATCCTGCTCAGCCTTGTGGTTGGGGGATTGGCTGTGGCGTTCTTGTCCAACCCTGCTGCTGCCGAGACCTACATCGTCAAAATGGGATCTGACAAGGCCCAGTTGGTCTACGATCCGCCTTCTCTCACCATCAACCAAGGGGATACCGTTCAGTGGGTGAACAACAAGGTCTACCCCCACAATGTTGTCTTCGACAAGGTGCCCGGTGGAGATGCGGCTCTGGCCGCCAAGCTCTCCCACAAGGCACTGCTCACTGCTCCTAAGCAGGTGGTGGAGTCGGCTTTTGTTGATGTTCCTCCAGGTGAGTACACCTACTACTGCACGCCCCACCGTGGGGCCGGAATGGTCGGCAAGATCATCGTGAACGGCTAAATCCACACCCTAGGTGCTGAACTTCTAGGGATCCCACTTTTGGTTTTGCCTTGCTGGACAGGGATCCCTGCCTTTAGCATAAAAGTTAGCCCTCTCAGGAGTGGGAGGGCTTTTTGGCGAATGAATACGCATCTAACCGGCTTGCCTTCGAGCCGCACAAGTTTAGTCCACAAACGGGTTCTCTATGACCACCAGCGTTAAAGGTTACCTGCTCTTGGCCGTTTCCTGCCTCAGCGCCATTGCTGCTGTTGGCTCAATTTTCGAGCTGGCTTCTGGCGAGCCGGATTTTGGCGTCGGCCCCACCAGTATCATCTTGGTTGTCGCTGCTCCATTGGCTGTTTGGCTGTTTCAGGCTGCGGTTGGAGCGGCACGGGCCGGCAATACGGCCGGAAAGGGGAGCAAAAAGAAAAAGTGAGAAGATGGTGAGAACCCTAGGCAAATGGATATGGAGTCAGCGGGTTTGCTTCAAAGAGACTTCTGACTCCCTCTCGATTTCAGTCAGTTGGTGAAACTCCGGCAAGAGCTCCCGTTTCTGCACAGTTCCGAGAGCCGATTCCAAGCCGGCGGTAGCTAGGGTACAACTGGAGCCAGAACCATTCAGTACGGTCTCGGTGACCTGTCCGTTTTTGTCGATCCGATATTCCACTTTGATGTATTCAGGCATCCGCACTCCACTTGTTACCGAACAACAACGGGTTCTTCCCCATTCTAGTTCTTGCTTCCTTTTCCTGGGCTAGATCTGGCTGGGCTCTATGGCTTCTGCTCGTCCCCTCTTCCAGGCTGCCAAAAGGGATCCCGGAATCCGGCGAGACCTCGGCTTGGGCGTGGGGGCATTGGTGTGTGTGGTGCTGATCGGTACCCTTTGGTACCACGGGGTGGAGCAGTGGCCGTGGGTGGAGGCTTTTTACATGACCATCATCACCCTGACCACTGTTGGCTTTATGGAGGTGGAGCCGCTGGGGGAGCGGGGGCGTTTGTTTACGGTGGCCTTGATCCTGATGGGGGTCTTGAGCATTGGGTTCATGGTGAATCGCTTTACAGAGGCCCTCATCCAGGGACATTTTCAGGAAGGGATCCGGCAACGGAAATGGAAGAAACAGATGGAAGCGCTGAACAACCACTACATCATTTGCGGTTTCGGGCGCATTGGCCGGCAGGTGGCCCAAGAGTTTCGAGCAGAAGGGGTGCCATTTTTGGTGATCGATCAGTCTGCTGAGGCGATTCAGGTGGCTCAAGAGCTGGGATATGTGGCTCTCCAGGGGGATAGTACTCTAGATGCCACTTTGCTCGAAGCGCGGGTGCAACAGGCGGAGGGGCTGATTGCCGCCCTGTCTTCCGATGCCGAGAACCTCTACGTGGTCTTGTCGGCCCGCACCTTGAACCCCCGCATTCGCACCATTGCCCGCGCCAATACGGAGGAGGCTTTGCAAAAACTGCAGCGGGCGGGCGTTGCCCATGCCATTTCTCCTTACATCACGGGCGGAAAACGCATGGCGGCGGCTGCCCTGCGTCCTCGGGTTGTGGACTTTGTGGATGGCATCCTTGCCGGTCGGGATCGCACTTTCTACCTGGAGGAGTACGAGCTGGCAGCCCAAGAATGTCCTTATGTCGGGCAAACCCTACGGAAAGCCGATTTGCGAAACCGATCCGGAGCTTTAGTGGTGGCAATCCGGCGGGCCGATGGCCAGTTGATCGGTGGCCCCAGCGGAGAAACCCTGTTGCAGCCGGGGGATCTGCTGCTGTGTATGGGCACTGCAGAGCAGTTGCGCCGGCTTGGTCAGCTGCTCTATCCACGCCCGTAGCAGCTTGTTCTGGGTAGCCTGGCTCAAATCCGCCTCAGGATACTGGGGCCATGAGAGTCGGTGCCACAGGTTTTCAAAAGTCCGTAGGTCTCGGCCAGCTCTTCGGCTTTCTCCGTCACTTCCGGGCTAGGGATCCAAATCTCCGGGTTTTTGTAGGCGTAGTAGACCTCAAGGCCGTCTACTCCCAACTCCGCTGCGGCTGGGACAATTTCCTCTGCAGGCAGGCAATAGCGAAAGGGATGGGCCAACACCGCCAAGCCTCCTGCCGCTTGAATGGCCTGGATCGCGTCGGCGGCGGGCAAGCCGGGAACCTGCTCCCCTTGGGCAAAGGGATCCAGGACACCATCGGTGGGATCGAAGCCGTAGCCCAGAATATGCACTTCACAGCCCAACAGGTTGGCTGTGATCTCGATCCCCGGCCACAGGATGGGGTCGTCGGGACGATCCAGGTGGGCGCGGGCTCGCTCGTAGCCCTTCAGGGTGTGGTGATCGGTGATGGCCAGTCCCTTCAGACCGTGCCGGCGTGCTTGCTCCGCCAGATCCACGGGATCCATCTGCCCATCCGAACAACGAGTGTGTAGGTGAAAGTTGTACTGCAAGGGACAAGAACGAGGGCCAACCCCCTGTAGCACCTGCCGCAACTCCCCAGCAGAAGGCACCACGCAGGGATCCCGTTCCAAGCTGACAACCATAGCCACCCTTGGGTTCTGAAGTTTTATTAAGCATGTCCCCCCATTGTAGCCAGGGGCAAGGGTCAGTGCTATGGGTCAAAGACTAGTAAACTACCCGACCCTGACTGCTTCGCAGTACAGGGCGGGCTTTCGGTAGCCCTGCAGTTGGCAAGCCAACCACGAACCTCTAGGCTGGTTTACAGCAGCCCCCAAAAGCGCAATCACATTCGCACCATTCAAATCCGCATCCCCTTCCCATCCACAGTGTCCACACTTAAACTTCTTTCCACTGCGGTAGGATTGCACAGGGTCGGGATGAATGTGCAAACACCGGTGGCAGGTCTGCGACGTGTAGGCAGGCGGAACAAGAATCAGAGCAACCCCCGCACGCAGAGCCTTGTACTCCAAAAATTGACGGAGTTGATAAAACGC
>NZ_JBSSCH010000022.1:0-34089 GCF_054059615.1 Thermostichus sp. OS-CIW-33
TCCGGGCTTGTTTTGTTCTCTGGTAGAGCAGAACAGGCTCAGGGCTACTGAAAGCCCGCTCCGTACCGCTTAGCGGTCGGAGCCGGGTAGTTTACTTCCCCGGCTCTCCCCGCAGTTGCTGGGCAAATTTGTCGGCGAACTTGTCGCTGTCGAAGCGAGCCTGCGCGTTTTGAATGGCTTGGTGAATGCGCCGCTCGGTCGCGTCCGTGGTGCGGAGCACTTTGCACCCATCTCGGGTGTGGGTATTTGGGGTATAGCCGGGCTGAGGGTAAAAGCTTGGAAGCCCTTCTCTACTCTAAGCCTTGAATCACGTTTTTCTTTCTGCTTCTCCCAAGGCGGCTCCGGCGGTCGTTGCCAAGGTATTAAAAGTTCCACGGCTCCTGCTCTCTTTGGGAGACATTCTGAACTCAAAAAGAGGCTCTGGGGTGGTTATTTGTAGAACCCAAGCTACTACGCGGGTACAGCGGGGCAAGTTTCCGGAGAGGTTATCAAGCGCTACACAGAGGCTCAGAAGACAGAGCAAGGGGGCGATTGAGTCCCTTTGGTCACACTCAAGGCTCATATCCATGCTGGCTTACAAGCTGAGGCAGTTTTGAGGGACGCTCTGTAGCTGCTGTCAACCTGCCGTGAACCTAGGACCGCTGAGATAAACGATGATAAAAACAGCAGCTGCTGTTAACCCTCCGGAGTTCGAAGCCTAGGGATCCCCTCCATGACTTCCCAGATTCAGCCCTGCACACGCGAACAGATCTTGAATGGAATGGGCATCACCACCCTGTTTTCGGCTCTCATTGTGGGTCTCTGGATCTGGCTGGGATCCTCCTTTCCCGTGCCGTTTCGCTGGGATCCCCTAGCCTTGGCGTGGGGGGCAGGGCTGGGACTGGGGGTGGCTCTGCTCAGCGGCGGGGTTTACCGGCTCTGGCCAGCCTATCGTCGGGCAGCCACTGCCTACTTACACTGGGTGGCGGATCCCTTGCAGTGGGGAGATATCCTTTGGGTGGGCCTGCTGCCGGGCTGGAGCGAGGAATGGCTGTTTCGCGGTGTGCTGCTGTCAGCTCTGGTGGCCAGCCCCTTAGGGTGGACAGGCGGGATCCTGCTGAGCGGCCTCTTGTTTGGCGCCTTGCATTGGCTGGGATGGCAGGGCTGGCCCTATGCCGTCTGGGCCAGCGGGGTTGGTATCCTCATGGGGATTGGCTTGTGGCTGTCGGGAAACCTGTTGGTCACCATTGTCGCCCACACCCTTGTCAACTGGATTGGGGTTTGTGCTTGGAAATGCTTTTTCTCTCAAGCGGAGCCCTGAAGGATGCAGTTTTCCTGCTCCCCTCTTCCCTTATGGGAAAGGGGTTGCCTGTAAGCAGCGCAGAACCTTGGGCAAGTGCCGCAAATTGAGCTTAACTTACTTGTCGATGCCTTCCTGTCAATGCCCCACCGAGATCTCCTACAACTAGTTTTGGGATCCTTCCCATGGCTGCGCGTGGGGCGATCCTTGCTGCTGGTCGGGCTGGTGGTGTACGGCTACCTGCTCTGGCTGGGCTGGTTTCAATCGGAGCGAATGATCTTTTTGCCTCGTCCCGCCAGCTATCGAGATGGGGATGCCATTCTCAAGCTCACGACCTCTGATGGGCTACAGATTTCAGCGGTATATCTGCCCAATCCGGCTGCTGCTTATACCCTCCTCTATAGCCATGGCAACGCTGAAGACTTGGGGGATATCCTGCCCCGCTTGGTGCACCTGCAGCAGGCTGGGTTTGGCGTCTTGGCCTACGACTACCGCGGCTACGGCACCAGCGAAGGGATCCCTTCCGAGGCCGGCGCTTACAAAGATATCGAGGCCGCTTACACTTACCTAGTTGCCCAAGGGATCCCGCCGGAGCGGATCTTGGTCTATGGAAGATCAGTAGGGGGCGGGCCCTCGGTTTACCTGGCAGCGCAAAAACCAGTGGGCGGCCTGATCCTGGAATCTACTTTCGTGACTGCCTTCCGCGTCTTGACGCGCATCCCGCTGCTACCTTTCGATCGCTTCGACAACCTCAGCCGCATTGCCAAGATCGATTGCCCGCTGCTGATTTTGCACGGTACCCAGGATCGTCTAATCCCCTTCTGGCACGCTGAAACCCTTTATCAAGCAGCGAGGGATCCCAAACGCTTGGTGCCCATCGAGGGAGCCGATCACAACAACTTGCTGCAGGTGGCCAGAGAGCGCTATGTCCCCATCCTGCACCAATTCGTGGCCGAGCTGGTGGATCCCAAGCTGCAGGCAGGCTGAGCAGCAACTGCCAATGTTCCCTTCCTTGCGTAACTGGGAGGTCGCGAGCGGGAATAGGAATGGTGGCGTTAACTGGCCTTTAAGCTTTTTGAGCCAGCAATTCTTGCAACAGATTCTGCGCCGTCTCCATAAAGCGCATCACATCGGGATGATGGCTCCAGATGGGGTCATTTTCAGGAAAAACCTCCAGCGAGAACATACCCTGCACTGCCTGGAGGTAGGGCAGCAGGACGGCATAGCTGGCCTGGCTGAGACCAGACCTCAGAACCTTATCCAAGAGCTTGAGCATCTGCCGTACCAGCTCCCAGCTCACTTTCAAAGGGGGGTAGAGCATCACACAGAGGGGAAACAGCTCCTGCTGGATAGCCGCCATGCTGCCTTCTAGGGCACAGAGGCCCAAGTACACCTGAAACATCTCCACATCGCGGATGCTGGAAATCCGCACGTTCAGATCTGTCAAGGGACCGCTTTCGCAGTGATAGTCCGGAAAACGTTGGGCTACCTCGGCACAAATGGACTCTGCCACGCTGGTAACCAGGGGCAAGAGCTCTTGAATAGCAGCCAAAGGCGCAGAAAAGTGATCGCCTGCCTGGGCGGCAGCGGCCTCGTACATCCTCTGCAAAGGCATGTACAGGTGGTCATCCATGACCTTCAAGTAGGGGTGGAAGAGACCCCGCTCCTGGGGCAGCAGAGCCTGCAGGACCATTTGCCCCGTGTAGTGAAATTGCATGCTTAAAAAGCCAAGTACCCGCGGATCCGGCTTGCTGTAGCGAGCCCGCAGCTGGCCACAAGATGGCGCGATCTTTACCGAAAAGCGGGCTGGTGAGAGGCCCTCCCCACAACTTGCTGCTGCCTTTTCAAATAACTCCTGGGAATCCTCGGCAATTTGCCAGGGATCAATCAAGTCCGGATCCAGCCGCTGCCTCGGTATTTCAGCAGCCAAGAGCCGCTCCGTCTTCGCCCAGGCCTGGGAGCTGGCAAAGCGCAAAGATCCCTTCACCTTGTCAGCTAGAGGGGCGCCTGGCAGCTCGCCCAAGGCAGCCTGTGCCCGTAGCTTGTCTACATATTTTTGCGCCCACAGGGTGGCCAAGCTGCAAGGTGTAACGGTTTCTGCGTCTTGCCTCAATTCTTCCATGGCCTACCTTACGTCAGAGGATCTAGTGCTACCTAGCATACTTCTAGGGGGCTACCGCTGCAGCAAAGAACTTAAGGAACGTTAAGATCCGCGCAGCAATTGTTTACGTTCTGCCTGGGCGCAAGGCGTCAGGGAAGAGGAGGAGCACTCCCTCCCGCCAGCAAGAATCTTAAAATCACCTGCAATCCGCTCGGAAAAGTGGAGTTATGTGGCAAGATCGGGAGGGATCGGGTCGAAGGATCCGGATCCCTGTCTCACCGGATTGAACCCTTTTACGGAGGATCAAGAGCGTATGTCTCTCCGACTTGGCGATACTGCTCCCAATTTCACGCAAAAGTCTACCCACGGCGAAATCGATTTCTACTCTTGGGCCGGGGATAGCTGGGTGGTGCTGTTCTCTCACCCCGCCGATTACACGCCGGTCTGCACCACAGAGCTGGGCACTGTTGCGAAGCTGATGCCCGAATTTGAAAAGCGGGGTGTGAAGGTGATCGCCCTCAGTGTGGACGATGTGGAGTCCCACGTGGGCTGGGTGAAAGACATCGAGGAAACCCAGAACGCCACTTTGACCTATCCCATTTTGGCAGATGCAGACCGCAAGGTCTCTCAGCTCTACGGCATGTTGGATCAAACCAACCTCAATCAAGAAGGGCTGCCCCTGACGGTGCGCTCGGTGTTCATCATCGATCCCAACAAGAAGATACGCCTCATTCTTACCTACCCGGCCAGCACAGGCCGCAACTTCGACGAGCTCCTACGCGTGATCGATGCCCTACAGCTGACGGATAAGTACAATGTCGTCACCCCTGCCGACTGGAAAGACGGTGACGATGTCATCATTCCGCCTTCGCTGAAAGATCCGGAAGTGCTGAAAGAGAAGTTCCCGAAAGGCTATCAGGAAATTAAGCCTTATTTGCGGGTCACCCCTCAGCCTAATAAGTAGTAAAAGCCCGAACACCAACTTTGACGGGCGCTTGAGAAGGGATCCCTTCGTCGGGTAAAGCTGGGATCCTTTTGGTCTGGATCCCCTTATCGGGGATCCTTTTTACTGTTCGGGGAAGGAGGCTGCCTCTGTTGCTTTTTTGGCCAGCTCATCTACCGTGAAGTAGCGATGAAACTTATCGGTCACCCGCAACCAGGGGGAACGGCTGCCTTCTTTGCGATAGCGGGTCACAAAGCCTTTTTCCACCAACTCTGCCACGTGCTGATAAGCACCTTGGCCGCGCAACTCCACCAACTCCGCCTGCGAGAGGGGGCCACGCAGAATGATGGTGGCCAGGGTACGGGTGGCACCCACCCCAATCTCAGGGGGCAAGAGCCGGTTGGCCAGCTCCAAAAACGGCTCCCGCAACTGCAGGGCAAACCCCTCCTCCAGCTGTAAGACCTCCAAGGCAGAATCACGGTGGGCATAGTCTTCCATTAATTCCAGCAGCGCATCGTAGGCTTCGTCGCGACTGCAATGGGCCAACTGGGCCAGGGCCGATAGCTCCAGAGGCTGCCCCTTCAAATAGAGGATTGCTTCGATCCGATTTTTCAGGGCCAAGACACGCTCCCTCTGACCTTGCTTTTCCGCCAACAAGGGATGCGAAATCGACTTAAGAGAACGCGGGGCCATTGCAACAAGGGATCCGCTCAACTTGCTCCGTAGCATAGCAGCAGTTCTAGGCTGAGGGATCCCTTGACCAAGCGGGCCGGATCCATCCTCGCCTTCGAGCTAGAACCCTACCCCTGATGCCACCACCATCACCACCACCGCTGCAAAGATAATCAAAGCGTAAAACTGGGCCTTGCCGCTCTCCAGGTATTTCATCGCCTCGCCGCTCACCATGGTCACCAAGCCCGTCAGGTTGACCACACCATCCACAATGCGGCTGTCCACCTCCAGCGCCTCCCGTGCCACGAAGCGGGTGCCCTGCACAAAGACTCGCTCATAGAGGTCGTCAATGTACCACTTGTTGAGGGAGAAGTAGTAGAGCGGCTGCAGGCTTTGGGGGAAGGTGCCCGGGTCGATGCGCTTTTGCCAGTAGATCAAGCTGGCCAAGGTGATGCCGATCAGCCCAATGCCCACGGAGCTACCCGCCATGATCAGAAACTCTGCCCAATCGAAATGGCCCGCCAGCACCTCCTGCCACTCTGCTGCCACCAGCGGCAAAATCGAGCCTGCCTCCGCCACAGACTCAGCCGGTGGGTGGATGAAAGCTTCAAAGAAGTTGGCAAAAGGGGTACCCACCAGGCCAATCAGCACAGAAGGGACGGCCAGAGCCAACAGCGGGAAGGTCATCGACCAAGGGGACTCATGGGGCTCTGAGGCATGGGCATCTCCGTCGTGCAGGTTTTCGTGGGCTTCAGGATGGCTGCTGGGCTGGGGTTTTTCTTGAATGTTCATGGCTCCAGGGCCAAAGGCCGGTTGTTTCCCCGCAAAAACGTAGGCAAAAGCTGGCACAGGACGGCCCTGGCTGATGGCCACCTCCTGCCGCAGTCTCAGGTTGGTGCCGCGAAACTCCCCTTCGAAGGTGAGGAAGTAGATGCGGAACATGTAGAAGGCAGTGATCCCGGCGGTGAGGAAGCCCACCCCCCACAAAGCTGGGTTCCGTTCGAAAACAGCGCCCAAGATCTCGTCTTTAGACCAAAAGCCGGCGAAGGGCGGGATCCCACAAATGGCCAACGTGCCGATCAAAAACGTGATGGCCGTAACCGGCATGTATTTGCGCAACCCCCCCATCAGGCGCATGTCTTGGGCCAAAACCGGGTCATGGCCGACCACCGCTTCCATGCCGTGGATAACTGAGCCAGAGCACAAAAAGAGCATCGCCTTAAAGTAGGCGTGGGTCATCAGGTGAAACAGGCCCGCCCCATAGGCGCCGCACCCCATGGCCATGACCATGTAGCCCAGCTGGGAAATGGTGGAGTAGGCCAAGCCTTTTTTGATGTCGTTTTGGGTGATGGCAATGCTGGCCCCCAAGAAGGCTGTGCCCGCCCCTGTCCAGGCGATGATGTCCATGGCCACCGGGATCCCTTCCAGCACCGGGAACATGCGGGCCAAGAGGAATACCCCAGCCGCCACCATCGTGGCTGCGTGGATGAGAGCGGAAATGGGCGTGGGGCCCTCCATGGCATCCGGCAACCACACATGCAGCGGGAACTGGGCCGACTTGGCCACCGGCCCCAAGAACACCAACACCGCAAACAGGGCAATCAAGCTGCTGCTCACTGCCCCGCTAGCCAGCATCTCCTGCAGATTGCGCCCGATCTCGTCAAACGCGAAGGTACCGGAAATCCAGTAAAAGCCCAAAATGCCCAACAGCAGGCCGAAATCTCCCACCCGGTTGACCACAAACGCCTTTTGCGCTGCTTCTGCCGCTGCCTGCCGGTCGTGCCAAAAGCCAATGAGCAGGTAGGAGCACATCCCCACCAGCTCCCAGAAGATATAGATCTGCACCAGGTTGGGGCTGACCACCAAGCCCAGCATCGAGGAGCTAAATAAGCTCAGGTAGGCGTAGAAACGCACATAGCCGGGATCGTGGGCCATGTAGCCATGGGAGTAGATCTGCACCAGAAAGGCCACGGTGGTCACCACCACCAGCATCATGGCGCTCAGGTGATCCACGACAAAGCCCATGTCCACCGAGAAGGATCCCGCCTGGGCCCAGGTGATGGTTCTGAGGACGGTTTCGTGCCCTTGCACCTGGCTGACCAAAAGGGCAAAGGCATGAACCATCGCCGTCCCGGTCGCGAACACGCTCAAAAAGGCAGCCAAAGAGCGGTTGGCCCTTGTCCAGGCGTTGAACATCAGGATACCTAAGCCGAGGAGAAAGGCTGCCACCAAAGGATAGACGGGGATCAACCAGGCGTATGTGTAGATGAATTCCATGGGAAATGCTTCCGAATGCGTCCTCTCACAGTAACGAACCTGCTCTGCTAGCCCTGCAATTGGCCGGTGGGAGTGTCTGGTGGGCTGGCATTTGCTCAACTGCTTCTGCCATTGTAAACTTTTGCGACAGAGTGCGGATCCGGATCCCGAGCATCAAGTCCATCACAGCAGAGGCTTTTCCCAGAGATCAATCGGGATCCCCGCAGCTAAATCTGTAAATATCCTAAAGAATCGGCTCTGAGCCCAAGCTGACGGTCGCAAGCAAAAAGATGACAGGGATCCCTTGCGAGCGCTACAACGAAGGCTAGATCTACTGGCGGTCTGGAGAAACTACCCATGAGCTTGAACCTGGTGACCCTGGTGGGGCGAGCCGGCATGGATCCGGAGGTGCGCTACTTTGAGTCAGGCAAGGTGGTCTGTACTTTTAGCTTGGCGGTCAACCGATTCCGCAAAGGGGAAGACAAGCCTGATTGGTTTAACCTGGAGCTGTGGGGCCGCACTGCCGAGGTGGCCGGAGAGTATGTGCGCAAAGGCAGCCTCATCGGGGTAACGGGCAGCCTGAAGTTTGATCGCTGGACAGACAAATCCACCGGAGAAGAGCGCCAGAGACCCATCATCGCTGTGGATCGGCTGGAATTGCTGGGATCCCGTCAAGACCGCGACTCCAACCTGCCCCCCGAAGAGCCGTTTTGACCCGTTGGACTGGAGCTGGGCAACCTCAAGGTCCCGCTCCTTCCAAGCATCGCCTACAGGCCTGCACCACTGCTGTCAAATCCTGGCTGCACCAGGGATAGTCCAACGGGGGTCGCCGGATCACCCACAGAGGGATCCCCAGGGTTTTGGCCACCGCCTGTTTGATCCCCAGCCCACCTGCTTCCCCAGAAGCTTTGCTGATCACCACCTGAGGGCTGAACCGCTGCCAAAGCTGCAGTTCTTGCTCAAAGCTGAGGGGCAAGCGCATCCCGATCACCCGCTCGGCAGGGATCCCGGCTTGCACCGCTTGGGGAACCGATTCCGGCAGCACCCGTGCCCACAGTTGGCAGCGATCTTGCCAAGGTACAAACAGGGGCAGGGCCTTCACTCCCACCGTCAGCAGCACCCGCCGCCCCGCCAGCACCGCCTCTGTGAGCACCCCCTGCCAGTCCGGCACCACCTGGACCCAGGGATCCAGCTCCAGAGGAGGGCGTTCGTAGCGCAGGTAGGGGATCCCCAGTTGGGCCGTCACCCGGATGGCCAGTTGCGAGATCTGCAGGGCAAAAGGATGAGAGGCATCCACCACCACGCAGATCCGGCGTTCTTGCAGGAATTCTTCCAAAGATGGCGGCGAAAATCGGGTGACCACCACCTGACCAGGCAAATCCTGATACAGCCTTCTGGCCCCTTCGGTGGTGACGGTTGCCACCCAAGGGATCCCCTGCCGGCTGAGGGCATCGGCCAAGCTGCGGCTCTCGCTAGTGCCCCCGATCAAAGCCACTTCCACCAAACCCCCGACTGAGCTCATAGTGTGTTGCCAAACTTTGACGCCCGTAGATACGATCTAGATCACCGGCTGGAGGCAATTGCTCATGATCGAGATGCATGTGGCTGGGATTGCGGTCGATGCCGTCAACCAAAACCCCATTGTCATCCTGCGCGATGGCAGTGAGCGTCGTGCCCTGCCCATTTGGGTGGGAAAAGCAGAGGCCAACGCCATTTTGCAGGCCCTGGACGACCAAAAGCCACTGCGCCCCATGACCCATGATCTCATCCTCAACTCCTGGAAGACGTGGGGGATCAAGCTGGAGCGAGTCATCATTCACGCGTTGCTGGATAACACCTTCTACGCGGTGCTCGTCACCGTGAATGGTGACAAAAAACAAGAGATCGACTGCCGCCCCAGCGACGCCATTGCCCTCGCTCTGCGGGCCCATGTTCCCATCTGGACGGTGGAAGAGGTCATTGCGGAAGCCTCGATCCCCATGAACCAGGATGCCGACGAGGCGGAGCGGGAGGCCTTTCGCAAGTTTGTAGAAAATGTAACCCCCAGAGACTTTATCCGCAGCTACCACATGACCGACCATCCCACCGAAGCCGACAGTTAAGCAGCTAAGGCGGATCCCACCCCCAGGGATCCCGGCAGACAGGCCATGCCCCAGGTTGCCAGGTTAACGGTCTATCCCATCAAGTCCCTGGATGGGATCTCTCTGTCTGAGGTGAGGCTGACGGCGGGGGGAACTTTGGAAGGGGATCGCCGCTACGCCCTGGTGGATGCGGGGGGAAAGCGGGTGAACGGCAAGCGCCATGCTGCGGTCCACCGCCTGCGGGCCCGGTTTGATCCCCAGTTGGGCCAGGTGCAGTTGTGGGGGGATGGCAAGACGGCCCAGTTTGACCTGCAGCAGCAGCGGGATGCTTTACAAACTTGGCTCAGCCACTGGTTGGGCTTTCCGGTGCAACTGCTGGAGGATCCTGTCAGGGGATTTCCAGACGATCCCTATGCCGACGGCCCCACCCTGATCAGCACAGCCACCCTGGAGACGGTGGCCGGTTGGTTCCCCAACTTGACCCTGGAAGCGGTTCGGCAGCGCTTTCGCATGAATATTGAGCTGTCGGATTGCTCTGCCTTTTGGGAGGATCGTCTCTTTGCCCGCGCAGATCAAGGGGTGCGCTTTCGCATTGGGGAAGTGGAGCTGCTGGGCCTCAACCCCTGCGCCCGCTGTGTGGTGCCCACCCGGGATCCCCTGAGCGGAGAGGCCTATCCCGGTTTTCAAAAGCACTTCGTAGCGCAACGGCAGAAAACCTTGCCACCCTGGGCCGAAGCCAGCCGCTTTGACCATTTCTATCGCCTTGGGATCAATACGTGGATCCCGAGAACGGAGGCGGGCAAGCACCTGAGGGTTGGGGATCCCGTCGAAATCCTCGGGGTTGAACCCCTCAGCCTTTACCCTGAGCTGAGTCAAATCCCAGGTTAGTTTCCGACCTACAATCAAGCTAGAGCAGCTCTTTTGGCTTGACCAAGCTATGCAAACCCTGGATCGGCCCAACGCCCCCACCCAGCAGCCCTACCCAGAACCGGTCTATCCTCGTCGCCCCACCCGTACGGTGGCCGTAGCTGATGTGTTGATCGGCAGCCAGCACCCGGTGGTGGTACAGTCCATGATCAACGAGGACACCCTCGACGTCGACGCGGCAGTGGCCGGGATCCGCCGTCTGCACGAGGCAGGCTCAGAGATTGTGCGGGTTACCGTTCCCAGCATGGCCCATGCCAAGGCGATGGAGGCAATTCGGGAGAAGCTGATCCAAACCTACAAGCCGGTGCCTTTGGTAGCCGATGTCCATCACAACGGCATCAAGATCGCCCTGGAAGTAGCCAAATACGTGGACAAGGTGCGCATCAATCCAGGGTTGTTCGTCTTTGAAAAACCTCAGCCCGGTCGCACAGAATATACCCAGGCGGAATTTGAGGCCATTCGTAACAAAATCCGGGAAACCTTCACCCCCCTTGTCCAGACCCTCAAAGCCCAGAACAAAGCCCTGCGCATTGGGGTCAATCATGGATCCCTGGCAGAGCGGATGCTCTTCACCTACGGGGATACGCCTGAGGGCATGGTGGAGTCGGCCCTGGAATTTGCCCAAATCTGCGCCGAGCAAGACTTTCACAATGTGGTGCTTTCCTTCAAGGCTTCCCGCCCGCAGGTCATGTTGGCGGCCTACCGGCTGGCAGCCCGTCGCTTCGATGCCCTGGGCCTGAATTACCCCTTCCACTTAGGTGTCACCGAGGCGGGCGATGGAGAATATGGGCGCATCAAGTCGGCGGTGGGGATCGGAACCCTCTTAGCTGAAGGGATCGGCGACACGATTCGGGTTTCTCTCACGGAAGCGCCAGAGAAGGAGATCCCGGTGGCCTACGGCATTTTGCAAGCTCTGAACCTGCGCAAAACCATGGTGGAGTATGTGGCCTGCCCTTCCTGTGGCCGCACCCTCTTCAATTTGGAGGAGGTGCTGCAGAAGGTGCGCGCCGCAACCCAGCACCTGGTGGGGCTGGACATTGCCGTGATGGGCTGCATTGTCAATGGGCCGGGAGAAATGGCCGACGCCGACTACGGCTACGTGGGCAAGACGCCGGGGGTGATCTCCCTCTACCGCGGCAAAGAAGAAGTGAAAAGGGTGCCGGAATCGGAAGGCGTGCAGGCGCTGATCGATTTGATCAAAGCCGATGGGCGCTGGGTGGATCCCCCTTCTTCCCATTAACTCTGCTTCCCCCTCAAGAGGCGACCTGCCCAGCCATCCTGCCGCGCTCTTGCTTCGCTCAGAAACTGGCTAGTGGCGTTTGCCACGCAGAGCTCTGGCGCGGTTGTTCACCTGCCTTACAAACAGCGGCAGCAGGTGCGTCTGGATGTATTCAAACGCTGCTTGCAGACCTTCTTTTTCGTAAACCAGGCCGATTTCCGCCTCAACCTGCGTGGGATCCCTAAAGGTCGACAAAAATTGGTTGGAGGTCAGCCAAGTGAAGAGTTCTGCGCGATTCAGGTCACAACTGGGCGGGGAAGGCACTTGCCAGTCTTGAGGTGGCCCAAGCAGCCACTGCCGGGCAAACAAGCTCAACACCGCATCCCCCAGCCAAGCCTTGTCGCGACGGGATCCCTCGTCCAATTGGGCCACCTGCTGTCTGATGGCCTGGCTGGTCGAGGAGCAATGGGATCCTGTCGGCATGGAAGTGGCAAGTGCGCAAGGACTGGCAGCAGACAAGCCCGGCGGCGAAGCGCCCCTGCCTCATTTTAATTAAGATAGGGTCTGGCCCGTTGCAGATGGAGTGTGGCATTGTGAGGATCCTTGGAGCATGTTGTTGGAGCTAACCCCAGAAGAATGCGAATCGGTGATTCCGGTGGTGCCAACGCGCCTTCAGTATGCGGCTTACTGGAGCGATGCCCTCAAGAGCACGGGCCGCATCATCACGGCCATTTTGGTGGGTGTGGCGTTGCTGGTTCTCTCTCGCGCTTTCGGCGAGGGATCCTTTCTGGGGGCAATCGCCTTCCTGGTCGGGATTCTCTCGTTGCTCTATCCCTTCCTGTGGGGGCCGCTCTATACCATCTCCCGCCGTCAGCTAGCCTTTCGCGAGATTCCCTATGGGGGATTGTTTTTTGGGCAGGTGTTGCGCACTCGCCGCTACGAGGTGGTGGTGGAAGAGCGAGAAAAGCTGGATGAAGAGGGCAACTTCTACATTGAAGAGGTGCGGGAGCGCCAGTTTGAGATGGAAATTGGCGATGAGACCGGAGTCGTCTATCGTGTGCGGGCCAAGGACGATCCCCGCTACAGGCGAATTGTCAAAAAGCAATCGGTGCTCGGGTTGGTGAAAGCCTATTCCCGCGATTTGCAGCGCCGGCCCACCTTGAGCGAGGTCTACGTGGTCAAGCTGGGGGAGTGGGTGGGAGATGTCTCCTATCTGGATCGGGAGGCTTTTTTGGATATGGCAGATGAGCTGTTGGAGCTACAGGCCCAAGGACAAGCTTGATCCCCTGGATCCCTGGTGTTCTCTGGGATGGAGGGGAAGGGATCCCTGCCTTTTTATTCTGAAACCTAAACGGCTGCCTATCCGGGAGCGCCGCTTTTAACGCTGGGTTAGCCGCATTATTGTACTGGCCAGGGGTAGGGTTGGGTAGTTTACTGTGGACTGGCGGGAGCTTTAAACTGAGGGCTGTAAGCCAAAAACAACTGCCATGGGCGATCCTCTCACCCCCCAAGTTAGCGAGCGCATCTGCAAGCACATGAACGAAGATCATGCCGATGCAATAGCTCTCTACGCCAGGGTCTTTGGCCAGGTGGAAGGAGTTACCCAAGCCCGCATGCAGGCCATTGACCCGGAAGGGATGGACTTGCGGGTGCAGGTCGACGGGGCCGTACAAACGCTGCGGATCCGCTTCGACCACCCCCTGCGGGACTCCGAGGACGCCCATCAAACCTTAATTGCCATGGTGAAGCAGGCTCGCGCTCAAGTTAAACAGGCTACAAAGTGATGAGAGATACAGTTGAGGCTTAGCTGGCCTGCTGTAGGAGCAGATCCAACTGGCCGCGAGCCTCTAGCGCGTAAAGATCGTCGCAGCCGCCGATATGCTGGTCGTTGATGAAAATTTGCGGCACCGAACGGCGGCCGTTGGCCCGCTTGGCCATTTCCGCCCGTGCTGCCTCGTCTCCATCGATGGCGTACTCGATATACTTCACGCCTTTGCGATCCAGCAGTTGCTTAGCCCGGATGCAAAAGGGACAAAAACGCCAGGTGTAAATCTCAACAGTCATAAGAAAACAACAACGCTTTTACATAGCTTAACATTTTCACGGAGCCGGGATCCCTTTCCTTGCAAACCTGGGGTTTTCTGCCTCCCATGGTCTAGTTGGCTTCCTTCCAATTGTGGCCAATTTGGATATCCACCACCAGCGGTATGGAGAGGGGCACTGCTCCTTCCATTTCCCTTTGGATCAGCGGTTTTAGGGCCTGCCATTCCGAGGGATCCACCTCAAACACCAGCTCATCATGCACTTGCAGGAGCAAGCGGGAACGAAAGTTCTGCAGCTTTTGCCGCAGGCGCACCATTGCTACTTTGATAATGTCCGAGGCGGATCCCTGAATGGGAGCATTCACAGCTGCCCGCAATTCCGCTTGTTTGCGATGGCCTGTCAGACGAGACAAATTGGGAAAATAGCGACGGCGACCCAAGATCGTTTCTACATAGCCATGCTTTTCCACAAAGGCTTCAGTGGAGCGCAGATAGGCAAAAATGCCGGCGTAGCGCTCGTTAAATCGCTGTAAAAATTGCTTGGCTTCCGACAAAGAAACCCCCGCAGTGCGGGCAAAGCGCTGCGCTCCCATGCCATAGATCACCCCATAGTTGATCGTTTTGGCCAGGCGGCGTTCTTCGCTGGTTATTTCCTGTTTTTCCAGGAGCAGGCGGGCGGTTAGGGTATGCACATCTTCCCCTGAGCGAAAGCCTTCCAGCAAGGCAGGTTCTTGGCTGAGGTGGGCCAAAATGCGCAGCTCAATTTGAGAGTAATCTGCTGCCGCCAATAGCCATCCCTCTTGGGGAATAAAAGCTTGTCGAATCCGGCGACTGAACTCGGTGCGAATGGGAATATTTTGCAAGTTGGGGTTTGAGGAGCTGAGCCTGCCGGTGGCAGTAACGGTTTGGTTAAAGTCGGTGTGGACTCTGCCGGTATCGCCTCTTACCAGGGCAGGCAGAGCATCCACATAGGTCGATTTCAGCTTGGCCAAGGTGCGGTATTGCACGATGGTTTCGATGAGAGGATGATCCCCCTCTAGCTTTTCTAAAACTGAGGCATCAGTGGAATAGCCAGTAGCCGTTTTGCGGGTTTTGCGAATGTCCAATTTCAGCTTTTCAAAGAGCAGGGATCCCAGTTGCTTGGGAGAATTGAGGTTAAAGGTTTCTCCAGCCTGGGCATAAGCTTTCTGCTCCAAACTTTGCAGCTCTTGTTCCAGCTCTTGGGAAAATTGCCTCAGAAACTCGGTATCAACGCGAATGCCGATCCACTCCATCTCTTCCAAAACTTGGGCCAAGGGCAGCTCGACTTGAATAAAAAGATCCCACAGGCGTGGATCGGTTTTCTGCAGCTTTTCGGTGAGGATTGGCACCAGACGATAGGCACAATAGGCGTCGGTTCCACAGTATTCTGCAACTTTGGAAATCGGGATATCGGCAATGGACTGTTCCTTGCCCAGCAACTTTTTGTAGCTGGTGGTCGGCAAATTCAAATGGGTGGCTGCCAAATCGGCCAAGTTGTGGCTGGCTTCTGGATCCAAAACGTAGCTGGCCAACATGGGATCAAACTGGATCCCTTGCAGGCGGATCCCGTGGGCGCGGAAAATGCTCAGGTCGTACTTACAGTTTTGTAGGCTTTTGGGTCGGTTGGGATCTTCCCAAAGGGGTTGCAGGCTTTGTTTCACCAGCTCCCAATCCAGATTGGATCCCTGGCGGTGGCCGATGGGCAAGTAGGCGATATCTCCCTCTGACCAACAACAGCCGATCCCCACCAATTGGGCATCCCGTGGATCTAGGCTGGTAGTTTCGGTATCCCAAGCTACAATTCCTGGGCAGGCCAACAGCTCTTGCCGCAACAGCTCCAGTTGCTCCGGCGTATCGATGATGCGCACCGCCGGCAGAGAAGGGACGGGATCCACGGCAAAATCAAACCACAGGGCTTCGTCAGGAGCGTTTGCGGGATCCCCGGTGGGATTAAAAGCGCCAACCACCTCTGCCTCGGTTGGGATCCCCCCCAAAGCCGTTTGTATTTTGCGCACTTGGGCGATGAAGCTGTGAAACTCCAATTTTTCCAGCAGCGGCAGCAATTCTGCTTGATCAAACCCGGTTAATTTCATGCTCTCCCAGTCGGGAGAAAGAGGAACGTCGCATTTGATCCGAGCCATAAATTGCGAGTGATGGGCCGCCGGGATCCCTTCTTTGAGGTATTGCTGGACTTTTCCTTGGATCTCGTCCAGGTGGTCGAAAATTTCATCCAAACTGCCGTAGCGCTCCAGCAGCTCCACAGCTCGCTTGGGGCCGATCCCTTTCACCCCGGGAATGTTGTCAGAAGGGTCACCACAGAGGGCCTTATAATCCACCACCTGCCAAGGCCAGATGCCCAATTTTTCTTTCACTTGTTCGGGGCCAAACTCGCTGATGCGATCTTTGCTGTTGAGGTGCAAAACCCGAACTCTTCCATCGGTATCGATCAACTGGAACAGATCTTGATCCCCACTTAAGATCTGCACCCGGTAATCTTGGGGGGCTAGCCTACTGAGGGTGCCCAAAATGTCATCGGCTTCAAAACCAGGCACCACCAAAATCGGGATGCGTAGTGCCGTCAACACCTGCTTCAGGTTCTCCACATCTTCGATAAACTCCGGTGGCGTTTCCGGGCGGCCTGATTTGTAGGTTTCGTCGGCCTCGTGGCGAAAAGTGGGCTGCCGTGTATCAAAGGCAACGGCTACATGGGTAGGGGTGTATTTGTCCAAGACTTCTAACAGCGATTTCAAAAAGCCAAAGCTGACGCTGGTGGGGATCCCAGTGGAAGTGCGCAACCCCCCCTCGCGGCTGTAGGCAAAGGCGTAGAAGGAGCGATAGGCCAGAGAGTGACCATCCACCAGCAGCAGTGTTGGAGTTTGCCAAGCCATCAGCTGATACCTTGAGGGTGAATCTAGCCTATCGGATCTGGGCTATGGGCAGAAGGGATCCCACATCCGTCTCAAGAACTCGAGCGGCGGGCTGCTGCCGACACCCAATGGCAACTTCTGTAATCACAATCTGTAGGCACAATCTGTAATCACAACTGGCTAGGACGAGATCCAAAAGTCCATCGACGGGCCCGCCAACCCTGATTTCCGTTTTGCGGGCTACAATGCTCATGCCCATTTTTTCAATTTATTGGCTTGATCGGCAACACCTCAATTTGCCAACCCAACTGATCACCCAAAGCATTGGCTTCTGGTTTTGGACAACATACAGCCCACCACAATGCTCTTCTCTTCTCAGCAAATCCTGCCCCCATCCCTCTACCCACCCCTGCATTGGGGCCTCAAGACTCTCTTTCCCGACGGCCTGTGGGAGTTGCCGGCAGATCCCTGTACCCAGCGGGTGGCCCTGACGTTTGACGATGGCCCTCACCCCGAGTACACTCCGGCTTTGCTGCAGGTTTTGATGGATTTTCAGGTGTCGGCCACGTTTTTTGTGTTGGGAGAACGGGTGCAGCGCTGGCCCCACCTAGCCCGTCAGATCCGCCAACAAGGCCACCGCATTGGCCTTCACGGCTGGCAGCATCGCTCCTTCACCCAGCTTGCCCCTGACGAACTTCAACAGAGCCTGAAGCGCAGCCAAGCTGCCCTGGTGGCTGCCTGTGGCGGGATCCCTGACGATTATCGGGCTGTGCGCCCGCCCAATGGCTTGTTTTGGCCGCAGACGCTTGCGGATTTGCGCCGTTGGGGCTTTTGTCCGGTGATGTGGAGCGTGGTGCCTGAGGATTGGCTGATCCCACCGGTATCGGTGGTGGTGGAGCGGGTGCTGGCCCAGGTGCGGCCTGGCTCCTTAATCGTGCTGCACGATGGGGTACAAGGAGGAGCCCAAGTGGTTGAGGTAACGCGGCAGTTGATCCCAACTTTGAAGAAGCGGGGATTTGAATTTGTCCACTTGCCGGATCCCTGAGATCTTTCCAGTCAGGGAGAAAGTTAAATACAGTAGAGGCACGCGTAGGCAGGAGGGTCAAGCCATGGGCGCACGCAAGATCATCTACGGCATTTTTGGGCAACGGGCCGGCAGCGTCATCGTCGGAACTTGGAACTGGCTGTGGGGGATCCCGGTGGAGAAAGGCGGCACAGGGGCGGTGATGGTGGCGGAAGAATCCCTACGCACGATGCAGGAGACGGTTCAGCGTCTCACGGAAGCCGTTGCCACCCAAGTAGCCGCCTATCAGCGGGCTGAGCAGAAGTACATGCAAAAGGTGCGGGAGTACCAGGCCCTGGAGAACAAAGCTCGCCTGGCCGCCCAACGGGGCGATCAAGAGGCTGCCCGCCTGGCTATGTCCCAAGCGCTGCAAATTGAGGCCATTCTCGGCCCCCTTAAGGAGAATGTGGAAACTGCCGAGCGCTACGTCAATGCCGCCAAGCAAAAGCTGGCCCGCGAGAAAGAACGACTGGCCGCTTACAAGAGCGAGCTGAGCAACCTCAAAGACATCAACGAGGTGAACCAAGCTCTGGAGCAGATGACCCGCGTCAACAACTCCTACAACATCGACTCGGCCAAGTCCCAATTTGAGGCGGCAAAGAATGCTATCCAGGCTCGCCAGCTCAAATCCCGAGCCATGAGCGAACTCTCGGAAGATCGCAGCGAGCAGATTGCTGCCCAACTGGATGAAATGGCCATGGACGATGAAATCTCCCGCCGCTTGGCAATGCTCACCGGCCAAGGAGGTGCCCAGGCCAACCTGCCGCTACCGGATCTGGATTTCGAGAAGCGGCTCCCCCAATAGCAGCAGTTGCTTCCAAGCTTGGGGATCCCTCGCTTTTCAACCCACGTCGGCAACCCCGCTGCTAAGTTGCAGGGGGAGTTTTCCGTTGGGAATTGACGGTCAACGGGCTAGAGGGAGTGCGCTCGTACTAGGATGATAAAGGAACAATAGGCAACCCATCTGAGGAGAGGATCCCAGCAATGTCAGCAGCACGAGGCGCGCATTCTGCCCGATCAGGCCTGTGGCCCACTTACGCAACCAGCCTGTGGCTGTCTAGGGCGTTGTTGCTGCTCTGTGTTTGCCTCAGCTTGGTGGTTTGTGCCTGTTCCGCGGGCTCTAACCTGCGGGCCTACAGGGATCCCAGCGGAGCCTTTGCTTTTGCTTACCCCAACGGCATGGTGGCGGTCAATCTTGGGCCGGGGAAAGGGCCGGTGGTACTCCTGCGCGACCTGGTGTACGAGACCGAGAACGTCAGCCTGATGATCGCCCCGTTTGACAAGGGGGAGACGATTGCCGATTTGGGCAGCCCGGATGAGGTGGGGCAGTTGGTGGCGGAGAAGATCATTGCTCCTGAGGGATCCGGTCGCTCGGCCAAGCTGTTGGCTGCCGAAGCCTTTGAGCGGCAGGAGCACCCCTATTACCTGCTGGAATACCAAACCGATATGGGATCCCAGCTTCGTCATGAGGTGGTGACGGTGACCGTTCGGCACCATCGCCTCTACACGCTGACAGCCTCTACCCAAGAATCCCGCTGGCCTCAGGTGCAGGCTGCTTTTAGGAACGTGGGCCGATCTCTGAATGTTTCCTAAAGCTTTTCCTGAGAGGATTTTCTCAAGGGATTGAACCGGGTTGACGGACTTGGGTAGGTTAAGGTTGAGCCCTTTAGGGCTGAGTTATGGTCATTTTAGGTTGGGGGCGAGACGCCTGGGCTACTGAGAAAAGCCTTGTGGTTCCCTGCATTCAACATTTTAGGTGTGGGTGCAGTTCCTAGGTTGCATTGAAATGACCATACCTACTGGTTCCAGCCGGGCCATCTGGTGTTAAAACGTAAAACGGTAGTGTTTTAAACCTGCGGAGATGGGATCTCACCCTCTTGGGCCTGCTCTATGACCGTATACGTGGTTCAGATCAGCGACCTGCATCTGTTTGCCAAGCCCCATCACCGGCTGCTGGGGGTGGACACGGAAGCCTCTTTCCTGCAGGTGCAAAAGGCCATTGCCGCTCTGGATCCCTTGCCGGATCTGCTGCTGCTCACCGGAGATCTCTCTCAAGATGGCAGTGCGGCATCTTACGCCCGTTTGAGAGCCCATTTGCAAACTCTCCCCATCGATACTTACTGGTTGGCAGGCAACCACGATCGCCTGCACAACATGAACCAAGAGCTCCACGCCGAGCGGCTATTCGGGGACAAGAGCTTCAGCCGGGAAAATTGGAGTTTTATTTTATTGAACTCCCTCGTGCCCGGCAAAGATAGCGGTTACCTGACGGATCGCACGCTGCTATGGCTGAGACAGGAATTGCAGCGGAGCAAAGCTGCCCAACACCATGTTTTGTTGGCCCTGCACCATCCCCCTTTTTCGGTGGATTCTGCCTGGCTGGATCAAAGTGCCCTGCAGCAGCCGGAGCGGTTGTTTGGGGTTCTGGACGAGTTCGACCACATCCGCCTCGTTGTATTCGGCCATATTCACCAAGACCTGCACCGCCGGCGGGAGGGGGTTGATTACCTGGCTTGTCCCTCAACCTGTGTGCAATTTCGTCCCAAGAGCCCCCAGTTTGGCCTGGAGGTAATTCCCCCTGCCCTGAGGCAGATATGGTTGGAGCGAGATGGCAGCTTCAAGACCCAGGTTCAACGGGTGGGAGCTGCTCTGCAACGGCCCAACCTGGCCCTGAAGGGATATTAGCTCTCCCCCTCTTGAACCTCTGTGGGGGGTAGCCCGATGGCCTGCCCCAAACAGACGCTGGCCCCCAGCAAGGCCAACCACCCCGGCAGCAGCGACAGGAAGGCCACTGCAGCCACCAGGGTATTGTTTCCCCCTTGCAAAAGGCTGTAGAGCAGCATTGGCAGCGTGAGAACCCGCCCACCGCCGACAAAGAAGGTGAGCAAAAATTCGTTCCAAGAGATCAAAAAGGCAAATACCGCCCCAATGGCTGCCCCAGGGGCAATGAGGGGCAACGTTACCTGCCACCACACCTGCCAGGGATCCGCCCCCAAACAGCGGGCCTGCGCCTCGTAGCCGCGGTCGAAACGGGCGAACACACTGCCCATCACCAGAGACATGTAGGGAATGGTGGGGATCAGATGCACCAAAACCACCGCCAGCAGGGTACTGTCCAGCCGCAGGCGAATCAGCACCCCTTGGATGCCCATCAATACGGCCAAAGGAGAGGTGATGACGGGCAACAGCAACAGCAGGCGCAGCCAGGCGGGCACAGGATGGGTGCCCAAAACTCGCCCTGCCGGGATCCCCACCCCCAAGGCCAGCAGGGTGGTAAACAGGGCAATTTGCAAGCTCTGGCCGAAGGCTGCCCGGAACTGGGATCCCCAGCTCAGCAGTTGCTGCCAACCGGCTATGCTCCATGCCCGGGGCAGGGCATCGGGAAAATACCAGGCCCGCGTGAAGGCCCAAAGGGCCAGCACCCCAAAGGGCAAAGCCCAAAGGAGGGCCACTCCGGCCACCCCAAGGCGGAGCAGGGATCCCCCAATCCATCTGCGTCCTTTCACGGCTTTCTCCAAGGACTCCGTCCCGCTGAGCCAAACGGCAGCTGCAGAAAGGATACTCTGGCTGCAAACAGCCCTCCGATTAGGCTGACCACCGCTGCCGAGACAGCCAGCAGGATGATCCCCAGCGCCACCGCCTGCTGCCGCTGCTCCAGGTTGATGTGGGTGAAGCGCTGATAGATCAGAACGGGCAAGGTGCGCGGGTAGGTGGGCCCCAAGAGCAAGGGAACCTCAAAGGCGCTGAAGACAAAGCCGAAGATGAGAATCCCGGTGGCCAGCAGCCCCGGCCGCAGCAAGGGCAGCGTTACATACCAAAACGTCTGGGCGGCAGAAGCCCCCAGCAGCCGAGCCTGTTGCTCCAGCTCGGATCCCATCCCGCGCAGCAGCGTCAGCGCCACCAGAGCGGCAAACGGGATCTCCTTCCAAAGCCAATAGAGCAACACCCCCACATAGCCGCGGTCGTTCACCCACAAGGGAAAATCCTGATCCGAGGCAATCCAGCCCAGTTGGAAGGCCAGCCGCGCCAACCAACCGCTGGGCCCCAGCAGCAGCAGCATCCCCGCCACCCCCACCAAATGAGGAATCGGCAGCGTCAACTGGCCAAGCCAGATGGCCCACCCCCCCACCCCCCGCAACAGCAGCGCCAGCCCCAGCCCCAAAAGCAGCGCCAACCCCGTTGCCAACAGAGCGATTCTGAGGCTGAGCAACAGGGATCCCCCGACTTCCGCATCCCGCAGCAGCTCCCCATACCCCTGCAGGGTAAACCCCCTCTCGCCCAGGCCGTAGAGGCCCACACTCTGGGCCAGAGCCAGCAGCAGCCCCCCGCCGTAGAGCAGGCCCACCAACCCCAACGCCGTCAAAAGCGGCCCATACTGCCGGATCCCCTTAAGCCCCACCGGCCCAGATCCCCGTCCATTTAAGCTATTCATTGAGCCAGTCCCAAGAGCTGCCTCACGAAAGAATTCAAGATGGGAGCGGATCCCTCGACGATCAAGCGATCAAGACTGCCTAGTGCTCCACACCGCCAACGCGACCAACCATTGCGATCTTTACATCCCATGGAGAGAACCCTAGACCAGATTAACCAACGCATTGCCAAAGGCCAGGTGCGGGTGTGGACGGCCCTGGAAGCCAAAGCCAAGCTGGCCACCTTGGGGATCCAGGAAGCCTTTGAGCAGGTGGATGTGATCACCACCGGCACCTTTGAGCCAATGGAGTCTTCAGGAGCCATTGTGAACCTGGGCCATACGGATCCGCCCATCAAGATTCGCCAAGCGTGGCTGAACGGGGTACCGGCCTATGCCGGATTTGGCGCGGTGGATCTTTACCTGGGGGCAGCCCAACCCAGCGAGCAAGCGGATCAAGCCTATGGGGGCGGCCATGTCATTGCCGACCTGGTGGCGGGCAAGCGCGTCCATTTGCGGGCCATCGGCCAAGTGACCGATTGTTACCCCCGCGCCGACTACGAGACCACCCTGACTCGGGATCAGCTCAACCAGTTTTACCTGTTCAACCCCCGCAATGCCTACCAAAACTTCATCGTCGGGGTGAACGGCGGGGATCGGCCTTTGTACACCTACTTGGGTCTGTTGGAACCGCATCTGGGCAATGCCGTCTATTCCAACCCGGGAGAGCTATCCCCCTTGTTGAACGATCCCCTGTTGCGCCGGGTGGGGATCGGCAGCCGCATCTTTTTGGGAGGCGGCATCGGCTACGTCGCCTGGGAGGGCACCCAACACTTTCCGCTGCAAAAGCGATTGCCCAACCAAACTCCCATCGGCCCGGCGGCCACCCTGGCCCTGATTGGGGATGCCAAGCAAATGCAGGCGGAATGGGTGAGGGGCTGCTACTTCCGCAACTACGGCCCCAGCTTGATGTTGGGGGTCGGGATCCCCATTCCCATCCTCGCTCCTGCGGATTTGGAGGCCATCGCCATCCGGGATGAAGAACTGGTGGCACCGGTGATCGACTTTTCCATTCCCCGCCGGGTGCGGCCCACCTTTGGCTTAGTGAGCTATGCCCAACTCAAATCTGGCCAGATCACCCTCAATGGCCGCAAGATTCGCACCGCTCCCCTGGCCAGCTTGCGCCGCTCCATACAAATTGCCGAAATCCTCAAGCAGTGGATAGAAAGCGGCCAATTTACCCTCACCCAACCTGTCGCCCCCCTGCCCCTGGATCGGGAGTTTCTCCCCCAAAACCCTCTCAGGTGACGTCCTCCCCTCAATGAATTGGGGGCCTCCTCAAGCGGATGCACGCAGCGCTTTGGTTCGGGGACACCGTGCCTCCCTACTTTTGGGGTAAAGCGGCTCTCCAGAAGAACCGCTACCGGAATTCGCCCTGGCAGCAACTTCTCCAGGCAACCCCATCAACCCCACTTCAGGTGCTGTCTCAACAACTGAGCGTGCTGAGCCGATTGCCTCGCCCACAGGTCAGCTTGGGCAGGGCTGAGAGCTAGGCCCTCTGAGTAGCAGGCCAGCCAAGCTTGGTGTAAGGCTTCAGGATCGGTGGGCATCTCCTGCAGATCCCAGCCAGGCATGCCCAATTCCTGGAGCAGCGTTTTCACCTTGGGATCGTAGCTGAGACCAAAACAGGCGCAGCCCTCTGCCGCCGCCATCACCAATCCGTGGTAGCGCATGGTGATCGCCAGCCTGACACCCCGAAAGACTCCTTTCAATAGACAGGGATCCCGAATTTCCAGCACTTGGCTACGGTGGGGTAGGCGCTGCTGAAGCTGCTGAGCCAAGTGGTAGTCTGGCCCAAGGTCAGGGGATCCGGGAGGAGCCAGCTGAAAGGGCACGAAGAGAAGGTATGCCCCCGTGGAAGCCTGGAGACGCTGTAAACCCTGGCTCAAAGCTTCTAGACAGGCTCCAGTCAGTTGCGGATGCGGACGCAAGACCACAGCAATGCGGGGCTGAGGCCACGTTTCCCATTCCGGCAAGGTTTTGGACGGTAAATCCCAGACGGGATCCGGAGCTACCTGGTGAGGGATCCCCCACTCTTGCAGCCATTGGGAGGCAACCCCATCCCGCACACTGATGGCCGTGCAACCTGCCAACGAGCGACGGGCTAGTGCGCGAATCCACCCCCGCTGCAGCGGCCCGATCCCCTGGGCCCAGGCAACGGTTCTTAGCCCCCATCGCTGGGCTAGGCCCATCACCCCCAGGTAGTAGAGAGGGCTGCGCCAACTGGTGCGATCCTGCAGCAGGCCACCTCCACCCCAGATGAAAGCCTGGGCCTCCTGGAGACAGCGCCGTAAAGCCAAACTGTTGAAGCGCGGATAGGCCAGCACCCCATAGGTGGCAGCCGTTTCGGCAGGGCGACGGGAGAGCACCACCGGCTGTACGGGGCTGGGCAACTGCTCTAGCTCTCGTAAGAGAGCCAGCAACAACGCCTCATCGCCGGCATTGCCGTAGCCGTAGTAGCCACAGATCAAAACCTGTGGCCGTTTCATCGAGTCCATCTGAGTAACAGGGATCCTAACTCACCCACAGAGTCCTGTGAGGTTGGAAAAGGCCGCGACGGCAAACCCTAGTTGGATGATGACTCCCTGAGCCATTGGATCAAATCGGCCAGGGTTTGGAAGTCCAACAGCGCTTCCGCCAAAGCCTCCAGTTGCTCGGTAGGTAAGAGGCGGATGGTTTCAGACAGGTCTTCCGGCAAAGATCCCAGCTTGCGCCGCAGTTGACTCAGAGTCAGTCGAGCTGCTTCTTGCTGCAGACCTTGCTGCAGACCCTGTTGCAGACCTTGCTCTAGGCCTTGTTTCAGGCCCTCCTCTCGCCCTTCTTTGAGGGCTTCTGCTCGCCACATCTGATAGATGGTCGATTCCCGCACAGCCAAACCTCCCAGAACCCTGCTGATTTCCTCTGGCGTCCATGTTAATCCTGCTAAGACGGCAGTGGCCGCTTTCACCTCTTGCCGTAGCTTTGGATCCTCTATCTCTGCTATTGCTCTGGCCACTTGGCGGAGTCGCGGCTCCGGGTTTTCCGGATCTGCCAACACGGCTAAAGGCAGGAGTCCTGGATATTGAGATAGCACCTCCGGATCTTGTTCCCACAGGCGCAAGACCTCAAAGCGATGGGACAGGGATCCCCGTTGAAAAGAGGTTTGGTACGCCCGTTCTGACTGGGTTTTTCTCAGGTAGATGACAATCTGCCGCACTTCCTGGGCAGGATAGCGGCGGTAGAGGCGCAGGCAATAGTCGGCCATGCGCAAGGGAATGTCGGGATCCGGATCGGTTTGAAACTCCAGATGCAAAATCAGGTTTTGGGCCCTCAGCAGGATGAGGGAGTCCGCGCGAATGGGCTCGCTGGAGAGCTCCGTTGGCTGGAGCTGGATCAAGGGAACCGGGGATCCCAGCAGCCACCGGGCAAAGGACTCGGGGAACCATTCCACCAAGTACTTGCAGACGTTATCGTAGGCCACAGGATCCCTTTCCTACAAAAGCCGATTCTCCCGATGGCCCCTCTGCCGAGATCAGCCGTAGTACCCTTGGTTGATGCGGTTTTCCAGTTGGTTAGCCCCTTCCTGATACTCGCCAAACACGAAGTTCTCGGCGTTGGCTTTGATCAGGGCCTTTTGCTGCTCTGTCAGGCCTGAGATCTGCAACATGTCTTCCAGGCTCTTGTAGGGGGCATTTTTCACCAGGATGCGAGCTAGGGTGGGATAGAAGCCGGGCAGTTGGCGGTAGTTGCGCAAGATGGTGTTGTTCACGTCAATCGGAGTGTCCAAGTGCTTTACCGGGGGAAGCTCTGCGGCCCTGGCCACAACAGGGATCCCCAAGGGAGTAAGGCACAGACAGAGCACCAACAAGATACGAACCAAGATGGACAGCAGCCAACGCATAGCATCACTTCTCCAAGCAGAATCCAAAAGGCTCATCTGTATAGATTGCTAACATTCTCCGACCATCTAGTGTCTCATCCCCTCCACCCCGAATCGAGGGCCAAGACAGGATTTGGATCCCGACAGAAACAATTTTTAACAACTATGATCAGGAGACAGTCTTTCTTGCTCTCCCTTTCTCGGCTATCGCACCATGTCCGACTTGGCCCTTCTCCACTCGACTCGACTTGACCCCCCCAGCCGGGATCCATCTCCAGGGATCCCACAACCCACGCCTTCTCCGGAGCTGGAGTTGCTGGGGCAGACCGAACTCTTTCTCAGACGGCACATTGGGCCGGATGCCCGGCAAATTGGGCAGATGTTGCAAGTGTTGGAGCTGAGTTCGCTGCAGGAGCTGGTGGAGAAGGCGGTGCCGCCGGCCATTCGCAGCAGCCAGCCTTTGCAATTGGGATCCCCTTGCCCTGAGCAGCAGGTGTTGGCGGAACTGCAGGCAATGGCGGCCCAGAACCAGGTGTGGCGCTCCTTTTTGGGCATGGGCTATTCCAACACCCTGACGCCACCGGTGATTCAGCGCAACATCCTGGAAAACCCTGCCTGGTACACCCCCTACACCCCCTACCAAGCTGAGATTGCCCAGGGACGGTTGGAAGCCCTGCTCAACTTCCAGACGATGGTGATCGACCTGACGGGGATGGAGATCGCCAATGCTTCCCTGCTGGACGAGGCCACCGCAGCCGCCGAAGCCATGGCTCTTGCCTACACCTTGGCAGGCAGGGGATCCCCAGTTTTCTGGGTGGATCGGGGCTGTCATCCCCAGACGATTGCAGTGGTGCAGACGCGGGCAGAGCCCTTGGGGATCCAGGTGCGCGTGACGGATCTGGCGGAGTTTTGCCCGGAGAAGGGCTTTGGGCTGCTGTTGCAATATCCCAACACCTTTGGGGAAATCCGGGACTACCGGCAGTTGGTGGAGCAGGCTCACCAGAAGGGGATGGTGGTGACGGTGGCTGCCGACCTGCTCAGCTTAACCCTATTGCAACCCCCAGGAGAGTGGGGAGCGGACATCGTGGTGGGATCCACCCAGCGCTTCGGCGTGCCTTTGGGCTATGGCGGCCCCCATGCGGCTTACTTCGCCACCCGCGAGGCCCACAAGCGGCTGCTGCCAGGACGGCTGGTGGGGATTTCTCAGGATGCTCAAGGCAAGCCAGCCCTGCGCTTGGCGTTGCAGACCCGCGAGCAGCACATCCGGCGGGACAAGGCCACCAGCAACATCTGCACTGCCCAGGTGCTTTTGGCGGTGATGGCTTCTATGTATGCCGTCTACCACGGCCCCCGCGGCTTGCGACACATAGCCGAGCGCATCCACCGCCAGGCCCATCACTTGGCCACCGGGATCCGTCAGTTGGGTTATGAGGTGGGGCCCGAGCATTTCTTCGATACCTTCTGGGTCAAGGTAGCTTCTCCAGAGCAGGTGCAGGCGATCCAGGCCGGCGCTGCCCAGCGACAGATCAACCTACGCCAGATCGATGACCGGACGCTGGGGATCAGCTTGGATGAGGCTACCACCGCTCAGGATCTGCGGGATCTGTGGGAGATCTTCGCCGGAACCCTTCCCCGCAGCGGAACGGAGTCCTTACCGCCAGCTTGGGATCCCGACAGCCCAGAGCTGGACTTGGGCCAGAGCCTGCCGCCCCAGCTCCTGCGCACCACCCCCTACCTCACCCATCCGGTCTTTAACCGTTACCACTCGGAAACTGAGCTGCTGCGCTATATCCACCGCCTGCAAAGCCGGGATCTGGCTCTCACCCATTCCATGATCCCCTTGGGCTCTTGCACCATGAAGCTGAATGCCACGGTGGAGATGATGCCGGTCACCTGGCCGGAGTTTGCCCAGCTCCATCCTTTTGTGCCCCTGGAGCAGGCCCGCGGCTACCAAGCCCTCTTTGCCCAGTTGGAAAAGATGCTGGCGGAGATCACCGGCTTTGCCGGAGTTTCTCTGCAGCCCAATGCCGGATCTCAGGGGGAATATGCCGGCCTGTTGGCCATCCGCCGCTACCACCAAGCCAGAGGGGAAGGCCGACGGCAGGTGTGCTTGATCCCCACCTCGGCCCACGGAACCAACCCGGCCAGCGCCGTGATGGCGGGGATGCAGGTGGTGAGCGTAGCTTGTGATGAAGCCGGCAATATCGACATTGAGGATCTGCGGGCCAAGGTGGAGCAGCACGGGGAGCGGCTGGCCGCCTTGATGATCACCTACCCTTCTACCCACGGCGTGTTTGAGGAAGGGATCCGCGAGATTTGCCAGATAATCCACGAGGCGGGGGGACAGGTGTACATGGATGGGGCCAACCTCAACGCCCAGGTAGGTCTCTGCCGTCCTGCTGAGCTGGGGGCGGATGTCTGCCACCTCAACCTGCACAAGACCTTCTGCATTCCCCACGGGGGGGGTGGGCCGGGGGTAGGGCCCATTGCCGTGGCCCCTCACCTTGTGCCCTATTTGCCTGGCCATCCTGTTTTGCCCGGTTGTAACGGCCCCGTCAGCGCTGCCCCCTGGGGAAGTGCCAACATCTTGCCCATCTCCTGGGCCTACATTCGCCTTATGGGATCCGCCGGCCTCACCCTGGCCAGCCAAGTGGCCATCCTCAACGCCAACTACATCGCCAAGCGGTTGGATCCCTACTACCCGGTGCTCTACAAGGGGCCGGGGGGGTGGGTGGCCCACGAGTGCATTTTGGATTTGCGCCCCCTGAAAAAAAGCGCTGGCATCGAGGTGGAAGATGTGGCCAAGCGCCTGATGGACTATGGCTTCCACGCCCCCACCATCTCCTGGCCGGTGCCGGGGACAATGATGGTGGAGCCCACCGAGAGCGAATCTCTGGAGGAGCTGGATCGCTTCTGCGAGGCGATGATTGCCATCCGCCAGGAGATTGCCGCCATTGAGCGAGGCGAGATGGATCCGGTGCGCAATCCCCTCAAGCTGGCCCCCCACACCGCCGAGGTGGTGGCTGCCGACCACTGGGATCGCCCCTATCCTCGCTCGCTGGCCGCCTACCCGCTCCCTTGGGTCAAGGCCCACAAGTTCTGGCCCAGCGTCAGCCGCATCGACAACGCCTACGGGGATCGCCACCTGGTGTGCAGTTGTCAGCCCTGGTTGGAGGAATGATGGCTGCTTTCGAGCCTGGCTCGGAATCAGAAGAGGAGGTTCAGTTGTATCCAAAGGCGGGATCCGCTATAACCAGTCAGGGATCCCTGGCCAACGGATGAGAAAAAATTCCCGTCTTGAGCGGTTCACGTCAGTGGGGCCAAGTTCTTTGCCTATTCTTACTCGGCTAACCCTGGGGCTGTTGGCGGGATCCCTCGTGGCCTGCCGCAAGATGCCTGATCCGGTTGCTCAAGAAGTGGATCAGGATCCCGTGCGGCGTCACATCGGCAAAGATGGCACGCACTTTGAGGCTTCCCTAGGAGATGCCCGCGCCCTTCCCCCTCAGTTTCCCCCTCACTTGCAGTTGCCCAACGCTGTCATCGTCTCTTCAGGGCAGATTCGAGATCGGCAGGGGGGCCTTGCCTCCCTGATCTTGCAGACCTCTCAGCCTCTGGAGGCGATTGCCGCCTACTACCGCCGCACCCTGTGGGGCCGGGGCTGGGACATCCTCTCGGACATCGAGCAGGCCAATGGGATCCGCACCTTGGTGTTCGAGTCTCCCCCCCACCCCAAAAAGCCTCTCCAACAGGCGGTGGTGCAAGTGGGATCCCCCCGTCGGGGGCCGGATCAGGTGGAATACCGCGATATCTTGATCTTGCTCAGCACCGTATCCCCCCCTGCCCCAGCAGAAGACCTCTCTTCAGCCAAGCTCACTCCCCCAACTTCCCCCTGAGGATGCCTGTCTACACCCAGTCGATTCAGATTGCGGCCAGCGTGGCCCAGGTGGATCGCTGCCTCACCGACCTGGAGTTGATGAAGCGCTGGCTCAACCCGCTGTTGGGCTGTGAGGCGGTGGGATCCCCTCTGGCGGAATTGGGCAGCCGCTACCGCTTTTTCCTTCGCTTGCCGTTTGTATCCCCCAGCTTGGATTGCGTGATTACAGAGCGGGCAGAAGGCTTGGTGCAGTGGCAGTTTGAGGGGTTTTTTGAAGGAACCGACCGCTGGGAGTGCCATCCCCAGCCGGAGGGTACCCTCCTGGTCAATTGCTTCGACTTCCGCATCCCCAGTCCCTGGGTGGCGGCAGGGTTTTACCTGTTGGCAGCGGGGCTGACCCAGCAGGATATGCGGGCCCAGCTCCGACGGCTGAAGGCAGTGGCCGAGGCTTTGGGTTAGGCTGGTGGCAAGTAGTAAAGAAACGTAAAAAACTGCAATGACCAGCAACAGCGGACTGTTTAACCGTCGCTTTGCCGACAACTTCATCCCCCAACCAGCCAACACTTCTCTGGAAATCGGCCAGATTGCCCCCGATTTTGAGCTGCCGCGCGTGCAAGGGGATCCCGTGCGGCTATCGGACTACCGCGGCCAAAAGCCGGTGGTTCTGGCTTTTACTCGTATCTTCACCGAAAAGCTTTTTTGCCCTTTTTGCTACCCCCACATCCAAGAGCTGAAAGCCCGCTACGGCGAGATCCAAGCCTTGGGGGCCGAGCTGCTGATGGTCACCAGCACTGATCCGGTTCAAAGCCAGCAGATTCAAGCAGACCTGCAGCTGCCTTACCCGCTGCTGGTGGATCCCGAGTGCAAAACCTTCCGCCTCTATGGGGTTGGCCAAGCTTTGGGAGCACCCCTGCCGGCCCAGTTCGTTGTGGATCGGGAGGGCAAACTGCGCTTCAAGCATGTTTTCTCCTTTGCCCAGCCCAATGCCGATACCGATGAGGTGCTGCGGGTGTTGCGGGAGGGGCTGCAAACCGGCTGGGATGGAACCCGTAGGGTGGCCCCTATCCCCTTTTTCTAGGGATCGGGCTTCTCTGCCATTGGACTTCCAGGGAGAGAGACTGCGATGTTTGCCCGTCTGGCCCAGAGTGGGGCGCGTCAGGCCGAGATCCTGGAGGTGGTTTTGCGCCACGGTTGGGACTACATGCGCCGCTTGCTCTCTTTTGGCAAGGCTGGGGAACCCCAACTGCCCCCCCCAATGGTGCTGCGCAACATTTTGGTGGATCTGGGGCCGGTCTATGTCAAGCTGGGCCAACTGCTGAGCACCCGTCCGGACCTGTTGCCGCGAGAGTACATCGAGGCCCTCAGCACTCTGCAGGCCGACGTACCTCCTGTTCCCTGGAATGCGGTGGAGATCCTGCTGCGCCAGCAGTTGCGGCAGCCGTTGGAGCAGGTGTTCAGCAGCCTGGACACAGAGTCGGTTGCGGCGGGATCCATTGCCCAGGTCCATCGGGCTTGTCTGGTCAGCGGCGAGTGGGTGGCCCTCAAGATCCAGCGGCCCGGGCTGGAGGCGGTGGTGGAGCGGGATACGCGGCTAATCCGGGGCATTGCCGAGCTGGTGGCGCAAACGGAGTTCGGCAGGTTGGCAGATGTGGTGGCCTTGGCGGATGAGTTCTGCCGGGCCATTCAAGCAGAGCTGGACTTTACCCAAGAGGCCCGCCACACCGAGCAGCTCCGCCAACAGTTGCAAAGGGGGCGTTGGTTTGATCCGGCCCAACTGGTGGTGCCGCGCATCCATTGGCCTCTCACCACCCCAAAGGTGTTGACGCTGGAGTGGATCGAGGGCCGGCCCCTGTTGGAGGCGGATCGCAGCGACGCGGACCCGGAAAACATCGCCCGCCTCTTGACCCGCGCTTTTTTCCAGCAGATCTGCATTGATGGCTATTTCCACGCCGATCCCCACCCCGGCAACCTCTTTTACTTGGGATCCGGTCGCGTGGCCCTGCTGGATTGCGGCATGATTGGGCGGCTGGATCCGCGTACGCAGCAGATTCTGCTGGAGCTGATGCTGGCCATTGTCAGCCTCGATGCCCAGCGCTGTGCCGAATTGACCCTGGAGTTGGCCCTGCCGGAAAGATCCACGGCCCGCTTGCGGGAGCAGCCGGTTAGCTTGGCCCAGCTCCAAAGCGACTACGAGCGCCTTCTGCGGCAGTACTACACCCTGAGCATTGCGGAACTCAACTTCAGCCAGCTCTTTTCTGAGATCCTGCAGGCGGCTCGGCGCAACCAGATCCGCATTCCCGGCAATTTGGGCCTCTGTGCCAAGGCGCTGGCCAATTTGGAAGGGATCGCCCGCCAGCTCACCCCCGGCTACAACCTGCCGGAGCAGCTTCGCCCCCTGATGGCGGATGTGTTTCGGGCGCAATTGCTGGGGGAGGCCCCTCTGCCCTCGCTGCTGCGCACGGCTTTGGATTTGAAAAATCTCTCTCTGCAATCGCCGCGCCAGATGGAGCTGCTGCTCAGCCGCATCACCTCGGAAACCCAGCGCTGGAACTTGACCATCCAAGAGCTGGACGGGATCCGCAGCAGCCTGGATCAGTCGGCCAACCGCCTTTCCTACAGCATTGTGGTCGGCTCTCTGATCGTCGGGGCTGCCATCATCTCGGCTCAGACGCAGCGGTTTCAGGTCTTTGGGCTGAGCGAACTCCTGTTCGGGGCGGCCAGCCTGTTGGGGCTGTGGCTCGTCATCAGCATCCTGCGCTCCGGTCGCCTGCGCGGCTAGATTGGCTGAGGTTGGCTCATCAGTGGACTCAGGGCCCTACTGCCCTTGTCTGGATCTCGATGTTTCCAAAAGAACACCAAAACGGTATCAACGCCTCCGCGAGCGATCCGCCAAAAGCCGCAAAGGCCGATTCTTTCGTTCGATCCCTCGACGCCTTGCGCCACAAGGCTTTCCGGCCCCAAAACCCCCTCGCCAAAACTCTTTTTGCCGACTTTTTTCCGGATCCCTCGCAAATGGGTCTTGCATTCCTTGCCCTGCTTGGGTTTAATAGGGGTGGAGTTCCCCCTTCGGGGGGATCCCTAGAAATTGGAAACATCATAGTCACCACCCATCTGACGTACGTCTTCAGGATGTTCCCCCTTCGGGGGGATCCCTAGAAATTGGAAACTACTCAGTAAAGTCTTGCGCATAGACAACAGTCTTGTACTTCCCAGTTCCCCCTTCGGGGGGATCCCTAGAAATTGGAAACGTGAATATGAGGGAGATCCCAGCGTTCTGCTGTCTGGTTCCCCCTTCGGGGGGATCCCTAGAAATTGGAAACTCACGAAAATAGTTTACTACCCAAACTACCTCTAGATAAGGTTCCCCCTTCGGGGGGATCCCTAGAAATTGGAAACACACCCATCCAGAAGGGCATGACTGACCCTTGCTATCTGGGGCCAGTTCCCCCTTCGGGGGGATCCCTAGAAATTGGAAACACCGCCGTGTAAGGCGGGTCCACCTTTGGGTAGTGAAGTTCCCCCTTCGGGGGGATCCCTAGAAATTGGAAACTTCATCACAACAAAGTACAGCGAGTAACTGTGCTGTGGTTCCCCCTTCGGGGGGATCCCTAGAAATTGGAAACGGGAAACCAATCAAGCGAACTTGAACATCGTAAGAAAGTTCCCCCTTCGGGGGGATCCCTAGAAATTGGAAACACTTACGAATGCTCATTGGAGTAACCTCCAATCACTGTTCCCCCTTCGGGGGGATCCCTAGAAATTGGAAACGCGATGTCGCGAATATACTCGCAGCGCTCTGAGCGGAGTTCCCCCTTCGGGGGGATCCCTAGAAATTGGAAACGTGAGGGAAGTAATCCCAAGCGCCTTTGGCTCGTTAGTTCCCCCTTCGGGGGGATCCCTAGAAATTGGAAACTTGAACGCGATTCAGATGGGGAACATATACGTACTCCGTAGTTCCCCCTTCGGGGGGATCCCTAGAAATTGGAAACAACGGATCGTATGTACGTGTGATAACGCGCATATACGACGTTCCCCCTTCGGGGGGATCCCTAGAAATTGGAAACACGTTGAGCTCAGTCCGTAGTGAGACCCAGAAGTGGTTCCCCCTTCGGGGGGATCCCTAGAAATTGGAAACGGATTGGCCCATTCATTATGCTGGACCACCGAGTAGATGTTCCCCCTTCGGGGGGATCCCTAGAAATTGGAAACAAAGAATAGTAATAACCCTCTGTCTGGGTCCGAATAAAAGTTCCCCCTTCGGGGGGATCCCTAGAAATTGGAAACTGCGCCTTCTGTTCCGAATCCCTGAACTACTTCTTCTTGTTCCCCCTTCGGGGGGATCCCTAGAAATTGGAAACGATCCGGATTTGTTAATTAGTATTGCTGGATTTTCTATGGTAGTTCCCCCTTCGGGGGG